>JBFKEC010000079.1:0-12536 GCA_041619315.1 Oceanococcus sp. | reverse complement strand
TCATCAAGCTGTCCGAGTTCCGGCAGATTGAGTTCGAGCTCTCCGAGCAGATCGTCCGGCAGCAGCTGCACGTTCGGTGCACCCGGGCCGATGAACAGATCGGCGATGACCTGAATGGTTTCGTTGAGGTCGGTGGTGCTGGCCAGGTTGTAGTTGGCCAGTGTTTCAGAGTACAGCGGATTCCGAATCCCGTAGATGAACTCGGCCCCGGGGCCAACCACGTCGGCCGGCGAGAAGAATTCTCCCACCGGGTTGAGTTCGATTTCCTTGAATTCCAGCTTGTACTGGCCGAGCAGGGTTAGCTTGTTGTTGACCGCAAGCTGGAATGAAACCTGATTGACCGGCAGCAGTATGCTTTTGACATCGGCCCCAGGCACGGTGGCCTTGGTCGCATCTGCGGGGGCTTGTGCCAGCGCCACGCCGGAGAAGAACAGGCTCTCGCCCCAGGCGGCGATGTGGCGGCCAGCACGCAGGTTGAGCGCCATGTTGCCGGGCAGGTACCAGCTGCCGTAGCCGTAGGCATCGAGCAGGCGGGCGCGCTTGCCGCTGAAATGCCGCGCGTCGTCGGTAAAGCTGTTGTACGGATCCTGCGAAGTGCTGATGGACTCAGGGCTGTTGTTGGCGTTGCGGTCCTGGCGATAGACCAGATCGTAGAACGCATCGCCGCGCACCATAAGTCCGAAATCGGGGCCCCATTTGAGATGAAGCTCACCGAGCAGGGTGGCGCGGTTGTTGACGGCATCCCATTGTTCAAAATTTCGATCACCATCGTCGAAATTGTTCGACTCCGGCCACTTCAGCCATTCCGGCGCTTCGACTTCTTCGCGCCCCTCGGTGGCAATGATGCCAGCGTCTGCCTTTTCAGTTCGCACTGAGTAGACGTAGCTGCCTTGCATTTGCCATTCGCCATCGAGCGGGCCGAGTTTGAAATTTCCGGCCCATAGCGGGCTCTGAAAGGCGATGGCAAATGTCGCGATCGCGACTGTCCGGGCTCCAATACGCACGGGCTTATTCATCAGACGTCTCCCCATTGCCAAGTCTGAAGGTTTTGTAATTCGATCAATGTTATAAGCGCTATTGGAGCACAGATTCACCCGAACTGATGAGCCTGTAGAACAAATCCGCGCCGCGCGCCGAGCGCCTGTTGCAGGCTTGCGGTGGCGGCTGTGTGCATGCCATAAGAACGACAAAAGCCAGTACATAGCTGGGGGAGACACTATGAAAAAACGCCTGGGCCAAGTGGATGCCGCTTTCTTGCGGATGGAGACGGCGCAAGCCCCCATGCATCTTGGGTGCCTGATGACCTTCAAGCTACCGCCGGACAGCGCTCGCGATTACGTGCGCGACATGGTTGAGCATTTGCGCAGCCGGCCCTTTTTGCCCGAGCCGTTTTGCTGGCGTTTGAGTCAGGGCGCTTTGTCAGACCTTGCTCCGGCCTGGGAGCCGTGTGAGATCGATATGGATTTCCATGTGCGCCATTCCGCCTTACCGCGGCCGGGTGGTGAGCGCCAGCTCGGCGAACTGGTCCAGCGACTGCATTCCAATGCCATGGATTTTGCCCGCCCGCTATGGGAGTGCCATCTGATCGAAGGGCTGGAGAATCAGCGTTTCGCGATCTACTTCAAGTCACACCATTGCGCGATTGATGGCATGGGCGCCATGCGTCTGACCAAGCTGTGGCTGACTGACGATGCCGCCGACATGCGCTGGCCGGGCGAGCGTCCGATCCCGCCTTCGGGAACCCGGCTGCAACGCTCTTTGGCCCGCAAGCTGGCCGACATCATGCGCGAAACCGGCAGTCAGGCGCGCGGTCTGGGGCAGTTGGCGAGCAAGCTGATCGAGATGAGTCGGGGCCAGGGCAGCACGGTGCGCGCGGCCATGGACACGCCGGCTTCGGTGTTCAACAAACCGGTCAGCCAGCAGCGACGTCTGGGCACACAGTTGCTCGATCTTGCGCGCATCAAAGCGCTGAGTCAGGCGTTGGGGGTGACGGTCAATGATGTGACGCTGGCGCTGGTGTCGGGCGCCGTGCGGCTCTACATGCTGGAGCACGATGCCATGGCGCAGCGTTCGCTCAATGCCTCAGTGCCGATCGGGCTGGCCCGCGAGGGCGATCAGGCCGGTAATGCGGTGGCCGGCTTTGTTTGTCCGCTGGCCACCGATCAGGCCGACCCGTTGCAGCGCGTGAAGCAGATTCACGCCACGACGACGCGGTCCAAACAGGAGCTTCTGAGCATGTCGGCCACGGCGCTGGAGCAGTTCACCCTGATGGGGCTGGCCCCGTTGATGGCCGGGCAGATCACCGGGACGCTGTCACGCATGCCGCCGTTCTTCAACTTCGTGGTGTCCAACGTGGTCCTGACCAAACATCCGCTGTATCTACGCGGTGCAGAGTTGGAAGCGATGTACCCGATGTCGATACTGTTCGATGGCTATGCCATCAACGTGACCGTAATCGGCTATGCCGACAAGGTTTGTGTCGGGTTTATCGGCTGCCGCAATGCGGTGCCTCATCTGCAGAGCCTCGCCGTGTATACCGGCGAGGCTCTGGATGAGTTGGAGCAGGCGCTGGCGGCCTGATCAGGCCGGGATCAGTTCAGCCAGAACCTGTTCCGGATTGGCCAGAGCGGCTTTGTCCGGGGCGACCCGAGCAGCCACCAGTTTCTTGGCGGCCATGAAGTCCTTGGGCTGGCTGATCGCGTCGGCAGCAATGATCACACCGTCCTTGAGGTAGAACAGGGAGAAGCTGCGGCTGCTGGGTTCGCCACGCATCACCACATCGTCATAGCCTTCGGAAATGCCCACCATCTGCAGTTTGAGATCGTACTGATCCGACCAGAACCAGGGCACCGCGTCGTAGGGTTTTTCCTGGCCCAGCAAGGTGGCCGCTGCGGTGCGTGCCTGTTCCATCGCGTTGTTGACGGATTCCAGACGCAGGCGACGGTTGTAAAACCCGCTGGGCAGATTGGTGCAGTCACCGGCGGCGACGATGTTTTCATCCGAGGTGCGGGCGAACTCGTCCACCACGATGCCGTTGTCCACGGTCAAGCCGGCCAGCGACGCCAGTTCGGTGTTGGGAATCAGGCCGATGCCGACGACGACGAAATCGGCATCCAGGGTGTCGCCACCGTCCAGCACGACCTGGCTGACCGGGTTGCCCTTGATTTCAACAACGCTGGCACCGGTGCGCAGATTGACGCCGGCCTCGCGATGGACGTTTTCGAAGAACTCCGAAACCGGCGGTGCGGTCACGCGGGCCAGCACGCGCGGCAAGCCTTCCAGCACGGTGACGTCAACGCCTAGTTTGCGCGCCACTGCAGCCACTTCAAGGCCAATGAAGCCGCCGCCAATAATCACTGCGCGCTTGCCTTCCTGGCAGTGCGGGCGAATGGCATCGACATCGGCTACGCTGCGCAATTCGAACACGTTTTGTGCGTCCGCACCTTCGACCGGCAGCGGGCGTGCACGTCCACCGGTGGTCAGGGCCAGCTTGTCCCAATTGAGGGTTTCACCGTTGTCCAGCGTCAGCGTTTTGCCGGCGCGGTCGATCTGGGTGACGCTGACGCCACCACGGTAGGTGATGTTGTTCTTTTCCAGAATCGGCGCTTTCATCACGTACAGACTTTCTTCGCTGGCATCGCCGGCGAGGTAGGTCTTGGACAGAGGGGGACGGCGATAGGGCAGTTGCGGTTCTTCACCGACAATGGTCAGCGCGCCTTCAAAGCCGAGCTTGCGCAGTTCCTGGGCCAGAGTGGCGCCGGCCTGGCCGCCGCCCACGATCACGATGTTGTCTGTACTCATTTTGTTTGGGTTTTGTTGGGGGGCCGTTTGCACGGTCCTGGGGGTTGCAGGTAATCCAAGGCTTATTCGCCGCGATAGATTGCCCAGTTTTTGTCCGTTTCCTGCACCTTGACCTCGTACAGCAGTGCGCCGAACCGGGGTTCCAGCACACTCCAGAACAGAACGGCCAGATTTTCAGCGGTGGGATTGACGCCGGCACACAGCGGAGAGTCATGGTTGAGGTGGCGCTGATCGGTGTCCTCAAGAATCAGTTCCTTGAGCGCATCGCGCACTTCGGTGAGATTGACGATGACCCCGGTTTTCGGATCGACAGGGCCGCGCAGGGTGACGTCCATGAAGTAGTTGTGGCCGTGGCCATACTGACGCGAGCACGGGCCGTAGAGCGCCTTGTTTTCCTCGGCGCTGAGCTGATCAGACCACAGCCGATGGGCGGCGCAGAAATGTTCGCGCCGGGTCAGGTAAACAATGGGGCGGGGCTTAGTCGTCATTGCAGTGAATCTCGATCGTCGTCCCGGTCAATGGGCCCGACATGGTGCGGTCGAGCAGATAGCGCACGGTGGGCACCACATCTTCGGGCCGGGTTTTGGGGTGGATGCCGAGTTGCGCCAGCATGTCGGTGCGCATCATGCCTGGAGCAATCGCATTCACCCGGATGTCGTGGGCTTTGCCATCTTTGGCCAGGGCCTCGGTCAGGCCTACGATGGCATGTTTTGAAGCCGCGTAGGCGGAGAATCCGGGGAATGCCTGCATGCCGCGGATGCCCGCAAGAGACGTGACATTGACGATATCGCCACTGCGTCCGGCGGCCTGCCATTGGCGCATCGCCGCGCAGCACATATTGAATGTGCCGTTCACATTTATGGCCTGAACCTGGGCAAATTTCTCCGGGCCGAGATCGTCCAGCACATCACCTTGGCCCAACACGGCCGCCGCATTGAGCAGCGCGCTGGGCTTGAAGTCGCCAATCGCGGCGGCCACCGCTTCGGCGTTGCTCACACATTGCGGATATATCTGCACATCGCCGGCGCTTTTGCGGATATCTGCGGCAACGCTTTCCAGCCTGTCGAGGCGACGGCCCAGGATGCCGACACGCCAGCCTTGTGTTGCCAATTCACGTGCACAGGCCGCACCCAGGCCGGTGCCGCCACCACTGATCAGGATGGCCGGAGTCCGGCTCATGCAATGTCACCTGAAACGGGGCATGGCCGCTGCGTGGTCAGGCCCCCGAATACCATATTCATCATGCGCTGTGATCGCCCTGGCGGCGCCAACGCACTTGGCGTTGCACCGCTCAGTCTGTGTGTGGATAACCAAGGGCGCCTAGCGCCTCACGGATCTCATCCAGAATCTTGGGGTCGTCAATGGTAGCAGGGACGGGCGGGTTTTCGCCGTCCGCGATCTTGCGCATGGTTGCACGCAGCACCTTGCCGGAGCGTGTTTTGGGCAGGCGCGGGACGATGGTCGCCTGTTTGAAACAGGCAACCGCACCGATCTCCTTACGCACCTGAGCGATCAATTCGGCAATGATCGTTTGCGGCGCCTCTTCGACCCCGCTCTTGAGAACAACCAGCCCGAGTGGGAGTTGGCCCTTGAGTGCGTCGCTCGCGCCTATCACCGCACATTCGGCCACTGCCGGATGGGCAGCCAGCACCTGTTCCATGGCGCCGGTGGACAATCGGTGGCCGGCGACGTTGATGATGTCATCAATGCGCGACATGATCGAAATGTAACCGTCCTGATCGCAAAATCCGGCATCGCCAGTCAGGTAATAGCCGGGATAGCGGCTCAGATAGTTTTCCCGATAACCCGCGTCGTTGTCCCACAGGGTCAGCAGGGTGCCCGGCGGCAACGGCAGGCGCAGCGCCAGATTGCCAATCTGATCGGGGCCGAGTGGCTGGCCATCTTCGTTCAGAACCTGCATGTCATAACCGGGGACGGCGACCGCAGCCGAGCCTGGCTTTATCGGCAGTTGTTCAATGCCCAGGCAGTTGGACACGGCGGGCCAGCCCAGTTCGGTCTGCCACCAATGGTCGATCACGGGCACGCCAAGCTGGTTCTGAGCCCAGTCAATGGTGTCGGGGTCGGAGCGTTCGCCGGCCAGATAGAGTGTTTTCAGGCACGAGATGTCGTGACCTGACAACAGCTTGCCTTGCGGATCCTCTTTCTTGATCGCGCGAAAGGCGGTGGGCGCGGTGAACAAAGTGCTGATGCGGTACTCATCAATCATGCGCCAGAAGGCCCCGGCATCGGGCGTGCCGACCGGCTTACCTTCATACATGACGGTGGTGCAGCCAAGCAGCAGTGGTGCATAGACGATGTAGGAGTGGCCTACGACCCAGCCTACGTCCGAGGCGGCCCAGTACACCTCACCGGGTTCGGCTCGATACACCGCACGCATGGAGTAGTGCATGGCCACAGCATGGCCGCCGTTGTCGCGCACCACGCCTTTGGGTTTTCCGGTGGTGCCAGAGGTGTACAGCACATACAGCGGGTCGTTGGCTTCAAGGCTGACGCATTCGGCCGGCTGGGCTTGTGCCTGGGCCTGGGCCCAGTCGACGTCGCGCCCTGCGCGCATCTCGGCCTGGCACTGCTCGCGCTGCAGAATCATGCAGTGCTCAACCGGGTGCTCGGCCAGTTCCAAAGCCTGATCGAGCAAGGGCTTGTAGGCAATCAGGCGACCGGGCTCAAGGCCACAAGAGGCGGACATCACCAGCTTGGGCTGTGCCGCATCAATGCGTTTGGCCAGTTCGGGCGCGGCAAAACCTCCGAACACCACCGAATGAATGGCGCCAATACGCGCGCAGGCCAGCATGGCCATGGCCGCTTCGGGCACCATCGGCATGTAGATGACTACACGATCACCTTTAACGACACCCAGGTCGCGCAGCGCACCGGCCAGACGGGCAACGTTGTCGCGCAATTCGGCAAAGCTGTAGCGGCGCTTGGTGTCGCTCAGCGGTGAGTCGTAGATCAGCGCATCCTGTTGCGTCCGTCCGTTTTCAACATGGCGGTCAAGTGCGTTGTAACAGGTGTTCAGACGTCCGCCGCTGAACCACCGATGCAGTGGAGCCTGGCTGTCATCCATGACCGCATCCCAGGGCTTATCCCAATGCAGATGGCGGGCCTGCGCGGCCCAGAAATCCTGTGGGTTTTCGCTGGCGTGCCGATATTCCTTGGCGTAGCTCATCCGGTCTCCTTGCTGTTCTTTTGGGTGTGTTCGCGAATGAATTCGATCATGTCGTTGCGTGCCTGCAGTGCTTCGGGCAACAGATTGATAAACAGAGGGAAGGCGTGCGGCAGCAGTGGCCACACGTCAACCCGGGTCGAGACCCCGGCCTGGCGCGCGTGTTCGGCAACAATCAGGGTGTCATCGCGCAGGATTTCACTTTCGCCGACGAGGAAAAAAAGTGGTGGCATGCCGCGCATGTCGGCATAGATCGGCGACAGTTCCGGGTCGGTGGCATCGTGATTGCCGGCATACAGCTGCAGCATCTTGGCCATGGCGTTGATCGGCAGCAGCGGATCCTTGCGCCGGTTGATCACACGCGACAACGGCACATGCACGCGTGCCAGTTCTGTGACCGGCGAGATCGGAATGGCGCACGCCGGCATCGGCCAGCTGTTGGCGCGGATACGCTGCAGCAGTCCCAGGGTCAGATTACCGCCAGCAGACTCGCCGGCAATGACGATGTTGTCCGCTTTGAAGCCGGCATCGAGCAGGCCGCGATAGGCCCGTTCGCAGTCTTCCAAGGGCTGCGGAAAACTGTGCATGGGGGCCAGGCGGTAATCCGGCATGAAGCCCACGGCATCAAGCTTGCGACACATTCTGGCCAGCAGTTCCAGATGCACGGCGGGAACCGCAGGAATCAGAAAGGCGCCACCATGCAGGTACAAAATGGCGGTTTTTTCGGTCGCGTTGAAATCACCCACGATCGGGCCGGGTACACCATTGATATAGCGGTCGTAGTTGATGGGCAGGTCGTGCAGGCGAATACGCCAGCGCGATGCCAGGCGCACCTGGTTGCGAATCAGGGCAAAAACCGAAACAAAGGAAAACAGGCGCAGCAACGGTTTCAGCACCCAGCGCAGCAAGGTGATCACGGTACGGCTGCGGCGGCTGATGGTCACGTCTTTAACGGTGTATTTCATGTGTTCAGTGTGTCCTGCGATGGGCGTGCTGGCTTCGTCCTTGTGGGCGAGACAAACAATTGTTCGCGCGCGAATGCGGTGGCCTGCCAAAGCACAATTGGCGACCTATACTGCGCCTGCCAAGGTGCGCGCGCGACAAGCAGCTCAGGGCTGCTGAACTGCAGCGTGCTTGGGTTGTCGATGAATACGCAGGCGTTGCGCATGTTCGTCGTGTCCAGCGCGGTGCTGGTCGGCCTTCATGGTTTGCATCAACAGGAGAATACTCATGGCCGCAAGGCTGTATCTGCTCAGACATGGCCAGGCGGGACCACCGGATGGCGGCGACTGGAGTGCTGATCATCAGCGTGAGCTGACCGCGCAGGGTCAGGCCGAGATCCGCCGCCTGGCGCAGCGTGCGGATGCTTTGGGAATGTCCGTCGAGGTTGCGCTGGTGTCTTCAGCTACGCGGACCCGGCAGACCGCCGAGTTGATGGGCTTGAATACCGATGCGCCCAGTGATGCGCTGTACAACGCCGATGCCGGGGATATTCTGCACCTGCTGCACAGCTTGCCGGATAGCTGCCAAAGCGCCATGGTTGTGGCGCACAATCCGGGCATATCGTGGCTGGCAGCATCGCTGCTGCGTCCGCATAACACGCCGGGTTTTGCGCCTGGAACCTTGCTCGAAATCGAGCTGGCTGGCCGTTGGTCGGAGCTGGCCCCGCAAGGTGGCCAATTGGTGCGTCGCCTGAACCCACCTAACTATGCTTAGGATCAAGTCCCCACCGGGGTGGAGACGGGGTTAGAATTCCCGGCCATCCCCAGTTTTTACCTCGCCCATGTCCAATTCGCTGCGTGACCAGCTGATCAAGGCCGGTCTGGTCACCAAGAAACAGGCCCATGAAACGCGCAAACGCAAACCGCGTGGCAAGCAGGCCCATCAAGCCAAGAGCCAGGCGCAGTCCCAGCGTGAGTCCGAACTCAAGGCGCTGGATGCGCACAAGCGTGAGCGTGATCGCGAACTCAATGCCCAGCGCGAAGCTCAACGCAAAGCGCGAGAGCAGGCGGACTGGGTGCGTCAGATGCTCGGCTCCCATGCGCAGGCCAAGGGCAAGCCTGGTGACAATGACCCGGCCTTCCACTTCACTCTGGCAGGCGCGGTTCAGCATTTGTATGTAGGGCCCAAGCAACGCGCGCAACTTGCCGACGGCAAGCTGGGGCTGGTTCAGTTTGATGGCAAATACCATCTGTTGCCGCTGTCGATTGCACGTCAGCTGCATGAAAAGATTCCACAGCGTACCTGGGTGCCGCCGGTCGACAGCAACGAGCCGCCGGCCGAGGATGATCCGTATGCCGATTTCCAGGTGCCGGATGATTTGATGTGGTAAGTGCCTGTCTGCATTGCATGTTCTTCCCTGCCAAGCGTAGGCTTTAGGGTTCAGGGGATGAACCGATAACAACAGTATCCGGTTGAATGGGGTAGGGATCATGGCAAGTCATACGGTGGCAAGCCTGCAGGGTCGGGAGGACCTCAGTGCGCTGGCAAACAGCGCGCGCGAGCAACTGCGCACGATTCTTCGTGAAGAATTGCGTCCGTTGCTGGCTAGCTTTGTCGACAAGACAGCGGACTTGCTGCTCAAACCGGCCAGCGCGGACCACAATCCGGCCGATACCCGCAAGAACAGCGATCTGGCCCGCAAACTCAAACAGAACGCCTCAATCTGGTGTGACACCCTGCAGGATCAGGTTGAAGGCCGCCTGTTCATGGTTGAGGACGCTACCGGCCAGCGCAAGCTGCCGGAACAAAACGGCAGTGCCAATGCCAGCCTGATTGCGGTGGCCAAAGCGCTGCTGATTGCCGAGACGCGTTACTTCAAGAAAATCGCTGAAATTGATGCGCGATTTAACCGGGTGCGCCTGATCATGTCGCTGTCGGTCGACAACAAGGCTGTGGCGCCGACCGGTTTGCATCAGGCGCTGGAGCAGACTGCGGATAAGCTTGACTGGCCTCTGGCCGGGCGCAAGGTGCTGTACAGCAGCTTTGAAGTGCATGTGATTGGCAATCTGGAGCGCCTCTACGAGCGCATGTTGCAGCTGTTTCGCAATGTCGGCTCTGAAGCGGCTCAAATGGTTGTTGAATCGACCTTTGATCTGTCCCAGATCGAGGACAGCACGCCAGCCGGGCAGGGTCAGGATGCGCCCAAAAACTGGATGCAGCCGCCGGGTGAGATCAGTGATGTGGACGGCAAGACCGCCGCGATGCTGACCCGTCTGGCGCTTGAGAATGATGGCGAGGGCTACACCGATGGTTTGCTTGCCGCAGATTTGCTGGCTTTGATGGACAAGCGTCCGCTGCCCGGCATTTCCTATGAGAGCGGCTTGATCTCGGTGCAGCGGACCAGTCTGGCCGGGCATTTTCTCAATGAAGTCAAAGCAGATCCGCTGCTGTCGCGCGACATGGAAGCCCAGCACGAACCGCTGCGCATGCCGCTGGTGAAATCAGCCATTGCCGACAATTCGGTGTTCACCGACGCCTCGCACCCTCTGGCCAGTCTGATTGACGAGCATATGACCAAGGCGGCGCGTCATCGTCTAGTCAATGCCGAAGAAGCGCAGGAGATGCAGGATTCGCTGGCCCGCGTGCTGGAAATGTTTGATCTGTCGCCGGATTTCGTGCGTGAGTCCATGGCCAAGGCCGAACCGCTCAAGGACGAACAGATCGAGCGTTTCTATGCCTTGCAGCGCAAGCAGGCGGCACAGCGGCGCGAATTCGTGATCAGCGAGGCGCGTCGTGTGGTCGCCCGCGAACTGGAGCGCAGCACCTTTGCGCGTGATGTGCCGGCGCCGGCCAAGCGGTTCCTGGAGAAAGCCTGGAGTGCGCTGTTGACCCAGCGCCTGCTCAAGTACGGGGCCAGCAATCCGATCTGGCAGGATGGCATCGACAAGACTGACCAGCTCATCGATCTGCTTGAAGCGCGAGATCCGGCAGCCAAGCCGCCGCAGGAATGGGTCGAGCTGATCCGCAGCATGATCGACGAACTGGTCAAGGGCGGCCTGCCTGCGGAGCAGCGCGGCAATATCCTGAAAATGCTTGAGGCGGCGCGCAAAACGCCCTGAAATCAGGGCGTTTGGTCTGCACTCTGTGCACAGCGCGAACCCGGCATAGGCGTTGCCCAGATCGGATCGTTGATGTCATAAACCCGGGCCACCATGTAATCCACCGGATCGGTCAGATAGTCGACCAGTGGTGGGTGTTCCAGACTGGCCATTTCGCGTTGCCATTCCGACTTGTAAGCCGCCGCACCGCCACCAACCACCGGCGCCCAGGCGTCATGATGGTTGGGTAGAAACACCCGCGGATGGGCATGTTCCACGTACAGGCGCGGGTCACGCAAGCCTGATATCGGTTGGTCGAAGCCGACAATAGCGCCGAGTTGAACGTCAACACATTCGGGGAAGCTGTTGAGTGCAAGCTGCACAGCGGCGCCGTCCGCATCGGATTCCACGATCGGGCCGGTGGAGTCATGCCACAGCAGGGTGAAATCGCTCAGCTGGAAGTGATAGGCCCAGGTGCCACCCTGTTCCAGTGACAGCGTGCGCAAAAAACGCAGCCATTCTTCCGGGTCACTGTTCACATAACCCAGATAAGGCAGCAGATTGGGCACATGAATGAACGGCGTGTCGCCCGGCTCGTAGGTCTGTGGTGAGGCGGCACTGTGGATGTGCTGAAGTACCGAGACAGCTTGCATGTCCTGCCACAGTTGTACCGATTGCAGCGTGCCTGGGGGCGGCATGGTGGCGGTGCCGGTAATCAGACAATCGAACGCATCCTGCAGGCCTTCCTCGGCCGCATCGGACTGCACCACGGTGCAGATTTCTTCCGAGCCCACCACTACGGCACCGCTGCGTCCGGCAATGTAGCCGGCGTCGGCCGCGTGGTCGAAATGGCCATGGCCGACGAAGATCGCTTCCGGCTGAATGGCGGCGATTTCTTCACGCCCAACGGGCACATAGTCGGCCTGCAGACCCATCGGCTCCCAGGCATCCATTAGCCACAGATGGCCGCCACCGCTGATCACGAAACTGGAAACACCGAACCACCACACTTTGACCTTGCCATCTTCGATCGCATCGGGACCAAGGATGGTGTCGCGCGCGAGCTGGGTTTCGGCGCTGACCTGGCGCCCTGGAATCGGCTGCCAGACATCCAGGGGTATGCGCTGTCCGCTAGGCGTGTAGTGGTCTGCCGTGGTGTCGCGCGAGGTGATTTGCTGGCCCTGGCGGCCGCCGTCGCAAGCGCTCAGCGCAAAGCAGGCACAGGCCAGCAGGCCAGCCAGATTGTGGCGAATGGTCATGAAAGGTCTCCTGATGCGGCGCCATCTGCGCGCCGGGTCTGGGCCCGGCTGTTTGCAACAGCGCTCTGATTTTGATTTTTTCAGCATAGCGCATTGGTCGATGCGCCTGATTTTTGAGCTTACATGCGGAAGACGCCGTAACGTGGATCGTTGATCGGGGCGTTCAGGGCGGCTGAAATCGACATGCCCAGTGCGTTGCGGGTGTCTACCGGATCAAGGATGCCGTCATCCCAGATTTCCGAGGTCGACCAG
>JBFKEC010000078.1:0-12677 GCA_041619315.1 Oceanococcus sp. | reverse complement strand
TTCAGCGTATCGGCCAGCCGCCACAGTTGGCCGACGGGCGCATCATCCCGCTCAGCCCCGCGGTGCAGGCGCAAGGCTTGCTGTTCGTATCTGGCCAACTCGGACTGGACGATCAGGGCCAGCTGGTTTCGCCGGATGCTGGCGCACAGACGCGCCAGACCCTCAACCGCATCGAACAGATTCTGCATCAGGCAGGCTCCGACCTCAGCCGCATCGTGAAAGCCACCATCTGGATAACCGACAAGGCCGACTTTGCCGCGGTGAATAAGGTTTGGGCCGAATTGCTGGGCGCGCACCCGCCGGCACGCTCCACCGTGGTCAGCGAACTGCTGATCCCTGGCGCCAGAATTGAAATCGACGTGATTGCAGCAGCAGCCTGACATTTTGATGTCATTGTCCTAATCAGGCCATAAAGTCCCCGGCGTGTTCTGCTAGCGTATTTTCCTATCGGAAAAAACCACAGAGGGATCAATATGCAAAACCGTCCGAACAACACCCTGTCACGCACAATTCGTAACGGGCTTTTTGTCGGTGCCGCATCACTGGCACTGAGCGCCTGCGGTGACGATGCCGCCAGTCTCCCGAGCGCAGCAGCGGATACCGCCGCAGTGGTCGAAGCCAGCCCGGAGAGCACTGGCGCCAAACCCTACATCGTTCGCCTGAACGACAATCTGGTTGGCTTGCAGCTGGTCGAAAATCTGGTGTCATCAACCCTGTCGCTGATCGGTGCACCACCCGCCCTTTTCACCTATGACACCGTGTTCAAAGGCTTCGCCGCCAAGCTGACCGATCGGCAGGTTGCCGCACTTGAGCGCTTGCCGTTGATCGCGTCGATCAACCCGGATCAGCTGGTCAGCGTGTCCGCTACCCAGCCGTCACCGGTCTACGGCCTCGACCGCATCGATGAGTACTCGCTGCCCATGGACGGCGAATACAGCTATCCCGATAGCGCTGGCGCAGGCGTTCATGTCTACATTCTGGATACCGGCATCAATCCGGATCACCAGGAATTCAGCGGGCGCGTTGGCGCCGGTCGCAATTTCATCAACGACGGACCGCTGGGTATTGATTCCCTGCTGATCGTGACGCTTGATGCCATCTGGAGCCTGCTCGGCTATGAGGCCGACCCGGATAACTGGCAGGACTGCAACGGCCACGGCACCCATGTCGCGGGCACCGCAGCCGGCACCACCTATGGTGTGGCCAAACAGGCCACCGTGCACCCGGTTCGGGTTCTGGGTTGTGGTGGCAACGGCTCCTACGCGGCCATTATTGCCGGCATGGAATGGGTTGCTGAGAATGCTGAGCTTCCGGCCGTGGTCAACATGAGCATTGGCGGCGGCAGCAGCGCCGATGTCGATGCGGCCACCAATGCCTTGTTTGCCGCCGGCATTCTGCCCGTTGTGGCTGCAGGCAACAGCGATGCAGACGCCTGCACCAGCTCGCCGGCCTCTGCAACCAACGCCGTCACCGTGGGTTCCAGCGACAGTACCGACAATGAATCCAGCTTCTCCAACCACGGCAGCTGTGTCGATATTTTCGCGCCAGGCAGCGATGTGGAATCCGCCGCCTATAACAGCAACACCGGCACCGCGACAATGAGTGGCACGTCCATGGCCAGCCCGCATGTCGCCGGCGCTGCCGCCCTGCTGCTGGGTGAAACGCCGTCGCTGTCACCGGCCGATGTCACCAGTGCCCTGCTGAGCAATGCCACGGTTGGCGCCTTGGCCCTGAGCCCGGCAACGGCCGGCTCACCCAACCTGCTGCTCAACGTATTTCCGCAAGGGGCAAAGCCGTAAGTCTCGGCATGAGTCCTCAACGCGGCGCCTGAGCATACTCAAGCACGCAAATCAAAACGCCACCTTTAAGGTGGCGTTTTTTTATGCGTCCGACCAGGACCGCGGATCCACCACCCTGATCAACTTGCAGGGCGGCGGACTCGCAACCAAAGTCTTAGCGGCGACCTCGATTGCGCAAGGTGTCCGGGCGAAAATCGGCCGGGCTCCGCTGAATCGGCTGATACACAACCGGCTCCTCGTTGCGCAGACTCAGGGCAATGTAACGCCCCGCACTCAGATCATGGTGCACTTCAACACCGGGTGCCAAAAACGGCACGTCGTAGTAGGTGTAGGAATGCATCTCATCAACCCGCCACAGCTCATCGCGGTTGTCGTACTTGTCTGCGACATGAACCACAAAGCTGTCTTCATCGAGGAAGAAATCACGCGTTTTATAGATGTGGCTGGTGCCTGATTTCAGAGTGGCGCGCACATGCCAAACTCGGTGCAGTTCGTAGCGCGCGTGCTCTGGATTGATATGCCCCGGCCGAATCACATCACGAATCTTCAGATCCGGGCCGTTGATCTTGTAGCCGTTATACGGGATATATATTTCCTTTTTGCCCACCAACTTCCACTCATAACGGTCAGTCGCGCCATTGAACATGAAGAAATCATCATTGGTGCGCAGGCCATCAGCCGCGGTGCCCGGGTTGTCATACGCCACGTTGGGAGCCAAACGCACGCGCCGTTGACCGGGGTTGTATGTCCAGGCTTTTCGCGGCTGTTTGATCTGGTCAGCGTAGTCGTAAACCAGCAGTATCGACCCGGCTAGACGCGTCGGCGCCTGAACCATCTGCAGGAAGTAGAACAGAAGATTGTCCTGGCGATCTTGCGGTGCTTTGCTCTGGTTGCCGTAAACAAAATCATATTCATAGTCGAACTCGACCAGGTTGTAGTCTCCGCGTGATGTCACCGGTGCTTGCGACCAACTGGTCGCGTAGGTGTCACCCTTGTACACGGTCAGATGATTCCACATCACTTCCAGACCGCTTTGCGGCACTGGAAATGGGAAACCGCCAGTGGTGCCGGTAAAGCCATTGCCACCATCAAGAAGCTCAACGCGCGTGGCATTGGCCAGGGTTTCGTCATAGATACCCTGGGGATACAGCGCGCTGCGCCGGCTTGGATACACCACCATTTTTCGGCTCTCGGGATAACGCTTGAACAAAGCGATTTGCCCCGGCGTCAGGTGCTCTGCGTGCTCCTGGTAATTGTTCGCATCGATTGTGAACAATGGCTTATCGCTGGCCCAGGGGTCGGGATAATGCCCCCCCGATTTGAAGCCTTGCGGAATCGTTTGGATGCCGCCTGTCCAGGCTGGAATGGTGCCGGCTTTGTTGCCCGCCTTTTCCGCACCAACTGGCGTAAGGTTGCGACCAAGCTGCTTGGCCTGCTCCGCTGACACGGCCGCCCAGGCGCTATGCGAGCTCGCAAATGCAACCATCAGTGTGAGGATGAATGTGATCTTTTTCATCGGTGTGTCCTTGATCGAGCTCAAAACGCGTAGCTGATGGAAATCGCAAGAAAGTCACGATCAGCGGAAGGATTGGAACTGGTCGAGAAGCTGGCCGACTGATCCGGTGATCCCGGTGCAAAGGTGGTCTCATTCAACTGCGTACCAGGTGCGACCGGATCGGTCCCGCTGAAACTGCGGCCACCCAGGAAACTGGTATAGGCAATGTCCGCTTGCCAGCGTTGCAGATAATCAAAGCGCAAACCCAGCGCCAGAATGTTGCTGTCTTCGTTGAAATTGCTGCTGACGCCATTGACGTTGTGGAACCACACCAAACGCGGCGACATGTTGATCGAAGCGAACACATTGGTGTAATCAAGCCGGGTCACAAAGCGATAGCCCCATGACGATTTGGTCGCGAACCCGCCGCCAACCGCTTCCTGGCAAGAGCCATTGGATACCGCCGCAAGCAGTGCTTCACCACCGGGCTGGTTACACGATGGCAGTGCCGCGCCGGGGCCATTGAAAGGCAAATTCGACAGATCCTGATAGGTGTAGCCGATTTCTGACAACAGTATCCACTGGCTTGCACCAAAACTCGGCCCCATGGCCTTGGTCATGGTCAACTGGGCCTGGGTGGTGGCGATACGTTCATAGCCACGAATGGTCTCACCGGGCGCCGCCCCTGCTGGCCGCAGCAAAGAACCAGCCGGCACCAGGGAGGCCAGAATGACCTCGGCACCGCTGATCTGAACCGGATTGTTTGGGCGGTAGGACACTTCGCCCTGCAGCGCCACCCCAGCCGGCCCGCTGGTGTTGAAACTCAGACCATACAGCTGGATGTCTTCCGGATATTCGGCAAAATAAGTCGCACGACAACCATCTGCAGCCGGATCAGAGGAGCACGTGGGTGCCGCCAGATTGCCGGGATTGGTCGACGCGCCACGCACAGCAGACAGCAGTGGAAGTCGGCTGTGATAGTTCAGATAGTAAAGCCCGAATTCCGTGGCGTTGAGCCAGTCGGCGTAATAGCGCAGGGCGAAACCGGCCTGGCTGGTCTGATCGCCAGGGTCCTGGTTGCGCTCGCGCGCCACCCAGGCCTGCTGCGCACCATCATCTGAAGGATCATCATTGAGCACGGCAAACGGCCGCGTATTGTCGTCATGCCGACGGCCAAAACTGACCACAACGTTGTCGCCATCATCCGAGGCAAAGTCGTTGGTCGAGAAATAACTGCCACGCGGATCAATTTCGACTTCCTTCCAATCCGCCATCCAGACCAGTTCGGCACTGAGATTGTCGGTCAAGGATCCACCGATCCACAGCATCGGCGTCGGCGTCAGTGCTTCTTTAAGCTCGGAGCCGGGCAAACGAAACTTCACCACATCAACCGGATTCAGCACATTGATACTGTTACCAATGAACGTGCTTTCGCCCCAGTTAACGACCTGATTGCCCGCCTGCACCAGCACAGAACGATCACCCAGGCGGAAATCGCCGTAAACAAACAGGTCCAGCAGTTCGACATCGGAATCCAGACGGCTATGCCCGCGATCGCCAAGCTCGGCCTCGCCGCGTACCCGCGATCGCCCGGCACCATCATTGGCTTTCAGACGTGCATCGATATCACCGGCGTCATTGGCCTCTGGATTGTAAAAGGCCGAAATACGTGAAAACAGACCATATTGCCGGGTCAATGATGCATCAATATCAAAGGTGGCTTTGGCCGCAGCTGCGACCAGATCGCCAGCCTTGTAGCCCAGATTGCCATCGTCACCATTGGAGGACCGCGATGTGCCTCCATTGCTGATACCAATCTGGTCGGCATCCGGATCGCTCATTCGCAGACTGACGCCTGCAGACAAGGTCGTGTCGACCTGAACATCAAGTGGGCCCAATAAATATGAGGCCGCTTGGGCGGGAATAACAGGGGCGCCAAGCGCTATCGCTGTCACAATAGCAAGCGTCCGACAAGAGATTGCCGGCATAGTGTGTCTCCTCTTCCTGAACCGGTGATTGCCGGTCATTTTTTAATTATTTACAGCGTGAAAATATCACCACGCGAACCTTAGGCCCGCGGTGATATGGCGTCAAATCAAACGCTGATTCAGCAAGAGAATTGTGAGCGGCTTAAAAACCGCAAAATACGCATGGCCGTCAGTGGCCAAACGCCCCAACGCAACAAAACCCTGTCGGTAAATAAATGGCTCACATAGCCAAGCGTGCCGGTTGTGCTGCGACTGGGTTCTGGAAAATGCGCCAAAGGCGCCCTAATCCCAGGCCGGCGGAACCTCGGGAAAGTGCGGCTGCCACACTTCAATGCGGTCACCGCCATGCAACCTGGCCATATGAATCGCCGCCTGGCTGCGGGCCATCAACACGTCCTGGCCCAAGGCGGTGTCGGATGCGTTCAGACAGCACAGCCCCATGTTCATGACCAACTTGCCAGCCGGCGCGGACTGCTGCATGACGCTGTCACTGACCAGCCCTTCAAACAAACGCTCCGCCACCTGCTGCGCGCCGACAACTTCGGTACGCGGCAACAACAATGCGAGCCGTGAATGTGAATACCGCGCCGCCACGTCGGCCGGGCGAAACACGCTGGATGGCAGCAAGGTGCCCATGCGCACGAGCAGGGCTTCCTGGGCAGACGCCTCGGCATCCGGCTGCAGATCGATGAGCAGCAGCGACAGCGCATGGCGCTCACGCATGCTGATGCGCCATTCACGCTCCAGCATCAGTTCGAAATAGTGCCGGCTGTACAGTCCGGTCATGGCATCGCGGGTAATGCCCAGGCTGCCATGCTGAGACCACTGATCCTGCGCCGTCATTTCCTGGCAGCTGGCGACCAAAAGCGGATCCCCTTGTGGCAAGTCAACCAGACCCAGCCGCATGCTCAGTGTGGGCGCGCCGCTTTGCAGGCGAATATCACAACGCATAGGCGCCTCACCGGCAAATGTAGCCTCGATCGCATTGCTGAGCTCATCCTGGCCGGCCGGGTCCATGCGCTCCAGCAACTCCTCCAGGGACATGCTTTCGGCATGTTCTCCGTATTGCAGTAATCGCGCCATACCGCTATCAATAGCGACAGTCTGCGCGTCGTGCTGCAGCCACCAGAATCCGCTGCGGCCGTGTTGCAATGCGCTCGCCACCGCGAAATCGTCATGCTCGCCCACGCTGTTCGCTCCGCTAGTCATGCCGCAGCAGTATATACATTAGATTTTTACCCCGTCAGAGACACTGCAGTAACTGCTCATGCAGCATGAATGTGCAGGCCTGAAAGACCCGGAAACGACAACCTACCGAGCATTGTTCAAGTGCCTCGTGGGACACTTCCAGCACTGCGCCAGACGTAATGCCACGAGCATTCAGTGGTGGAAAAGTCTCGTCCGGCGGGCCCAGATGCCCGAAAACGTGGCCCGGCGCGAGGCCCACGCCCGGATGTTCCCCGAGCTGAATTTCACCCACGATCAATACATATATCAAAGCACTGTTGTGGCCTTTGCCGGCAACCACCTCACCACTCGAAAACGTTCGGACCTTGCCTGCGGCCATGAATTCTTCGACCTCTGCGGGCGACATCAACGCCGCGAAAGGCAGTTCGGCCAAACGCCGCGCCGGCTTACTCAACTGCCCCTGCGTTTTGACCCCGCTGCGCCGATCCCAAACTTTGAGCAACTCGGTGGCCAATTCGTCGCCACTGGGATAACGCTTGGCCGGGTCCAATTCAAGCAGGCGATCGACAATATCATCCAGGCGCGGCGGCAAATCGGGCCTACGCTTGCGCAGCGGCACGGCGCGCTCGCACTGAATCAGGCGCAACAACTCCGGGCGACTGCTGGCCAGATGCGGCGCCCGACCAGCCAGCATGTAATACATCACCGCGCCCAGCGAATACAGATCACTGAGCGGGCCCATGGTGACTCCGGCAATTTGTTCCGGCGCCATGTACTTGGGCGTACCCAGGACCACGCCGGGGCGAAACTTCTGGTTCTGCATCACCGCTGCAATGCTGAAATCCATCACTTTGGCCGTGCCATCCTCACGCACGATCACATTGTCCGGCTTGATATCACGATGCAGCACATTGGCGCGGTGGGCATAACCCAGCGCTCGGGCGCAGTCGTAGGCAATTTCAACCACCCGTGACGGTGATAACTCATCGCTTGGAATTTGCCCCAGGGTGCGCCCATCGACATATTCCATTACCAGGAAATGTTGTCCCTGATGCACGCCGGCATCGTATACACCAACAATATTGGGATGCTGCAGGCGCCCGGCCGAACGGGCTTCAGCGAGAAATTCGTTTTCCGCAATGCTGGGCGCTGAAGCACCCGGTGCCGGATTGGCCAGCTTGATCGCCACCTTGCGATCCACGAACGGGTCATGGGCCAGATAGACCACCCCGCAATTACCGCGCCCCAGTTCACTCAGGATTTCGTACTTGCCGACATGGTCGCCAGCTTGCACAGCACCAGACTTAGGCTCTGCTTGAGGGCCGCGGTTGACTGCAGCAACGGCCTGATTGATGTCAGATGAGCTCATACCACCCCGCCGAATATCCGACTGCGTTGTCACAGAATCTAACAGATGCTGTGCAATTTGGTCGCCATTCTTGAGTTGAAACAGATCGTCAACACCTGACCTGCAAATCAGCTAGACTCAAGTCATCTCTTCGGATCATTGCTAATGCCCGATTCTGACAGCCAGACACAAGGCCAAGTCAGGGCCTTCGAGAAACTTGTGCTCAAGCAGCTCAGGATTCTGCTGTCCAGCCTATTCGATCAGGCTGATAGCGTATTGCCCGAGCTTGTTGAAGCCAGCAGCAACGGGGATGCTTGGCGCAGTTACAAGGACTGCCTGGCATTGTTGAATGGCGCGCGCGACAGCATCATCGCCGACTACGCCATGGCGGTCGGCAAAAAGCTGATCCCGGCCGACGACAAGCCCACGCTGCTCAGCGCAACCGCATTCGAAATCAACGATCTGAGTCTGCAGGACCCCACCAGCCTGGACCGCAAGATTCTGGCCGATCGCGTTGGCGGGCGTGCCGACCATCGTTACACATCAATCCTGCAGGACATCAATCCCAGACTCGACACCTGGACCTACACCCGCGGCGCCAACATCGTCCCGGAGGCACTGAGCCCACCCAACTTGTGCGCGCTGTTTGTCGATGCGCTGGACAGTCTCAAGTTGGAAACCGAACAAATCCGCATTGCCCTGGAGTTGTTCGAAACCATTTGTGTGCCCAAGTTCGAGGACCTTTACAAGGCTGTACTGGAAGAGCTCACCAGTATGGGCATCCAGCCCTACACCCGTGCACTTGCCCGCCCCGGCTCCGCAGCCGGCACGTCATCCGGCGGCGCTGCGCCATCATCGGGCCAGCCCGCCCAGGCCGGTGGTGATGGCAGTGCAGGAACGCCAAATGCAGGTGCAGGAGGCGGAGGTGGTGGTGGCGGTCCAGCGGGCCCGCAGCTTGATGCCCAGACTCGCAGCCTGCTGCAAAATCTGAGTGCTCAGTATTCCAACAGCGCGCCCTACAATGACGCCCGTCTGGCCCATGATCTGCAGCAAATTGCCCAGGGTCAGAGCGTAACTGGCTGGAGTGTTCCGGCTGCAGCAGATGCCCTTCGCCGGTCCAAAGCGGTTGGCCGCGTCTTTAGAAAGGTGAACGCCGACCGCCATGTTCGTCCTGAACTCAAGGACAGCTTTGCTCAAATGCAATTCCCGGTCATGAAAGTGGCGATGGCGGATTCCGATTTCTTCATGCAGAACGACCACCCGTTGCGTGGACTGTTGAATGAAGTACTCAGCCTGATGGCGCGATCACGCATCAGCACCGACCGCGGCGCGGCCAACATCGAGCAGATGGTCGAGCAAATCCGCGAACAATTCGATATTGATGCCAGCAAGGTCCGCCCCAAAGACGGCGAACAGCTTGAGCCCGCCGCAACAGAACGACTTGAAGCCTTCGCCAAACAACAAAAGGCCGCCGTCAAAGCCCGCCGCGAAGACATCATCGCGCGTTCGCGCGAAGTGGCCACCGACGAACTCTGGGCACGCACCGCACAACGCAACCTGCCCGATTCTGCCCGGCGTATCTGCGCCTACGGCTGGATTCCCATGGCCGCACTCAATCTGTTGCGCCATGGCAATCATTCGCAACAGTGGGAAAGCGCACTGGACTTGCTCGACCGCATTGTCGAAGCGGTCGACCCGCAGGGCGAAGGCACTTCCGACATGGCCAAGCTTGGCGACGACTTTCGCGATGCGCTGGGCGACGCCGGCATGGTGCCCAAACGCATAGAAGTCATGGTCAGAGACCTGATCAAAGCGATCTGCATGGCAGAAGATCGCGACGTAAAATCGCAATCCTTGTCGGTTGCGCTGCCGGAACTGCCTTCAGCACCGGTTCAGCGCATGGACGCATTGCTTGAACGCATGTTCGTTGCAGGCAGCTGGTTCAAGGTGCATGACAGCCAACTTGGCCACATACAATGGCTGCGCGCGGCCAGCCACGACCAGGACGGCCTTGAATTCGCCGCGTTTGATGGCTCACGCCAGCGCGTGACACGCAAACAATTCGCCGAAGACCTTCTGGCCGGCCTCAGCGACCCGGTCGATCCAACACCACCGGTTGAAAATGAACTGCTTGCCATCAGGGCCGCGACAGCGCCAGCGGATGCAAACACCGACGCTCACTAGCAGCCCCTCGGCCTTAGCCAGGCCTGCGCCAGCTATCGCCAGCGACTTGACATCCTCTTGACATCGCCCGGGACACACTCGCTCCGGTTCATAACAGACCTGAGGAGTACAAAGTAATGGCAAAACTGGAAGATATTGAAGGCATTGGCCCGACCTATGCGGATAAACTGCGCGCTGCCGGCGTCAGCACACAAAAGAAAATGCTGGAGCTAGGCGCCACACCAGCCGGTCGGCGCAAAATCGAAAAAGGCACGGGCTTGTCCGGCAAGCTGATCCTGAAATGGATCAACCGCGCTGATCTGGCCCGCGTGCGCGGCATTGGCGAGGAATATGCAGACCTGCTCGAAGTTGCAGGCGTGGATACCGTGCCAGAACTGGCCCGCCGCAATGCCAATAACCTGTTTGAACGCATGAATGCGGTCAACGCCACGCGCAAGCTGGTGCGCTCAACACCGACTCTGGCCAAGGTTCAAGCCTGGACTACCCAAGCCAAAGACTTGCCGCGCATGATTCGCTATTGAAGCGTCATGTGGTGCGAATAAAGACGGGCATCAGCCCGTCTTTATTCGACCAACGCTAATACGCAATCGATCGCGCCCCAGCGTCAGCCCGACACCAAGCGCGGCAACCAGCCAATGGTTGCGAAGTGCACCTGAATATCGCTGCTCTTGGCCCGAATCTGGATTTCTTCCAGTTTCAAGGCGCTACTGTCCAGCGCCAACTCAAGCTGATCAACCTCGTCTTCAAACTGGCGACCGAGTTCAGCAAGCTGCGCCTGCGTCGCAGCGGCGCGCTCTTCGGCACGGGCCACATCGCCTGATTCCTTGCGCAAGCGTCCGGCCCGTCTGGCCGCACTGCTGACACGCCGCACATTGGTAGCACTCAGTTTGCGACGACCCAGAAATGCGCCCAATAGCGCACCACCAAATGACAGTGCGGCATCGAACTGCCCGGCTCGGCTTTGCTGAGCCTCACGTTCAATAGCCTGCTCAGCGCGCAGCAAACGCGCCTCCAACGTAGCCAGACGCTTTTCATAGCGCGCTCGCAAGCGGGCCACTTCACGATCACGCTGCTCGCTGGCGGCCTGGCGCAGGCGTACGCGAAATTCGCCTTCGCTCTCGTCCGGCAAAGAGTTCAACTTGAGCGCTGCGCAACGCCACAGGCGCAACGGCCGTTCGGTTCGCACATGGCGACTCAATGCGCGCGGCCAGCTTTTGACCGCCCCCGGTTTCACCATCGCAGGTGACAGCTCGGCGTAAGCTGCGCCCCGCTCCCCCTGCCTGCTCAAACCTTCGGGGTCCTGGTCCAACAGCGCAGCCTCAGCCCAGTCTGGCGCCAGAGGCCCGTCATCAAGCGCAAGTGCCAGCAGCAGGCGGCGCTGGCAATCCAGCTTGTAACGGGCGCTGACATAGTGAACATCAACCGCCGCGAGCAAGCGTGGCTGATAGATCAACTGCTCCCCAGGCGCGGGCGCTCGCGTCAGTGGCAGGTACAAAGGCTTAATCCCCGCGGGCAAGGCGGGCGGCGCGTTTGTTGCCGGCGCCGCGACCGCGGGCGCAGGCTGAGGCGAAGCCGGGGGCAACGCCAACGGCGGGCTCAGACGCTGAATTTGTTCGCGGGCCAGCGGACCGGCCAGATAGGACAAAGCCCAGCGGGTGGCAAAGCAACCCGGCCGCGCTTCATGCACGTTGTGGAGCAAAAAGCGGCGCTTGCCAAGACCACTCAGCCAACGCGACAACTGCTGCACATCAGCGCCACTGCTCCGCAGCCCATCCATCACGCGCGCGCGGTCCTGATCCGTTTGCAGGCGACCGATAAACCAGGTCCCGGCGTTGGACAGGGCCTTGTAATCAAGATCAACCGGATTCTGGGTGCTCAACACCAGCCCCAGACCGAAGGCCCGGGCCTGCTTGAGCAAGGTCAGCAGCAGCATCTTGCTGGGTGGGTTTGCGCTCGGCGGCAGGTAACCGAAGATCTCATCCATGTACAACACGGCGCGCAGACTGCCGGTGCCGGGTTGGCTGCGCACCCAGTTCAGAACTTCGGCCAGCAGCAGGGTCACCACACTCATGCGCTCGGCATCAGACAGATGGGCGATATTGATGATCGACAGGCGCGGACGGCCTTGCTCGGTGTACAGCAGGCTCTGGGCATCCAGCGGCGTGCCGCTTAGCCATGCGCTAAAGCCCGGCGAGGCCAGCAGATTGTTCAGCCGCAGGGCCAGCGCCATGCGATCCTTGGGCGGAAACACCGTATCCAGCGGCAGGATACCCAGCTTGTCGATGCCCGGCTGCGGAATGGCGCCGACCAGCCCGGCCAGATCCAGATCACGGCCTGCTCGCCATTCGCGTGCGAACAAGGTCGAAAGCAGTATGTGTTCGCGGCTGCTCAGTGGGTCTGCCTCGACCCCTAGCAAGGTCAAAAGCCCAGTCACTCCGGCCTGAACGCGCTGTGCAAACATTTCCGGATCATCAAGCAATGTCGCCGGTGGCGCGCGCAGTGAACCGAGTATCGACAAGGGCTGTCCGGCGGTGCTGCCAGGTGTGTAAATCGCCATATCGGCGGCCTTGCCCAAACGCGCAATGCGGTCGCCATCCTGATCCCACTCCGCCAGCCCTTTGCGCCACAGTTTCGCCTGTGCCGCAGCATAGGCCTCGGTTTCCAGACCCTGCGAG
>JBFKEC010000077.1:0-12734 GCA_041619315.1 Oceanococcus sp. | reverse complement strand
GCTGTGCCAGGCCCATGACATCAAGGGCACTTTGCTGGTTGCGCACGAGGGCATCAACGGCACCGTTGCAGGCTCGGCCCAGGCGATTGCGGCACTGCGGGCGTTTCTTGCTGCGGACGCGCGCTTTGACGGCGTGGAATACAAAGAATCGCATCATTCCACACATCCGTTTTTACGTCTGAAAGTCCGTCTCAAACGTGAAATCGTGACCATGGGCGTTGCCGATACCGACCCGGCCAGCCGCAACGGCACCTATGTCGACGCGCAAACCTGGAATGCGCTGCTCGATGACCCCGACACCCTGGTCATCGATACCCGCAATGACTATGAAGTGGCAATAGGCCGCTTCGACAATGCGATTTCGCCCGACACCCGGTACTTTCGCGAATTTCCCGAATACGTTGAGCGCGAACTCGATCCGCAGCGACAACGCAAGATCGCAATGTATTGCACCGGCGGCATCCGCTGTGAAAAAGCCAGTCATTTCCTGCTGAAACAGGGCTTTTCCGAGGTCTACCATCTCAAGGGCGGGATACTGCAATACTTAGAAGATGTCGCGCCGCAGGACAATCGCTGGCACGGCGAGTGTTTTGTGTTCGACGAGCGCGTGGCCGTGGACAAGAATCTGCAAAAAGGCGAACACAGCCTGTGCCGAGCCTGCCGCCATCCACTCTCGGCCGCAGACCGCAGCCATCCGCATTACGAGGAAGACGTCTGCTGTCCGCACTGCTTTGCGGATCAGAGCGAAGCCAAACGGAAGCGTGCGCGTGAACGCAGCCTTCAGATGCGCTTGGCCAAAGAACGCGGCGACGTTCATCTCGGTCCGCGTCCTGCCGCGGACCCGGACCGGGATGAGTAGACCCACACGTCCTGCACGCGGCCGCCGCCGGGTGCTCAAACTGGCCGGCATGACAGCGACGCTGGCTGGGCGCTATGCCGGCAACAAACTGGTTTCACCGCTACGCAATGAGCAACAACGCAAAGCGGCGCGAGCGCGGCTGGATCAACAGGCCGGCGATCACCTGGCCGACACCCTGGGCGAACTCAAGGGCGCGGTCATGAAACTGGGCCAATTTGCCTCGCAGGTGTCAGACCTGTTGCCCGAGGACATTGCCAACGCCTTGTCGCGCCTGCAGCAGCAGGCACCGCCCATGGACTTTGCGCTGATCCGTGAGCAGATCGAAGGCGATCTTCGGGCGCCACTGGACACCCTGTTTGCGCGCTTTGAGACCGAGCCGCATGCCGCCGCATCCATCGGCCAGGTGCATCGCGCACAGCTGCACGACGGGCGCGAAGTGGTGATCAAGGTTCAATACCCGGGCATTGCCGAGTCGTGCGATTCCGACCTGCGCCAGCTCAAGCGAGCCTTGCGTCTGGGCCGCCTGGTTCAGGTCGACAAACATGTGCTGGACGCCATGTTTGAGGAAATCCGCGATCGTCTGCATGAAGAACTGGATTACCGTGCCGAGGCTGACAACCTTCGTGAGTTTGGCCAGCGTTTCAGTGACGAGCCGCGTTTACGCCTGCCCGCACTGATCGACAGCCACAGCCGTCAGCATGTGCTGACCATGGAGTATCTAGCGGGCAGCCCGCTTGAGCAGGCCGCAGAGGCGCAACGCGATGCGCTGGGGCGCACTCTGGTCGACATGATGGCGCGGTCCCTGTTCGAATTTCATGCCATACACGCCGATCCCAATCCGGGAAATTTTGCCGTTGATGAGTCCGGCCGGCTGGTGATCTATGACTTTGGCTGCGTGAAACGTCTCAGCGCGGCAACGGTCAATGCCTACCGCGATACCATTCGTGGTGCACAGGCTTGTGACTGGGCGCTAGTGGATGATGCCCTGACCCGTCTGGGCGCCCGCGTGCCCGGCAGCACGCCACTGGACGACGCGTTCTATGAGGGCTGGCGCCCGATTGTACTCAAACCACTGCTGGCCGAGCATGGCTTCGATTTTTCCCAGTCACGCATCCACAAGGCGGTCATGGCCAAATCGCCGGAAGTGCTCAAGCTCACGGCTCAACTCCAGCCCCCGTCACAGACAGTGTTCGTCGACCGCATGGTCAACGGCCACTATTGGACACTGGTCAAGCTCGGCGCCACGGTCGATCTGCACGGCGCACTGGCGCCATGGCTGAATCAGGACCAGTAGTCGACCAGCCCCTGGACCAAGGGCTTCATGAACCAGCTGTGGGTCGGCATGATCGCCACGCGCACCCCGCGCGCCTCCAGATCCGCCGCAACCACCGGCCCGACTGCGGCCACCACGGAGGCATTCAGGGCATCGCACAAGGCCTGCTCCTGACCACGCTTGCGCGCCACGCTAAACAATCGGCGCATCTGCGGGGTGCTGGTGAAACACATGGCATCGAGTTGCTGACCGACCAATTGATCGATCAGCATGGCAACCTGCCCATCTTCGGCCTCATCGGCATAACGGTATGGCGCGACAAAGAAATCGTGCGCCCCGGCCTGATCAAGAAAACCACGCAAGGGCGCATTGGGCTCATCGCCGTAAAGCTGGACACCAACCCGCCGGTCGTAAAGATTTTCCGCACTCAGCGTTGCGATCACGCCCTGTGTGGTGGGCTGCTGGGCCGACAGGCCCGGGCTCAGCCCCAGTTCACGCAGGGCCTTGGCCGGCTTGGGGCCACGCACTATGGTGCGCATCTGGCCCAGCGCGGCAATAAACTGCTCGCGCCAGCCGTAACGTTCTGCAAAGCCGGTCAGACGACGCAAGCCCTCACCGGTGAGCAGAATCAGATCGTCGAACGGATCGCGGATGCAGGTATCCAGCCAGCAGTGGACCTGTTCGACGTTGCGCGTGTCATGAATGCCGACCAGAGGGCAGCGCAGAACTTCAGCCCCACGCCGCTCCAGCAACCCGGCCAGCACTTCGGCCTGGCGGGTCTCCGGAATCGCAATACGGCGACCATCCAGAGCCTGCTCTGACACCGCGACCTACTCCTGGTGCGCCCTATTTGGGGCTGGCACTGCTGTCTTGCAGCTCAAACTCGACGCGACGGTTCTTGGCCCGACCCACGTCCGTTTCATTGCTCGCAACCGGTGCGGATTCCCCATAGCCGATTGCGCTCAAACGCTGCGGATTAATTCCCTGATGTGCTTGCAAGTACTCACGAACAGCCTTGGCCCGAGCCATCGACAATTTCTCGTTGTAGACCTCAGAGCCCAGGCTGTCGGTATGGCCTGCAATTCGCACACGCATGTTCGGCTGACCCTTGAGCGCCGCTGCGGCCTGATCGAGGATGGCCAGGGAGCCGGGCGTGAGCCGCGCCGAATCCAGTTCAAAGTGAACGCCCTGCAAGGTCACGTTCTGCTCAGGCAGAGCACAACCGGAACGGTCCACACGGGTACCTGGCAGCGTACCCGGGCACACATCAAAGTTTTCCAGCACACCGTCATTGTCCGAATCGACCGGACGCGGCGGATAGGCTCCGCTGCTTGGCGGTGGCGCCTCGCTGGCAGCGACCGGCGCACGCCCAACTTCACGCACCACGATCTCGGCCGGGTCCAGCGGAATTTCCAGACCGGCGCCGATGCGGTAATCATCCACGCCATCAAGATAATCTTCGTAAATCGCACGGGCCTCGATACGCAGGCGCACATTGGCCGACGTCAGCGCGCGACTCAGGATGCCGATACCGGCATTGGCCTGAAACGCGGCTTCGTCGGGGTAGCCCGCGTGTGAATCGTTGTAGGCCATGGCCGCACCGACCAGACCGAAGGCGGAAAACATCCCGCGCTTGCCAACCAGATACTGCAGGTCTGCGCCGAAACCACCGTTGTAGTTGTCAGAGCCACCGCCAACGCCATTTTCGAACACCACACCAAAGCCGCGAAGCTCGACAAAGAACGGGCCGCTGACCTGAAAACCAAAGGTCACATCCGCACCGGCGCCTTCGCGATCGGTGCCACGCGCGTCATCCGGGTCGAAAAAATACCCGCTCACGGCAAAATATTTGTCGCTAAACGTATCGGCCGCGATCGCGTGGCTCGAAATGCTGCATGCGAGACCACTCAACAGAGCGGCTTTGAGCACGGTTTTCATCCCCATCCCCTGATTCCTGAACGTCCCAAGCAGCGTCAACACTGCGTTATGCCCCAAGAATAACGCATCTATCTGGGCTGCGCGTGAATTTACCACCGGTTTCACAAATGCAAACAGCAACTTGCAGGGGTTTTAGCAGGACGATGACCGGCTCGGCGGCAATTGCACGTATCTGAAAGCATGAGTCTATCGATCGTGCATAGCCGAGCTGAGGTCGGCATCCAGGCACCCGCTGTGCGGGTCGAGGTGCATGTGGCCGGGGGCCTGCCCGGCCTGACCATCGTCGGCTTGCCCAATTCGGGTGTGCGCGAAGCCAAGGACAGAGTCCGTGCGGCCATTCAGACCAGCGGCTTCAAACTGCCGCCACGGCGCATCACGGTCAACCTCGCGCCGGCCGACCTGCCCAAGGATGGCGCGCGTTTCGATCTGGCGATTGCTCTGGGCATTCTGCAAGCCTCCGGTCAGCTCGATGGTGACCTGTCGCAATTCGAGTTCATCGGTGAACTGTCACTGTCGGGCGGTTTGCGCCCGGTTAGCGGTGTGCTCTCCGCGGTGATTGCGGCCAAAGCGGCGCAACGGTCCATCGTGGTACCCGCAGACTGTGCCGCCGAAGCGGCGCTGCCTGAACATCCACAGGCACGCCAGGCTGAACATCTGCTGCAGGTGTGCAAAGCGCTCAGTGGTCAGCAGGCGTGGGACAGCATTACCGCGCAAGTCGCCGCTCCGCCGGTGGCGGCAGGAACGGATAGCGACTTTGCCGAAGTGCGCGGTCAGGCCCAAGCCAAGCGCGCGCTGGAAATCGCTGCTTGCGGCCACCACAATGTGTTGATGCTGGGTGCACCAGGTAGCGGCAAAAGTATGCTGGCACAGCGTTTCCCTGGCATTTGTCCGCCCTTGAATGAGCGCCAGGCGGTGGAACTGGCCAGTGTGCAATCGACCATTCCGGGTGGCTTCAATCCGGCACAATGGCGCCAGATTCCGTTTCGCAGCCCGCACCACAACTGCTCGGCAGCGGCACTGGTCGGCGGTGGCAGTCATCCCAAACCGGGTGAAATCTCACTCGCACATCACGGCACGTTGTTCCTCGACGAATTGCCGGAATTCAGCCGCCACGTGCTGGAAGTGCTGCGTGAGCCTCTGGAATCCGGCGAAATCCATCTCTCACGTGCTCGCCAGCGGGTGACTTACCCTGCACGTTTCCAGCTGATCGCAGCCATGAATCCTTGCCCGTGCGGCTATCTGGGTGACGCCAGCGCACGCTGCCACTGCACCAGCGAGCAGGTTCAAAGATACCGCCAGCGCATTTCCGGCCCGCTGCTTGACCGCATTGATCTGCACGTCAATGTTCCGCGCCTGGCCAGCGCTGACATGCTCGGCCCGGATGATCATCAGGCGCAGAGCAGTGCGGATATCCGCCAGCGTGTTATTGCCGCGCGACAGCGCCAGCTTGAGCGACGCGGCAAATGCAACAGCCAGCTCAGTGGGGCGGAACTGAAGAAGGACTGCCGCCTGGATTCAGCCACCCAGGCCCTGCTCGCCCAAGCCGCCGAACGCCTGCAGCTGAGTGGCCGTGGCATCCATCGGGTGCTCAAAGTGGCGCGCAGCATCGCCGATCTGGGCGGCGCTGAATGTATCGCCACCGCGCATCTGGCTGAAGCCCTGCAATACCGTCACACGGGATCGCTGTGACGCCTACAAAAACGCCGGCTCAAGGCCGGCGTTTCTGGCATGTCCTGGTCTGCCTAGGCTTACAGGAATCCTCCGAAGCTGCGCGACCAGCCCACCGTGAACTGAGGGCGCTCACTTTCGGCAAACACGCCATTCAGGCCGTGGTCTGCATCAATCGTGGTGGCGGTCACGGCCAGCGCAATCTGGCCCGCATCACCGTAATCCTTGATGAAGCTCACGCCATAGTCAATATAGCTGTCGTCAGGCAGCACATTGTAGAAATCACCCAACCCTTCGAAGTAGCCCACATGCAGTTTCATCGATGCATCGGCCAGCACGGGGAGCGAATAGTTGACTTCAACATAGCCCGACTCGTCATCATCAACAGCGGTGCCACCAAAGTTGTAATAGGCATAGGCATTCAGTGCCTGCCAGTTCACACCAAAGTACAGCTCGCTGTTGTTGTTGGCGGTATCACCTTCAGCCGCACTCGGATCAAAGTAGCCAATGCCGCCGAAATCCAGCGACAGGTCCTTGTTCAAGGGCAGAGCGTAGCCAACGTAGGCATCAACTTCTTCGTTGCCAGCCAGACCCGCATTGGACACCCACAAACCGGTGTAGATACCCAGCTGATTGAATGAATAATCGAACGAGGCCCAGACCTGGGCACCGTCGGATTGCGGCACGCCACGGAATACGTATTCCGAAGACATTCCCAGATTGACTTCACTGGCGGCGGCGCTAACGCCAGACACACCAGCAAGCAGGGCCAAAGCCACAATCTGCTTGTTCATGACCAAACTCCGTTGTACAAAAATTCCGAGGACGCCATTCTACGCGAAGTGACAGGCCACCGCGCCGCGCCCGCCATGCTGCTCTCGCAACTCGGGAACCTGCTCGGCACAACGCGGCTGAGCGACCGGGCAACGGGTGCGGAATGTGCAACCCGAAGGCGGGTTCAGCGGCGACGGCAGATCGCCACTGAGCGGCGCATGGGTCTTGTTGCGCTCCACCACCGGGTCTGGCACCGGCACCGACTGAATCAGGGCCTGGGTGTACGGATGGCGCGGAGCCTCATAGATCACATCACGCTCGCCCTGTTCGGCGACCTTGCCCAGATACATGACCATGACGTGATCACTGATATGCCGGACCACCGACAGATCATGGGCGATGAACAACATGGTCAGCCCCATGTCCTGCTTCAGATCCATCAGCAGATTGACGATCTGAGCCTGAATGGAAACGTCCAGGGCGCTGACCGGCTCATCACACAGCAGCAGTTCCGGCTCAACCACCAGGGCGCGGGCGATACCCACACGCTGGCACTGACCGCCGGAGAATTCATGCGGATAGCGATTGATCTGATTGGGTAGCAAGCCGACCCGCTCCATCATCGCCTGCGCCTTGCGCTTGCGCTCCAGCGCCGACATAGCCGGGAAAAAGACCCGCAGCGGCTCCATGATCGCCTCACCAATGGTCATGCGCGGATTGAGCGAGGCCAGAGGATCCTGAAAGACGATCTGCATGCGCTTGCGCATGGCCCGCAAAGGCTTGGCAGCCATGCCGGTGAGTTCCTGATCGCCCAGCCAGATACGCCCCTGAGTCGGCGGGTGTATGCCCAGAATCGCGCGTGCCAGGGTGGATTTGCCACAGCCAGACTCACCCACGATACCCAGTGTGGTGCCGGGCTCTACACTCAGACTGACGCCGTTCACTGCACGCAGCTGGCGCGCCGGCTTGAGCACACCCTGAGCAATCGGGAAGTGCACGTGGACATCTTCAAGACGCAGTAACGGCTGGCTCATCGCAGCTCCTCCAGCGGGACATGGCAGGCACGCGCATGACCATCATGGGCAAATTCGAGCACCGGCCGATGTTGGCTACAGATCTCTCGCCGGTTGTCACAGCGTGGGCTGAACGGGCAACCGGGCGGCAAATGCATCAAATCGGGTGGATTGCCGGCAATGGTCTGCAAGGCCGACGCACCTGCATCATCCAGCCGTGGTACCGAACGCAGCAAACCGCGGGTATAGGGGTGTGTCGGATTGGCAAAAATGGCCTCCAACGTCCCGTATTCCATGACTTGGCCGCCATACATCACCATGACCTGATCACACAGGCCCGCGACCACACCCAGATCATGGGTAATCAGAATGATCGCCACACCAAAATCGTCGCGCAGCTCGCCGAGCAGCTTCAGAATCTGCGCCTGCACGGTCACATCCAGCGCGGTGGTCGGTTCATCGGCGATGATCAATTCAGGCTTGCACAACAGCGCCATGGCGATCATCACGCGTTGGCGCATCCCGCCCGAGAACTCGTGTGGATAGTAGTGCACGCGGTTTTTAGCATCCGGAATGTGCACCGCATCAAGCACTTCGATGGCCCGCGCCAACGCTTCCTTTTTCGACATGCCGCGATGCAGGACCAGCGATTCGGTGAGCTGCTCACTGATCCGCATATACGGGTTGAGCGAGGTCATCGGGTCCTGAAAGATCATGCCGATGGAGGCGCCGCGTATGCGGTTGAGCTCGTTGGGGCGCATGCCCAGCAGATCCGAACCCTGGTACACCACCTTGCCGCCGGCTTTACCATTGCCGGCCAGCAGCCCCATAACCGACAGCACGGTCTGGCTTTTGCCCGAACCGGACTCGCCGACGATACCCAGTGTTTGGCCGCGGGCCAGGCTGAAATTGACGCCATTGACCGCCTCAACCTCACCATCATCGGTTTGGAAGCGGACAGACAGATTGTGCACTTCGAGAATATTGTTACTCATCGATCTTTGGGGTCCAGCGCATCACGCAGACCATCTCCGATGAAGTTGAAACAGAACAGGGTCAGGGCCAGGAATGTTGCCGGGAACACCAGCATCCACAATGCAGATTCCATTTCCTGAGCGCCTTCGTTAACCAGCGCGCCCCAGCTTGTGAACGGCTCCTGCACTCCCAGCCCGAGGAAGCTCAAGAACGATTCGACCAAAATCACCTGGGGAATGGTCAGCGTCACGTAAACAATCACCACACCAAGCAGATTGGGCACGATATGGCGGAAGATGATGCGTGGGGTCGACACCCCACAGGCCACTGCAGCCTCAACAAATTCACGCTGCTTGAGCGAAATCGTCTGGCCACGGACGATGCGCGCCATATCCAGCCAGTTGATCGCCCCAATGGCGACGAATATGAGCAGGATATTGCGTCCGAAAAACACCATCAGCAGGATCACGAAGAACATGAATGGCATGGCATAGAGGATGTCGACAATGCGCATCATCAAATTGTCTATGCGCCCGCCCAGATACCCGGCGGTGGCGCCGTAGGTAATCCCGATGATCAAACTGACCAGGGTTGCCACCACCCCGATGAGCAGTGATATGCGCCCACCATGCAAGGTGCGTACGTACAGGTCACGGCCCACGGCATCGGTGCCGAAATAGTGCTGACTCTGCAGACTCGGCGGCTCCGACACATGGTCCCAGTCGGTGAAATCGAAATCGTAGGGCGAAATGACCGGGCCAATCAGCACCAGAACAGTCATTACCAGCAGCAGAATTCCCGCAGTCAGGGCCGCCTTGTTACGGCGCAAACGCCGCCAGGCGTCAAACCACAGGCTGCGCCCCCGCACATCCTCGGACAGCGTGGCGCTGGCCTGCAATGTTGCAGTTGCTTCAGTCATAACGCACCTTCGGATCGAGCGCTCCATAGAGCAAATCGACGATGAAATTGAACACGATGATGAGAATCCCGTAGAACACGACAACGCCCATCACCAGGGTGTAGTCACGGTTGAGCGCCCCTTGCACGAAGTAGCGTCCAAGCCCTGGAATGCCAAAAATCTTCTCGATCACCACCGAGCCGGTGATGACTGCGGCGCTGGCCGGCCCGAGGTAGGACAGCACCGGCAGAAAGGCCGGACGCAGGGCATGACGCAGAATGATGCGCGTTTCAGACAGCCCCTTGGCCCGCGCCGTACGAATGAAGTTGCTGCGCAGCACTTCAATCATGCTGCCGCGCATGAGGCGCGCGATATAGGCCACCTGGGGCAACGCCAAGGCTATTACCGGCATCACCACCTTGCCCAGGCCTCCGCCCTCCCAGCCACCAGCGGGCAGCCAGCCCAGCGTCACTGCAAACAACAGGATCAACAGCGGCGCGATGACGAAATTGGGTATGGATATGCCGGTCATCGCCACCGTCATCACCGCGTAATCGGTCGGCCGATTGTGGCGCAGGGCCGCGATGATGCCGAAGGTACTGCCGAGCAGGACCGCCAGCAGCATGGACAACCCGCCGATGGTCAAACTCACCGGAAAGCCCGAGGCGATCAGTTCGTTGACTGTGAAGTCCTTGTACTGAAACGAAGGTCCGAAATCGCCCTGCACAATCTGCAGCAGATAACGACCGTACTGCTGAATCAACGGCTCATCCAGGTGGTAAGCCGCGTTGAGATTGGCCTCAATCTCCGGTGGCAATGACTTTTCGGTGTCGAAAGGACCACCCGGCGCGATACGAATCATGAAGAACGCCATCGTGATCAGCACAAGCAGCGTGGGTATCGCACCAAGCAGACGTTTGAAAGCATATTGGAGCATGGTGATTGACCGCTAGTGCGCGAGGATGCGCATGTTCTTGGTGTAATGATGGTCCATGATATTGGGCTCGAATCCGGACACGTAGGGCTTGACCAGCCGTTTGTTGACGTAAAAGTAAATCGGCATGATCGGCTGATCTTCCAGCATCACCCGCTCGGCTTTTTCCAGCAATGCACGGCGCTTGTCGAAATCGCCTTCCACCGAAGCCTGCTCAAGCAGCCTGTCATATTCCGGGTTGTTGTAACCCTGATCATTGATGCCGTGCTTGGAATGCAGCAGCTCTGAAAAGGTGTAGGCATCGTTGTAGTCGCCAATCCAGCCGGCGCGGAACAACTGGGTTACACGCTTCTGTTTGCGTGTTTCCAGAAACACTTTCCATTCCTGATTGACCAGATTGACGCGCACGCCGAGCGCCTGCTTGAGCATGGCGGCAATGGCAATGGCAACCTTCTTGTGATTCTCGCTGGTGTTGTAGCGCAGTTCGATATGCAGTGGCTTGTCCTTGCCATAACCCGCTTCGGCATACAGACGGCGTGCTTCGGCCAAGCGCTGTTCCTGGGTCCAGCTGGCCCATTCCGGCTCCTGGGCCGCGTAATGACTAATACCCGGCGGGACCCATGAATAGGCCGGCTGCTCACCCAGTCGGGTCACCTTGTTGACCAGAATTTCGCGGTCTATCGCCATCGACAGTGCGCGGCGCAAGGTCCGGTTGGCCTTGAACGGTGGCTGGGTCAGATTGAAGCCGTAGTAGTAGGTGCCCAGATAGGTCGAAACATAAAACTCATCGTTGAGATTTTCGCGAATCCAGTTGACCTGATTGAGCGGCACCTCATTGGTCCAGTCCAGTTCACCGGCACGGTAACGCTTGAGCTCCGAGGACTGATCCTCAGTGGCGTGGTAGTAGACCCGGTCGATGGTGGTGTTGGCGTCGTCCCAGTACAACGGATTGCGCTCCAGCTCGATATGCGATTGCACCACCCAGTCCTTGAGCCGGTAGGCCCCATTGCCGACCAGATTGCCAACGCGGGCAAAGCGAGCGCCATGCTCCTTGTAGGCCCGCTGGTTGATCGGAAAGGTCGAGGAGTGATTGAGCAAGCCGAGAAAGTACGGCGTAGGCGCCTTGAGCGTTATTTTCAGCGTGTGCTCATCCAGGGCTTCAACGCCCAGCTGTTCCGGCGGCACCTTGCCGGCCGTCACGGCCTCGGCATTCTTGATCGAGGACAGAATCTGCGAATAGTGCGAAAGCGTGGCCGGATCGGCACTGCGTCGCAATCCGATGACGAAATCCTCCGCCACCACCGCATCGCCATTCGACCAGCGCGCCTGCGGGCGCAGATGGAAAACGTATTCAGTGCCGTCCTCGCTGATCTCCCAGCGCGTCGCCGCGCCAGGGATAACATCGCCGTTGGGCGCCTCTGAGGTCAGGCCTTCGTACAGATCACGCATGATGTTGGACGAGGGCACGCCCTCGGCCTTATGCGGATCCAGCGATTGCGGCTCGGCCCCGTTGCCCTTGTGCAACACCTGTTCCTCGGCCAGTTGCTCAGCCCCCACCGGGGTGACCAGAGCGAGCGCGAACAGGGTGGCAATTAGCCGTGATTTCATGACGCTTTTTCCTGCTGTTGATTAATCCACGCGTCAATACGCGATTCGAGTACCGGAAGCGGCAATGCCCCCTGGCCCAACACCTCGTCGTGAAAGCGGCGCAGATCAAAGGCTTCGCCCAGCGACGTTTGCGCACGTTGACGCAGTTCCGAAATCTTGAGCTGACCCAACTTGTAGGCCAAAGCTTGTGCCGGCATAACCAGATAACGATCCACTTCGGTGGACACCCGATCAAGGCTGTGGCCGGTCTGTTTGTGGAAATAGTCGATGGCCTGCTGGCGGCTCCAGCCCTTGGCATGCAGGCCGGTATCGACGACCAGACGGACCGCCCGCCACATTTCAAAGGTCAGCGCGCCGAAACGCTGTGCCGGCGTCTTATAAAAGCCGATTTCTTCACCCAGACTTTCGGCATACAGCCCCCAGCCCTCGATATAGGCGGTGAAAAAAGCATTGCGGCGGAACGCCGGCAGCTCACCCTGCTCCTGCGCCAGTGCAACCTGGAAATGGTGGCCGGGTACAGCTTCGTGCAACAGCAGTGCGGGCATTTCGTAACGTGGCATTTCATCCACGGACACCGTATTGACGAAGAATATGCCCGGTCGCGCCGCCTCCGCGCTACCCGGCTGATAGTAGGCCACCGGTTTGCCCGCGGCCATAAACTCCGGCACCGGCTCTACCGCATAGGGCAACGATGGATAGCGGGTAAACAGGCGTGGCAAGGCCGCATCCGCCTGCTTGGCCAGGGCCCGGTAATCGCGCAACAGTTCGTCCGCGTCTTTGTAGAACTGGCTTTT
>JBFKEC010000076.1:0-12748 GCA_041619315.1 Oceanococcus sp. | reverse complement strand
TAGGCGCGCTGAAAGTACTCCAGATAAACCTGCATGCGCGCCAGTCGGGCCGGGTCCTGTTGGCTTAGCAGCATGCGTGTGCGCGCCTGGCGGCCGATGATGTAGGCCGCGCGCAGTTGTGACCCGAGAGCCTGGTAATGACCACTGAGCTCGCGCTGCAAATCCTTGCGCTCGGCTTCCAGTTTTGCGCTTCGCTGCTCGGCGGCGTGCAGGTCGCGGATCACCGTGCGGGTGGCTTCACGCAGGCTGGCGAGGCGCTGTTCGATGCGCTCGACGTCTTGGCTCAGGCTGTCCTGGGCCTGTTTGTCGCGCTGAACTTGAGCGGCAATCTCCTGGATGCGTGACTTGAGCGCGGTCAGTTCAGCTTTTTTTTGCGCCAGATCACCCTGCGCCGCGAGTTGCAGTGGAAATAGGAGGAGGGCGAAAAGGAACATGCGCATGGCGGGGCGCATGTTCGCATGAGCCTTGTGGGATTTCATCTTGCTGGCGCTTGGGCGGGTTTCATGCGTGAGCCTCAGAGGCGATAATGGCGGTTTTCCCGCGCGATGTCCTTCATGCAGCAATTCAGCGAATTTTTCGGTAACCATCTGCTCCTGTCCGGAGCCCTGCTGGCCATACTTGTGGCATTGATTGCCAATGAACTGGTGCTGATTCGTCGTGGAGGGCGTCGTCTGACTCCCTCGGATGCGGTGCGTCTGATCAACGACAAGGATGCGCTGATTGTCGATTTGCGCGCAGCGACCGATTTCAAACGCGGGCACATCGTCGATTCGCGCAATATTCCGATGGCGCGACTGGACGAGGAAATCAAAAGTCTGCGCAAGCATCAGAGCAAGCCCATACTGCTTTGCTGTGCGCTCGGCTCAGTCGCTGCTCAAGCCGGCGTGAAGCTGCGTGCCCAGGGCTTCGAAGAGGTTTATCCCATGTCTGGTGGCATCAACGCCTGGCAAGGTGCCGGCCTGCCGCTGACAACCAAATAAGTTCGGCGTTCGCGCCATCCCGAATCAGGATTCAACGTGACAGAAACAAAACAGCAAGCCGCTGAAGCTCAGGCCACCGGGCCGCAGGTGGTCATGCAGAAGATTTATCTCAAGGATTGTTCGGTAGAAATTCCCGGTGCACCGCTGGTGTTCACCAAGGAGTGGAAGCCCAAAATGGACGTGCAGATCAACACTGACGTCAAAGCGGTGGCTGAGGGCACCCATGAAGTGACCTTGTCGGTCACAGTCACGGCCAAACTGGATGACGACACCGCCTATCTGGTCGAGGCCCATCAGGCCGGCATTTTCGTCTTGCGTGGCTTTGCCGAAAACGACACCCGACCGGTGCTTGGCGCTTACTGCCCCAACGCTTTGTTCCCGTATCTGCGCGAGACCGTGAGTGATTTGATCCAGCGTGCCGGTTTCCCCCAGTTTCTGCTTCAGCCAGTCAATTTCGACGCGCTGTTCCAGGAATACCTCAAACAGCAGCAGGCCAGCGGCGACGGCGCAGCCAAGCACTGATTTGATGAGCGCGCACCACAGCGGAGAGCCAGCATGACCAAAATCGCCGTATTTGGTGCGGGTTCCTACGGCACGTCGCTGGCGATTCAACTGGCGCGCAACGGCTGCGACACGCTGCTGTGGGGGCGTGACCCAGAGCAACTCAAGTTGCTTGCGGCGGAACGCGTCAATCAGCGTTATCTGCCGGACTGCCCATTTCCAGCGCGCCTGCGTGTGGCCGAAAGCCTGGAACAGGCTGCTGCCGTTTCGTTCTGGTTATTGGCGGTGCCGAGTCATGCGCTGGGGCCGCTAGTCGAGACCTTGAGGCCGTTGGCCAGCGGCCCGCGTCGGGTGGCCTGCGCGAGCAAGGGTTTCGAGCCGGATACCGCACGCCTGGCACATGAGGTCGTCGCCCAGGGACTGGGTGAGGTGCCTTTTGCGATTGTTTCCGGGCCGACCTTTGCCAAGGAGGTCGGTCGCGGCCTGCCTTCGGCCATCACCATCGCATCGAGCACGGCGGGGTTTGCGGCTGAAACGGCCGACGCCCTGCATGGGCCGGGGATGCGGGCTTACACCTCGGATGACGTGATCGGGGTCGAAGTCGGTGGCGGGGTCAAGAATGTGATTGCCATCGCGGTGGGCGCTGCCGATGGTATGGGCCTGGGGGCCAATACGCGCGCGTTGCTGATCACCCGCGGCATGCGTGAAATTATGCGCCTGGGAGAAGCCATGGGCGGCCATCCAGAAACCTTGATGGGTTTATCCGGCATGGGCGATCTGGTGCTGACCTGCACGGATGATCAGTCACGTAACCGGCGTCTGGGCAAAGCCATCGGGCTGGGTCACAGCGTGGAGCGCGCACAGCAGGAAATCGGTCAGGTGGTGGAAGGCGTGCGCAATGCCGTCGAGGTCAACATGCTTGCCACACGCTTCGGCGTGGAAATGCCGATTAGCCAGCAGGTTTACCGCGTGTTGCACGAAGGTGTGGCTGTGCGTCAGGCCTTTTACGAATTGTCGTCGCGCCCGCCGGGCGCCGAATCGCGCTGATCGCGCACTACATGCGGAAATCGTCGCCGAGGTAAACCTTGCGGACCTGCTCGTTCTCGAGCACGTTGCTGGGCGTGCCTTCGGCGATCACGCCGCCATCGCTGAGGATGTAGGCGCGGCTGCAGATGCCCAGAGTTTCGCGCACATTGTGGTCGGTGATGAGTACGCCGATACCACGGTCGCGCAGATGGTTGACGATCAGCTGGATGTCACCAACCGCGATCGGGTCGACCCCGGCGAAAGGTTCGTCCAGCAATATGAATTTGGGTTCGGCGGCCAGCGCGCGGGCGATTTCCACGCGTCGTCGTTCGCCGCCCGACAGACTCATGCCCAGGCCGTCGCGGATATGCGTGATGTGCAGTTCTTCGAGCAGCTTTTCCAGCTCCTCGCGGTGCTGACTGCGTTTCAGATCCTTGCGAATTTGCAGAATACTGAGAATGTTCTCGGTGACGCTGAGCTTGCGGAAGATCGAGGCTTCCTGCGGTAGATAGCCGACCCCCAGTCGTGCCCGCAGGTGCATGGGCAGATGGGTGATGTCGGTGTCGCCAATGGTAATGCGGCCTTCGTCGGCAGGCACCAGTCCCACCATCATGTAGAACGAGGTGGTTTTACCGGCGCCGTTGGGGCCGAGCAGGCCGACAATCTCGCCGGCATTGACCTGCAGTGAGACGCCATTGACGACGGTGCGCTTGCGGTAGCGCTTGATCAGATTCTTGGCGACCAGACTCACGGTTCGTCCGAGGTCTGACTGGGCGGGTTGATGACGATGCGCACACGCTCTTTGCCGCCATCGGCCTGAATCCGCGCATTGGCCACATCGTAGCGCACACTGTCGCCCTGCAGCTCATCTTCGCCGCGCTGAATGCGCGCATTGCCAGCCAGCTCCAGCACTTCGATTATGGTGGTGTAGACGATCTGCGAGGCCGACGCGATCACCGGCGGACCGCCATCGGCAGCCTGGTGCTCTGCGGTGGCAGGCGAGCCGGACAAGCGCGCTTCAATCTGGCCGCTGGCCGGGTCACGTTCAACCCTCAGCTGTTCGCCGTGCATGGTCAGGGGGCCGCGCTTGAGGCGTACGTTGCCGCGATAGACGCTGACGTCACGCTCTTCGCTCAACTCGGCTTCGTCGGCTTCAATCTCGACGGCCAGGGCTTCGCTGAGAAAGCCTGGGCGCTCATCCTGTTGCGCGGCGAGCGGCATGCTCAGCGCACTCAACAGCAGGGCAATTGGTAATTTACGGTTCATAACGGACGCGGACATCAGACAGCAGGCGCAATTCCTGGCCAGCCATGTCGGTGCGCAGGCCGGTGGCTGTGGCGATCACGCTGTCGGAGTTCATGTGCACGGTGGATTCGGTATCAATCAGACGTTCGGCGAAACGGATGCGGATGCTGTCGGTCCGCAAGTGAACGGTTTGGCCAGTTCGCAGTGTACCGTGCATTTTGACGTCGCCGGACAACTCCAGCGATTCTTCACCTGGCGGAATGTGGCCGCTGCTCGCGCTCAAGGTCCAGGGGCCGTTGAGATAATCCACTTCGACCTCGGCCATGCTCACGCTGTCATCGGGGAAGTGCAGCACATTGGCGGCGTTGACTCGATAGAGCAGCTGGCCGCTCTCATCCATGCTGCTCAGCTGTGCCCCGCGGATGTAGTAATCCGCCTCCGGCGGTGGGCGCGGGATGTCAGCGGTGGGCCGTACGATCGGTGTGCGCACCTGGGTGGCCACGCCGATCAGAATGGCCGGAATCAGAGCCAGCGGCAGGGCGGCCAGACCAATGCGCGTGCGCACGGGGGAGGGGGTGCTCATCGCACCGACAGAATCAGATCGCTGATTTCGCGCACCGCACCGTGTCCGCCTGCGCTGGGCGCTATCCAGTCAGCTGCGGCGCGCACATCGGCGTGCGCGTCGGCCGGGCAGAAGCTTGCCCCGCAAGCCTCGAACAGCGGCAGGTCTGGCGTGTCGTCACCAACCATGGCGGCAGCATCGGCGCTGATCCCAAGGTTGCTGATCAGTTCCTCGAACAGCGGCAGTTTGTGGTCCTGACCGAAATAACGGTGGGTAACGCCCAGCGACTTGAGTCGCTGAGCCAGGCCGCCAGCCGGGCGGCCGCTGATCACCGCCGTCACGATGCCGGCGTTTTGCAGGTTTTTCAGGCCCAGGCCGTCGCGCACATGGCTGCTGCGCCATTCCTGGCCGTCGGGGCCGAGGTACAGCTTGCCGTCGGTGAGTACGCCATCGACATCGAAAATTACGAGTTTCAGAGCGCGCAGGCGCTGGCGCAGATCGTCATTCATTAAATCACTCCGGCTCGCAGCAGGTCATGCATATGCAGCGCACCTTGCAGGGTCTTGTTGTGGTCGGCGACCAACAGCGCGGTGATGCTGTGACGCTGCATCATGGCCACGGCCTCGGCCGCAAGCTGGTCGGCATCTATGGTTTTGGGCCCTGCGCTCATTACATCTTCGATCAGGGTGCTGTGCATGTCGGCGTTGTGATCCAGAGTGCGGCGCAAATCGCCATCGGTGAAGATGCCGATGACGCGATCTTGCTCGTCGATCACGGCGGTCATACCCATGCCCTTGCGGGTGACTTCAATCAGCGCTTCGGCCAGAGGCGCGCCGCGCTGCACTTTGGGCACGTCATCGCCGCTTTGCATGATGTCGCGGACGTGGACCAGCAGGCGTCGGCCCAGGCTGCCGCCCGGATGCGAGCGGGCAAAATCTTCGGCGGTGAAGCCGCGTGCATCGAGCAGCGCCACGGCCAGCGCATCACCCATCGCCAGGGTTGCGGTCGAGCTCGCGGTCGGCGCGAGGTTGAGCGGGCAGGCTTCTTTGGCCACGGCCACGTTCAGATGCACATCCGATTCGCGCGCCAGGCTGGATTCCGGTCGCCCACTCATCGCAATCAGGGGCACACCTTGGCGTTTGATCAGCGGTATCAGGGTGAGCAGTTCGGCCGTTTCGCCCGAATACGACAGGCCGATGACCACATCCTTGGCGGTAATCATGCCCAGATCGCCGTGACTGGCTTCGCCCGGGTGCAAAAAGAATGACGGGGTCCCGGTGCTGGCCAGGGTGGCGGCGATCTTATTGCCGATATGTCCGGATTTGCCCATGCCGGTAACCACCACGCGGCCTTCGCATTGCAGCATCAGTTGGCAGGCGCGGGCAAAGTCCGCATCGATGCGTTCAACCAGTGCGTGCAGTGCATCGCGTTCTATGCTTAGAACGTCGCGCCCTCGCGCGATCAGGGCGTCAGTGCTCATGGTGTTGCTCACAGCAGATCCAGATTGGTGGCCAGTATAAGTTGGTAGGCGACGAAGGCGACCAGCAAAATTACCCCTTCGATGCGGGAAATGCGCCCCGGGCCACGCCAGCCGTAGGCCATGATCAGGGTCGCCACGGTCAAGCCGAGCATGACCGGCAGGTCACGGGTCAAAACTTCGGGGTCCAGCGCCGGCGCGGCAATCAGACCCGGCAGTCCCAGTACCAGCAGCAGGTTGAACAGATTGGAACCGAGCACATTGCCCAGCGCCATTTCCGGTTCGTTGCGCAGTGCACTGACAACCGAGGCTGCGAGTTCCGGCAGGCTGGTGCCCAGCGCCACAATGGTCAGACCGATGACCAGATCTGGAATTCCCAACGTGCGGGCAATTTCGCTGGCACCCCAGACCAGCAATTGCGCGCTGGCCGGGAGCATGATGATCCCGAATGCGACCCACATCCAGGCTTTGCCCTTGGGCAGTGTGGCATCGTCCTGATGTTCGGTGAGCTCGGCCACCATGGGGTCGTCGGTTGCGCCATTGCGGGCCAGTGAAACCATCCAGCCGAGCACGCCAACAAAGCCAACGAGAAGAATGCAGCCTTCGGCCCGGCTCAAGACCAGATCGGCGCACATCCACAGCGCCAGCAGGCTGACCAGCAGGACCAGGGGCAATTCGCGTTTGAGAATGCCGGAGGCTACGGCCAGCGGTGACATCAGTGCCGTGATGCCCAGCACCAGCGCGATATTGGTGATGTTGGAGCCAATCGCATTGCCCACGGCGATGCTCGGTGCGCCACTCAAGGAGGCGCTTAGCGACACCAGAACTTCCGGTGCCGAGGTCCCGATGCCAACGATGGTGATCCCAATCAGCAGCGGTGGTGCCCCAAGGACCCGCGCCACGCTGGCTGCGCCCAGGATGAAGCGGTCAGCACTGTAGGTGAGCAGGATGAGGCCGGCGGCAACGGCGGCGAGGGAGACGAACATGAGTAATCCTGTCGGGCAATGAAGGCGGGCGGCGCAGTCATCAAGTAAACTTCGCCTCCGCTTAAACGCTGAATTCTAAACAATGACCGCTGCCATAGACATCGAAACGGTGTCCAAGCGCTATGGTTCTCTGCAGGCTCTTGATGGGGTCAGCTTTGAAATTCCAGCTGGCTCGTTTTTCGGACTGCTTGGGCCCAATGGTGCAGGCAAATCCACGCTGATCAGCATCATTGCCGGTCTTGTGCGCAAGGATGCCGGCAAAGTGCGCGTGATGGGTCATGACACAGTGACCGATTATCGCAAAGCGCGCCAGAATCTGGGCGTGGTGCCGCAAGAACTTGTCTACGATCCGTTTTTCACGATTGAAGAAATGTTGCATATCCAGGCGGGCTACTTCGGCCAGCGTGGCGCTCAGGTGCAGGGCTGGATCGACGAGTTGTTGCAGGCGCTGGATCTGGAATCCAAGCGTGACGCCAAGTTGCGCGCGCTGTCAGGCGGCATGAAACGCCGTGTGCTGATCGCCCAGGCCCTGGTGCACAAGCCGCCGGTGGTCATACTGGATGAGCCCACAGCAGGGGTCGATGTCGAACTGCGCCGTGCCCTGTGGCACTTCACCCGACGCCTGCACAGTGAAGGGCATACCATCGTGCTGACCACTCACTATCTGGAAGAGGCCGAAGCGCTGTGCGATCGCATCGCCATCCTCGATCAGGGCCAGGTGCGTGCGTTGGAAGACAAGACTTCGCTGCTTGGTCGCCACCCGTACCGCTTCGTCAAGATCAAGACCAGCGGTAGCGGAACCTTGTCGGCAACCTTACAGGCGCTAGTCAGTTCTGCTGATGACGATGGCAGCGCGGTCGAATTTCGTTTGCACAAGGACAAGGACCGCATCGGTGATGTGCTGGATGGCGTGCGTGAAGCCGGCTTCCGCCTGGAGGACATTCGCGTGCGCGAGCCCTCGCTGGAAGATGTGTTTGTGGAAATGACCGGAGGTGAGGCATGAACCGCGTCGGTTTTCTCACCCTGTTGCGCAAGGAGATCCGTCGCTTCATGAAAGTGGCGGGGCAGACGGTTACCTCGCCGGTGATCACTTCGGTGTTGTATCTGGTGGTGTTCGGGCAGGTATTGAGTGGGCGCGTGGAGGTGTACGACGGTGTCAGCTACATCGCCTTTCTGATCCCCGGGCTGATGATGATGAGCGTGATTCAGAACTCGTTTGCCAACACCTCATCGAGCGTGACCCAGTCGAAAATCAACGGCAATCTGGTGTTTTTGTTGCTGGCGCCGCTGTCGGTGTTCGAGATCTTTGCTGCGTTCGTGCTCGCGGCCGTGTTGCGCGGTGCGCTGGTTGCGACCTGCCTGTACGCGGTGGGCTGGATATTCGTACCGCTGCCGATTGCCCAGCCGCTGCACCTGCTTGCCATGCTGGTTCTGTCCAGCGCCTGCCTGGCCACCCTGGGCATGATTGCCGGGATTCTGGCCGACAAGTTCGAACACCTGGCGGCATTCCAGAACTATTTCATCATGCCGTTCTCGTTTCTGTCCGGGGTGTTCTATTCGATTCATTCCCTGCCTGAATTCTGGGCAAAAATGTCTCATTTCAACCCGTTTTTTTATATGATTGACGGGTTTCGCCTGGGCTTTTTCGGTGTTGCCGATGCCTCCGCTGGCCTGAGTCTGGCCGTCGTGGGTGGCTTTTTGATGCTGGTGTCCGCCATTTGTCTTGGCTTGCTGCACACCGGCTACAAGCTGCGCCCGTGAATCCTGAATTTTGAGTAAATAACCGCATGACCGCAGAACAGATAGCCGAATTGATCCGCCAGGGCCTGCCCGAGGCCGAGGTCACCGTGCGTGGCGATGATGGCGCCCATTTCGAGGCCGAAGTGGTGAGTGCCGAGTTTGCTGGCAAAGGCATCGTGCAGCAGCACCGCATGGTTTACGCCACCCTGGGTGATCGCATGGGTGGTGAGATCCACGCGCTCGCGCTCAAGACCCGCGTCGCTCAGGCCTGATTTTCCGTGGACAAACTGCAAATTGAAGGCGGTGGCCCGCTGGCGGGTGAGGTACGTGCCTCCGGAGCCAAGAATGCGGCCCTGCCAATACAGGCTGCAGCGCTGCTGACGGCCGAGCCACTCACTCTGCGCAACGTGCCGCATCTCAAGGATGTGGTGACCATGAACCGTCTGCTTGGGCAGATGGGCGCGCAAGTCAATATCGACGAGGATGTCGACGGCCAGATTCTGACCCTGACGGCGCGTGATCTGAATACCCACGTTGCGCCTTACGAACTGGTGCGCACCATGCGCGCCTCGATTGTGGTGCTGGGGCCTTTGCTGGCGCGCTTTGGACAGGCCGACGTGTCATTGCCGGGTGGCTGCGCGATTGGTGCCCGCCCGGTGACGGTGCATCTTGATGGTCTGCGTGCCATGGGTGCCCAAGTGGATGTGGTCGACGGCTATATACAAGCCCGCTGCAGTCGTTTGCGTGGTGCCCGCATCGTCATGGATATGGTTTCGGTGACCGGCACCGAAAACCTCATGATGGCGGCCACGCTGGCAGATGGCGAAACCATTATCGAGAACGCAGCGCGCGAGCCCGAAGTGGTCGATCTGGCCCAGTGTCTGATCGCCATGGGCGCAAAAATAAGCGGCGCCGGCAGTTCGGTGATCCGGATTCAGGGCGTTAAGGCCTTGCATGCGGCGGAACATCGCATCCTGCCCGATCGCATCGAGATCGGAACATTTTTGGTTGCCGGGGCACTGACCCGCGGCCAGGTCACGGTGCGCGGCGCGCATGCCGATCTGCTCGATGCGGTGCTGCAAAAGCTGCGTCAGGCGGGCGCTGACATTCGTGTGAGCGGGGACAGCATCAGCCTGGACATGGCCGGCCGCCGGCCTCGCGCGGTGGATATTCATACCGCGCCGCATCCGGCATTCCCGACCGACATGCAGGCTCAATTCTGTGCCCTGAATGCACTCGCCGATGGCGTGGGTGTGGTTCACGAGACGATTTTCGAAAACCGTTTCATGCACGTGCCGGAACTGCAGCGCATGGGCGCGGATATCCGCCTGGAAAACAACACGGCCGTGGTGCGCGGGTGCGAACGCCTCAAGGGCGCACCGGTGATGGCCACGGATCTGCGCGCCTCCGCCAGCCTGGTGGTTGCAGCGCTGGCCGCGGACGGGCAGACCACAGTTGACCGTATCTATCATCTGGATCGCGGTTACGAACACATTGAAGACAAGCTGCGCCAGCTGGGCGCCAGCATCCAACGCACCGCTGCGTAAGACGACTATGAGCAACTCCTCCGAGAAATTGACGCTCGCCCTGGCCAAAGGGCGGATTCTGGACGACACCCTGCCGTTGCTGGCCAAGGTGGGCATCCATCCGCGTCAGGATCTGAGCAAGACGCGTGAACTGCGCATCGCCGCTGACGGGCTGGTTGATGAAATTCTGATCGTGCGCTCGACCGACGTGCCGACCTATGTTGAGCATGGCGCGGCCGATGTCGGGATCGCCGGCAAGGATGTGTTGCTCGAGCATGCCAGCACTCAGCTGTATGAACCGCTGGATCTGAATATCGCGCGTTGTCGCCTGTGCCTGGCGGGCACCGAGGATGTCCGTCGGCCCAGCGATCGGCGTCTGCGTATCGCCACCAAGTACGTCAACATCACCCGCGACTGGTATGCCAGTCGTGGCGAGCAGGTTGAACTGATCAAGCTGTACGGCTCCATGGAGCTGGCGCCGCTGGTTGGCTTGGCCGATCTGATTGTTGATCTGGTCGATACCGGCAACACGCTCAAGGCCAATGGGCTCAAACCGCTGGAAGACATCCTGCAGATTTCCTCACGCTTGGTGGTCAACAAGGCGGCGATGAAAATGAAGCACGCCAAGATTCGCCAGTTGATTGATGCGCTGGCTCAGGTTGTAGAGGCGCAAGCATGAACATCGCCCGGCTGAATAGCGGTGATGCGGCGTTCCAGGCCCAGTTCGAGGCCCTGCTTGCGAGTGAGCCGTCCGGTGGTCGCGAAGTCCGCGACGCGGTCGAGGCTATCATCGAAACGGTGCGCACTCAGGGCGATGCCGGAGTGCTTGAGTGTGCCCGTCGCTTTGACCGCGAGCAGGCCGAGTCTGTCGCCGCGCTGGAAGTGCCGCTGGCGCAGTGCCAAGCCGCGCTTGAAGGGCTGGACAGCGACACCCGCACGGCGCTGGAAACCTCGGCGGCGCGCTTGCGGCGCTATGCTGAACATCAGCTTGGGCAGAGTTTTGACTGGACCGACGAAGACGGCTCGGTTCTGGGTCAGCGCGTCAGCGCGCTGGAAAAGGTCGGTATCTACGTGCCGGGTGGCAAGGCCAGCTATCCCTCTTCGGTGCTGATGAATGCGATTCCGGCCAAGGTTGCCGGGGTGGATCAGATCATCATGACCGCACCGGCGCCGGCCGGTGCGCTCAATCCGCTTGTTTTGGCCGCGGCTGCGGTGGCCGGTGTTGATCGGGTCTTCCGGGTTGGCGGTGCGCATGCGGTGGCTGCGCTGGCTTACGGCACGCCAACCATTCCGGCGGTCGACAAGATTGTCGGGCCGGGCAATGCCTATGTTGCCGCAGCCAAGCGACAGGTCTTCGGCCAGGTCGGCATCGACATGATTGCCGGGCCGTCCGAGGTGCTGATCGTGTCGGATGGCAGCGTCGATCCCCACTGGCTGGCGCTGGATCTGTGCGCGCAGGCCGAGCATGACGAGCTTGCCCAGTCGATATTGCTGTCGCCTGACGCAGCCCATCTGGATGCGGTTGCCGCCGCGCTGGAGCAGGAACTCAAGACCCAGCCACGGGCACAAATCATTGCCAGTTCGCTCAAGGACCGCGGCGCCTTGATACAGGTGCGCGATCTTGATGAAGCGCTGGATCTGGCCAACCAGGTGGCGCCCGAACATCTCGAATTGGCCCTGGCGGATGCCGAATCCTGGCTTGAACGGGTGCGCCATGCCGGGGCGATCTTTGTCGGCGCGCTGAGTCCCGAGGCGATCGGCGACTACTGCGCCGGCCCCAATCATGTGCTGCCGACCGCGCGGACCGCGCGTTTTGCGTCGCCGTTGGGAGTCTATGATTTCCAGAAGCGCTCCAGCGTGTTGCGCATTTCGCCGGCTGGTGCTCAGACGCTCGGCCCGGTGGCTGCACGCCTGGCGCGTGGCGAAGGGCTTGAAGCGCATGCGCGTTCGGCTGAGGTACGGGCCGGGCGATGAGCATGGACCAACTGCTGGCGCCCAATCTCAAACATCTCAAGGCTTATCAGGCGCCTCCTCCACGACCTGATGCCACCAAGCTGGATGCAATGGAAAATCCTTACGCCTTGCCGGCGGATCTACGCCAGGCGTGGCTGAAGCATCTCGGACGGGTCGATTTCAACCGCTATCCGGATGCCAGTGCAGCCAGACTCAAGGTGGCTTTGCAGGATCGGTTCGCGATGCCGGATGAGTGGCGCATGCTGCTCGGCAATGGCTCGGATGAAATCATCCAGATGCTGTGCCTGGCAGTGGCCCGGCCTGGCGCTGTGGTGATGGCTCCGGATCCCAGTTTCGTGATGTACCGCCATCTGGCGCTGGCCTGCAATCTGCGCTTTGTGCCGGTGCCGCTGGATGACCAGTTCCAGCTGGATGCACAACAGTTCATCGCGGCCATGCAGGCCGAAAAGCCGGCGCTGGTCTTTATCGCTCAGCCCAATAACCCCACGGGCAATCGCTTTGATGAACAGGCCGTCAGGGAGATTTGTGCAGCCGCGCCCGGACTGGTGGTGATTGATGAGGCCTACATCGCATTTGCCGGCGGCGACAGCCTGGCTCTGGCCCAGGAGTTTGAAAACGTCCTGCTCATGCGGACCTTGTCCAAATGGGGTTTGGCCGGGTTGCGTCTGGGCTTTATTCAGGGGCCGGCCGGCTGGATAGACGAACTCGACAAGCTGCGGCTGCCTTACAAC
>JBFKEC010000075.1:0-12769 GCA_041619315.1 Oceanococcus sp. | reverse complement strand
GCCGGTTCGCGGTAGCCGCCGGCATCAATGAAGGCCTGATAGTCGGCATTGCTGACCAGTGAGGATGAGATCTCACAAGCGTTCAACCACACGCGGTGTGCCGGGGTTTCATTGTCGTAGCAAAACCCTTCGCCGCTGTGTCCAACCTGATACAGGTCGGGGCTCAGGTTGAGCCATTGCGGAGCCTGGACCGGGCGTGCGGCCAGCGGGGCATCGCTGGCGTAAACCGGATGCAATGGGTTGCAGTAAAAGGCGTGCTGTATGTCGGTGAGGAGCAATTCCTGATGTTGCTGTTCATGCTGCAGACCGATTTCAGTCAGGCGCTGAAATTCCTCATCGGCCCCCTTCAGTTGCGTGTGCATGGCGGCATCAACCGCGGCGCGGTAAGCCACAACCTGTTGCAGGGTTGGGCGTGTCAGCAGACCGCGCATGGGCCGCGCATGACGTTCGCCCAGCGCGTTGTAATAGGAATTGAACAGGTAAGGGTAGGCGCTGTTGTGTTCGGTGTAGCCTGCCACCAGGGCCTTGAGTACAACGGTTTCAAAAAACCAGGTGGTGTGGGCCAGATGCCATTTCGCCGGACTGGCATCGTCCATGCTCTGGATCGCGCAGTCCTCGGCGCTCAAGGTCGCGATGAGTGCTTCAGTGTGTGCGCGTATGGCCGGATAACGTTCGGCGAGAGGCATGGCGCAATCCTGACGGCGGAAGTGCCGGCACTATATCAAACGCGTGCGAGCTGGCTATGAACACGCGATTACAAAGGGCGCCGGCCCGCAATTCAGGCGGGCCGGCGCTCGGGTCGTGGCGTGTGGTGGCTTAGCGCAGGAGCAGGAACATGGCGCCTTGACCGCGATTAATATGCAGCAGCAACTGCGCATCCTCGTCGCTGTCTTCCAGCAGCTCAGTCAGTGCGGCCAGCGATTCAACCGGTTTGCGGTTGACCGAGGAGATCACGTCACCGGCACGCAAGCCTGCTTCAGCCGCCGGGCTGCCGGCAGCGATGTCCTCGACCAGAACACCACCATCCAGGGTTTCGGCCAGCGGATGATCTTCCGGCAGGTCGCGCAGTGTGGCGCCGCGCAGGCGGGGGTTGTCGACCTGGCCGGTGCCCGTGACCGTGCTCTTGCCCAGGGCCAGTTTGACGCTCATGCGTTTGCCGTCACGCAGGTAATGGATTTTGACCTTGTCACCTTCGCGATACAGGCCGATGGCGTTGCGCAAGGCATCGAAGTTGCGGATGTCCTGGTTATCCACCTTGGTGATGATGTCGCCAGACTTCAGGCCCGCACCATCGGCTGCCGAATCTTCCAGCACCCGGGCGACGACCGCGCCGCGAGCCACGTCCAAACCGAAGGCCTTGGCCAGTTCGGGCGTGAGATCCTGCCCGATGACACCGAGCATGCCGCGTTTGACGCTGCCATGCTCAACGATCTGATCCATCACTGACATGGCCAGCTTGATCGGAATGGCGAAGCCGATGCCGACACTGCCGCCGCTGGTCGAAATGATGGCGGTGTTGATGCCGACCAGACGGCCACGCAGATCGACCAGCGCGCCACCGGAGTTGCCCCGATTGATCGACGCGTCGGTCTGGATGAAGTTCTCGTAGCGGTTGCCCAGGCCCGAGCGGCCCTTGGCGCTGACGATGCCTGAGGTTACGGTTTGACGCAGGCCGAACGGGTTGCCGATGGCGACCACGAAATCACCCACTTCCAGCGTGTCGGAGTTGCCGATATCGACCGCGGTCAGTTCATTGGCGGGGATACGCAAAACGGCAACGTCGCTGTCCGGGTCCGAGCCGACCAGTTCGGCGACCAGTTCACGGTCGTCGGCCAGACGAATCTTGATTTCGTCGGCTTGGGCGATTACGTGGTGATTGGTCAGAACCAGACCCTGCTTGGCATCCACGATCACGCCGGAACCCAGGCCGCGCACTTCACGTTCGGGTACGCGGTCACCGAAGAACTGGCGGAAGTTGGGGTCGTTGAAAAACGGATGCTGAACCTGACCCGTGCCCTTGACCAGCACATTGACCACCGCCGGGGTGACCTGTTTGAGCATAGGCGCCAGGCTGGGCAGCGGCTCGTCGGCGACCGCCTGAGGCAGAGCGGCATGGGCAGCCGGCATGACGATCAAGCTAAGGGCAAGCAGTAAGGTTTTGCGCATGGGTGTGTGTTTGTGTTGTGGAGAACGCTGCTGTGACTGATAACTGGGGCAACGGTTCCCCAGTCGCTTATGCCGGGACGTCAGGATTGAGGCTGTAGGTGCCGGTCAGGCTCGCCTCAGCCAGCACATGGCCTTCCAGCGCCTGGCGCAGAGCCGCGAGGTCAAAGCCCTTGCTCAGACCGAGGCTGGGGGTGTCCAGCGCATACAGCGTGAAGTGGTAATGGTGGACCAGCGAGTCGTTCCAGGGCGGGCAGGGGCCGTCATAACCCAGATAGGTGCCTTGCATGTCGGCATCGCCGGCAAACCAGGCGGTGTAGTCATTCAGCCCTTGCACGCTGCCCTCGGGCCCTTGCGGATCTTGTTTGCCGCCAGCGCTGATCCCGTCGCTGCAACTGCCCGCGGCAATCGTGCGCGTGGCCGCCGGAATGTCGCTGATCAGCCAGTGGGCGAACTCGGTGCGCGGCAGATTGGCGGGCACGGTGCGGCCTTCTTGATTGACATCGTCAGGCTTGGTTGGCACGTCAGTATCGATGCAGCAAATCACAAATGACTGTGTCCCTTGCGGAACATCTGTCCAGGCCAGGTGCGGATTGCGATTGGGCGCCATCTGCACATGCTCGGCTGGGTCGGGCGTGCAAAACGCAAACTCGCCGGGGATCGGCTGGTCGGGTTTAAAGCTGTCGCTGATCAATTGCATGGCACTCATTCCTTATTCGCTTTGCAGTCTCATGTAGTCGTGGCGTTGCACATTGAGCGGTTTGCGCAACACCTGCACGGCCTGCGACAGCTTCTCCGTCAATGGCTGGCGGGTCTTGAATTCGACGCTGTAGATGTCGCGGGTCTTGAGGGATTCGAGCAGATAGTCATCACTGGTCTTGATCTCGTCAATCAGCCCAAGGTCGAGGGCGCGGCGGCCATACCAGTGTTCGCCGGTTGCAACCTTTTCGAGTTCCAGTTTCGGCCGGGTATCGAGCAGAAATTCCTTGAACAGCTCGTGCGTGTCCTGAATTTCTTCGCGGAATTTCTCGCGTGCCTTGTCGTCGTTTTCACCGAACATGGTCAGGGTGCGTTTGTATTCGCCAGCCGTGATCATTTCGAAATCAACGTCGTTCTTCTTGAGCAGACGGTGGAAATTGGGGATCTGGGCGATCACGCCAATCGAGCCCACAATGGCGAACGGCGCGGCAATGATGTGATCGGCAACGCCGGCCATCATGTAACCGCCACTGGCCGCAACGCGGTCGATGGACACCACCAGGCGCACATCACGATCACGCAGGCGGCGCAGTTGTGATGCGGCCAGACCGTAGCTGTGGACCAGCCCGCCGCCAGATTCGATCTTGACCAGTACCTCGTCTTCGGCCTTGGCCACCTGCAGGATCGCGCTGATTTCCTCACGCAGGTTGTCCACAGCGCTGGCGCGCAGGTCGCCGTCGAAGTTGAGCACAAAAAGCTTGGGGTGAGCGACCGGCTTGCGGCCTTGCTTGGCCGCCTTGGCTTCTGCCTTCTGATCTTTCTTTTTCTGTTTGCGCTGGGCTTTGATTTCATCCTCGCTGAGCAACTCCTGGTTGAGGATGTCGGTCAGCGATTCGTAGCGTCGATTGATGTTTTTTATGTCCAGCTGTTCGCTCAGTTGCTCGCGCATCTGGCGAACCAGGGTCAGCAAAGTGCCGACAACAAAAACAATGGCTGCGACCAGAGTCACGGCCTTGGCCAGGAACAGGCCGTACTCGACAAGAAATTCAGTCATGCGTTATCCGATGGGGATTCAGGAAGCCAGGCGTGGTTTGATCAGTGCGGCCAGGGCTTGAATATGGGTGGGTGCGTCATTGAGTGCCGGGATGTAGGTCAGGCTCTGACCGCCGGCTGCACAAAAGGTCTCGGCAGCTTGTATGCGGATTTCTTCCAGAGTTTCAAGGCAATCGGCGGCAAAACCCGGACAAATCACATCAACCTTACGCAAGCCGTCTGCGGCCCATTGTTCGAGCATGGGTTCGGTATAGGGCTGCAGCCAGGTTTGTTTGCCGAAACGGCTCTGATAGCTCATCGCCCATTCGTCGTCGGCGAGCTCAAGCGCACTGGCCAGGGCGCGGCCGGTGGCTTCACATTGTGACTGATAGGGGTCGCCAAGATCGACATTGCGTTGTGGCAAGCCGTGAAAGCTCATCAGCAGGCGCTCACTACGCCCATGTTCTGCCCAGTGCTGCTGCACCGATGTGGCCAGAGCGCTGATGTAGCCCTGATCGGTGGCGTAATCGCGAATCCATTGCACGCTGGGCATGCTGCGACGTTGGCGGTAGATCGCTGCAATGCGGTCGAACACCGTCGCGGTGGTCGGCGCGGAAAACTGGGGATACAGCGGCAGAACTACAATTTCATCGCAGCCCTGTTCCGTCAGACGGTCGAGACCGCTTTGCAGTGACGGTTCGCCATAGCGGAAGGCGACTTCGATCGGGCAGTTCAACTGCTTGCGCAAGCCATCGCCTATGCGCTGGGTGTATACCGCCAAAGGCGAGCCGTCCTCCATCCAGATCTTGGCGTAATTCGGCGCGACCCGGCGGCTGCGCAGCGGCAGAATCAAGCCGAACAGCAACGGGCGCCACAACAGGGCGGGGATTTCCACCACCCGGTTGTCGCTGAGGAATTCAGCCAGATAGGTGCGAACCGCCGCTGCGGTGGGGGCTTGGGGTGTGCCCAGGTTGACCACCAGAACGCCGGTGCTTGCCGCCATGTTCAGACCTCTTTGATTTCGCCGCTGTCCAGTCGCCGGAAATAGTCTTTGTACGCTGCCATGGCCTTGTTGCCGAGCACGATCATCACCGGCACGTTGATCGCCAGCATAAAGCCAATGGCGACGGTGGATATGGTATCGATTTCTGCCGCCGTGCGAATGAAACCCATGCAGGTCACGACAATCAGGCCGCACCACACCACCCTAAACGGCATGATCAGACGATTGCCGGACAGGTAGATCATGCCCTGTTCGCCATAGTAGCTCCAGGTAATCATGGTCGAGATCGCAAACAGCCAGATGCTGATGGTCACCATCCAGCGGCCGAGTCCGTCAAAACCGCTGTCGAATGCGCGTGCGGTGAGGGTGGAGGCGGGCAGGTTTTCGTACACGCCGGCATCGACCAGCTGAGGTTGTGAGGCGCTCTTGAGCGATCGCCATTGAATGCTCAGGACATCGCGCTGCGCTTCGATCTGCCCGAACAGGCGCTTGCGCTCGACGTGACCGTCTTCGTGAGTGAATTCGCTGACCACAAATACGGTGTCGCCGTCACTCCACGGACCTTCCGGGGCACTTTCAATTGCCGGGACCCAGCCGCCAGCCTGCATGGTGGTTTCGGGTGTGCTTGGCCATTCGCCGGCCGGCCCACGCTGCCATACGCCGCTGGACAGAATGACCAGTGCGGTCAGGGTGCACACCACCAGAGTGTCGATGAAGGGCTCCAGGCCGCCGACCACGCCTTCGGTGACCGGTTCCTTGGTCTTGACCGCGGAGTGGGCAATGGGCGCGCTGCCGAGGCCCGCCTCGGACGAAAACAGGGCGCGTTTCATGCCGAAAATGAAGGCAGAACCGACGCTGGCACCAACAAATGCACCGGTGGCCTCAGCCGGACTGAATGCGCTGGAGAAAATCAGGCGCACGATATCTGGCAGCATGTCGGCGTTCTTGGCGATCACGAACAAGCCACACAGGATGTAAATTCCGCACATCAGCGGTACCAGCGTGCCGGCGAAACGTCCGATGCGCTTGATTCCACCGAGTATGACCAGGCCGACCAGAACGGCCATGACCACACCTGAAATCCAGGTCGGAACGCCGAAATAGCTGCGTGTGGTTTCGGCTACGCTCCAGGCCTGAAACATATTGCCGCCGGTCAAAGCGAACAGGATCAGGGGCAAGCAAAACAGAGTGCCAATCACCCCGGCGATCTTGCCGAGGCCAGGATAGGCTTCACGCAGGCCGCGGCTGGCCACCCACATCGTGCCGCCATGCGGATTGGAAGGGTTGTCGGTCTTGCGATACAGCATCGCCAGTGTCACTTCGGTGGTTTTCAGCGCCATGCCGGCAAAGCCAACCATCCACATCCAGAAAACGGCGCCGGGGCCGCCGAGTTCGACCGCGATCGCGACCCCGGCAATGTTGCCCAGGCCCACGGTTGCTGACAAGGCAGCCGACAACGCCTGAAAATGCGAAATGGCACCGGGGCCTTTGTGGCTGTCCCAGCGCCCGCTGATCAGACCGACCCCATGGGTCAGCGAGCGATATTGGCAAAAACCGCTCCAGAACGTGAACAGCACACCTGCACCGAGCAGCGTGAGCAGTACGGGTACCGACAGCATCACGCCGTTTATGGCGTTAAGAGTTTCCATCAAGGCCTGCATTACAACATCCCCGCAATCAGCACCCAGGCTATGCCCAGAGGTGCTATGAATCGACATACGAACAGCCAGGCTCCGGCCAGTGGGAACGGAACCTCGCCATGATTGGTAATTTCATCCACCAGTCGTGGCCCCAGCACCCAGCCGACAAACAGCGAGGTCAGCAAGCCGCCCAGCGGCAGCAGGATGTCGGTCAATTGAGCAGCCCAGTCGAGGAACGACTGGCCGCCAAACACCAGGCCATCAACCGCGCCTTGCGAGAGTGCAGAGGGTATGCCCAAAATCAGGCAGACCAACGCCGAGCCAATGACCGCGCGGGTCCGGGTCATGCGTTTTTCGTCGACCAGATAGGCCACCACCACCTCGAGCAGTGATACCGCTGAGGTCAGTGCGGCCACGAACAGCAGTGCGAAAAACACGAAACCGAAAAATGCCCCGGCGGGCATTTGGGCGAACACCACCGGCAGGGTGATAAAGGTCAGACCAGGGCCGGCCGCTGGATCAAGCGAGTAGGCAAATACTGCGGGCAGGATCATTAGGCCGGCGAGCAATGCAACGACTGTGTCCAGCCCGACCACCATCAGGGCTGAACCGGGCAGCCGTTCGCTGCGCGAGAGGTAGGAGCCGTAGGTGATCAGTGCGCCCATGCCCAGCGACAGCGAGAAAAAGGCCTGACCAATCGCGGCCGTGAGGGTGTCTGCAGTGACTTTGGAAAAGTCCGGCTTGAGATAGAAGGCCAGACCTTCACCGGCCCCATCCAGGGTGACCGCGCGGCCAACCAGGAACAGCAACATCACGAACAGCGCCGGCATGAGCAGGCGGGATGCCCGCTCGATGCCGCGGCCGACGCCGCCAGCAACCACCGCGCAGCACACCAGCATGAACAGAACTGCCGTGGTCACGGACAAGGTTCCGTTGCCGATATAGTCGGTGAAGACGCCGGCGATCGCGGCGCTGTCAGGCGAACTCAGCGCACCGCTGAGCATGAACACCATGTACGCCATGGTCCAGCCGGCGATCACGATATAAAACGACAGAATGATGAAGCCGGTGCCGACGCCAAGGTAGCCAATCAGTGGCCACGCGCCCCCGGCCAGCGCCTTGAATGCGCCCACAGGATTTTTCTGGCTCATACGGCCAATGGCCATTTCGGCAATCACCAGCGACAAGCCGAATATCAATATGAAGGCCAGATATAGAAGAAGGAACGCACCGCCACCATTTTCACCGGTGACGTATGGAAACTTCCAGATATTCCCCAGACCCACGGCGGAGCCCGCCGCGGCCATGACAAAACCGAACCGGCTGCCCCAATTTTCGCGAGATTGCATGAAATCCGCCTAATTTTCCCAAGTCGCAAGGATAGCTAAAACATCGGGTCCATTAGCAATAGCTGTGCCGAAATGGAATGGGATGGTTTTTGCGGGTCAGGCTCACGAAATGAGCCTGCGTGCGGGGATAGTGGTCATCAACCCCTAATCAGGAGCGTGACAAGATGAGCTTGGGCAATCTGTTGGTGATGCAGGATGGTGAGGCTGTGGCGCAGCATCTGCGCGGTGTCGCCGGTCTGTTTTTTGTGTTGTTCTTTTTCGCTGGCGAGGACAATCAGGTCGCTGTGCAGGCCAGTTTCCTGATTTTTGGCGGTGTTTTGCTGGCCTTGTCGGAGCTTTTGCCAGACATGCTCAGCGAGGTGCAGCGGCGGCGTCAGACGGTCGCGCGTGGTGCACGACCGCCGGGTCCGATCAATTGGCCGGAAAGGCCGTCCAGCCTCGGCTCCAGTCGCGCCGGTCGCCCGGGCGTACCGCACCGAAATAGGTCGCGCTCTCGTCCCAGAACTCGCCCTGGGGCAGCGGGGACGGTTGCACGGCATAGTTAATGCGTGCCGGGCTGAAACGGGGCTCGTGAATGTCGCGAGCCTGTTCACTCAGCCCGGTTGAGGCTACGAACTCCAGGCGGTTCGGGTCGAAGTACGAGCCTTCAACAAATCCACTGTCGTCGTCGTTGTTGCCAATTTCTTGCGGAAAGGCCTGCTCCGGTGTGGTGCCTGCCACGATCAGGCTGGCAAAAGACAGCGCCGAATTTCCAATCAGGCGAGACACCGGTGCATCACGCAGGTCGATCAGTTCACTGGTAAACCCGTCGATCAGCACATTGTGAAAATGGCCGCCGCTGCCGCGCCGCACCGTCATGGCGCGGTGACGCTTCTGACCCAGTGGATCGGAAATCATGGTGACGTTGTAGAACTGTGGTTGTGAGCGGGGTTGGGCGTCCATGTCGGCTTTGTAGCTGTCACCCTCAAAACCGTTGTCACCGCGGTCCGGATGCATCTGGATGATCAGGTTCTGGACCCGGCCGGTCCAGCCCATGTCCCAGTCAAAGGCATCGTCATCGGCACCGGTCACCACGATGTTTTTCAGATCCACATTGCCGCCGAACACTTCCACACCGTCATCCAGGCCCATGTGAACCTGCACATTGCGCACGATGGTGCCATCGCCGCAGCCGCCCAGAGTCAAGCCATTGAGTTCGTTGTCCTTGGAAATTTCGAAGCCGGCAAATTCAATGCGGACATAGTCGAGCACGCCGCAACTGCTGCTCGCATCGCTGCCGCCAAAATCACCGCGGCTGTCGCTGCGGTCTATCCCTTCGATATGAGCGTCACGGTTCACCAGTGCATTGCCGAGCAGAACCAGGCCGCCCCAATCGCCGGCCTGACGTTTGCCCAGCGATCTGGCACTGGTGAATACAATGGGCTGGTCGGCCTGGCCACGGGCGTGGATGCTGGCGTCGCGGGTGACGATCAGAGCCGAGCCCGTTTCACCGCGAATGGTTACGCCCGGCTCTATGGTCAGACGTGCATTGGATTCGACAAAAGTCAGTCTGGGCAGCACATAGGTGTTGCCGCTTTTCCACACCGTGTTGTGCAGGATGTTGTCTTCAACCGCAATGGTTTTGGGGCCGCCGGTGCTGCTCAATAGCCACACGCCGCCGCCCATCAACACCAGTCCGAGCAGTCCTGCGGCCAGCCAGGGCAGGGTGGGCATCCTGGTTTTGGGTTTGCTGCCGGACCCGCCGCCACCGCCGGAGCCGACTGAAATGCCGTCTGGCGAGAGCGCTGCCGAGGCACGCGCGGCGCCGTTGGTTGGCGCGGCTTCACGCAAGCGGCCCTGCAGTTTAAGGGCCTTGAGTTCGCTGGCCATACTACGAAGCGCGGGATCGTGAGCGCGCTCGGCCTTGGACAGGATGCCCTCACGATAAACCTGGTCACTGAGCAGCATGCTGAAATGCACAAATGGCATGCCTTGGGCGGTGTGCTTGTCAGACAAGCGTTTGAGTTCCCACAGGCGAGTAACGGCTTCTGCGCGTTTTGTGGATTCGGGTTCTGCCATGGCGGTGCACTGCACGTGGTCGGAGGAAGGTGCATCCTAAGGTGTCCACATGACACCAATGTTGCAGTGCCGCAAGGTGTTTGTTTGTGCAAAAGAAAACCCCGCGCGGGCTGAGCCCGGGCGGGGTTGTGTACAAGGCTAATGCCGCGCAGCGTGCGCGGCACTCGCGGTTATGGGCGCTCGATGAGCGCAGCCACGCCCATGCCGCCGGCGGTGCAGATCGAGATCAATCCGCGGCCACCTTTGTTTTCTTCGAGAATCTTGGCCAGGTTGGCCACGATGCGTGCGCCCGTGGCGCCAAACGGATGACCGACTGCCAGTGAACTGCCCTTGACGTTGAGCTTTTCACGCGGAACGGCACCCACCGGCTTGTCTTTGCCCAGGTATTCCTTGCAGAAGCGTGGGTCTTCCCAGGCTTTGAGGGTGCACAGCACCTGTGCGGCAAACGCTTCGTGGATTTCAAAGAAATCGATGTCGTCAAAGGTCAGGCCCATGCGGTCCAGCATGTTGGGCACGGCCTGGGCCGGTGCCATCAGCAGGCCTTCGGCGCCACGCACGAAGTTGTCACGGCTTTCGTTGCCTTTGACGAAGTCGACCGCAGCCGTCTGTCCTGTCACGAAGTAGGCCAGTACCGGCAGCTTGTTCTTCTTGGCGTAGTCTTCCGAGCACAGGAACACCGCACCGGCGCCGTCAGTCAGCGGGGTCGAGTTGGCGGCAGTCAGCGTAGCGGCATCGCTCTTACTGAATACCGGCTTGAGGCTCGCCAGCTTTTCCAGTGAGGTGTCAGGGCGCATGTTGTTGTCACGCTGTACGCCATTGCACGGAAACACCAGATCGTCGAAGAAGCCAGATTCATAAGCAGCAGCGGCTTTCTTGTGGCTTTCGTAGGCGAGTTGATCCTGGTCTTCACGCGCAATGCCCCAGGCCTGGGCCATGTCTTCACAGCTCTGGCCCATGGATTTGCCGGTGCGGGCTTCGGCATTCTGAGGAATGTTCGGGACCACGTGCTTGGGGCGAATCTTGGCCAGAGCCTTGGCCCGCTCGGCACCCGTTTTGGCGCGGTTTACCTGCATGAAAATTTTGCGCAGGCCTTCGTTGACGCCTACCGGTGCATCCGAAGTGGTGTCGGTGCCGGCAGCAATGCCGCACTCGATCTGGCCCAGGGCAATCTTGTTGGCCACCAGCATGACGGTTTCCAGCGAGGTGCCACAGTACTGGCCCACATCGTAGGCCGGGGTTTCATTGGCCAGTTTGGATTCCAGAACCGCTTCGCGGGTCATGGTGTCCTGTGGGTTGAGCTTGAGCACGGTACCGCCGGCCACTTCGCCGACAACCTTGCCAGCCAGGTCGTATTTGTCGACCAGCGCGTTCAGCGCAGCGGTCAGCATCTGGTGGTTGGACAGTTTGGCGTAAGCGGTGTTGGAACGGCAGAAGGGGATACGGGCGCCGCCGACGATGGCGACTTTGCGAACGGATGTCATAGAGGAGTACTCCAGTAAGAGCTTTGCGCTGCAGTGCACAAATGTGCGCAAACCCTAAGGGATTTACATGCGCGAATCAAGAAAAACATACGCCAGCGTATGTTGGTGCTGGGTTCTGTGGCTAGCAGGGCCTGCTCGCCCTTATAAGGTCTGCGTGACCTAAAAAAATTATTGAACAGCCCTTGAAAGACATGCGCGCAACCCCACTTTGGCACTCACATGGGGAGAGTGCTAAATGCCCCGCGTATACGTGTATCAGCCTATGTGGCTGTTTTTTAATAATTAATTTAGTTCTTCGTTAGGAGATCGAACACATGAGTTTGCGTCCTCTGCACGATCGCGTGATCGTCAAACGCCTGGAAGAAGAAACCACTTCGCCTGGCGGCATCGTGATTCCGGATACCGCGGCTGAAAAGCCGTCCCGTGGTGAAATCGTGGCTGTCGGCAACGGCAAGGTCCAGGATAACGGTGAAGTCCGTGCGCTTGACGTCAAAGTCGGCGATACGGTTCTGTTCGGCAAGTACTCCGGCACCGAAGTCAAAGTTGACGGCGAAGAGCTTCTCGTCATGCGCGAAGACGACATCATGGCGGTGGCTGAGTAAGAGCGTCCTTGTGAGATTGGCGCGCGCTGCCTTTGGTGAAAAGCTCGCTTGTGCGCTTGAAGCCCTGAGCTATCCGCTTTTCCCTGCGCAGCCATCAGGCGTCACTCTCATTCGGAATCTCTGAGCCTGCGTGCTTGATTACTGAATACAGATAAGATTTAAGGAAACGAAAATGGCTGCTAAAGAAGTCAAATTCTCCGATTCCGCCCGAGCCAAAATGCTCAAAGGCGTGAACACCCTGGCCGATGCGGTCAAGGTAACCCTGGGCCCCAAAGGCCGTAACGTTGTTCTCGACAAATCCTTCGGCGCACCGACCGTCACCAAAGACGGTGTTTCGGTTGCCAAGGAAATCGAACTGGAAGACAAGTTCGAAAACATGGGCGCACAGCTGGTCAAGGAAGTGGCTTCCAAGACCTCTGACATCGCCGGTGATGGCACGACCACCGCAACCGTTCTGGCCCAGGCCATCCTGCGCGAAGGCATGAAAGCCGTTGCTGCCGGCATGAACCCGATGGATCTCAAGCGCGGCATCGACAAGGCAGTGATTGCTGCTGTTGCCGAGCTCAAGGGCATGTCCAAGCCCTGTGCCGACACCAAGGCCATTGCCCAGGTCGGCACCATCTCCGCCAACTCCGATCTCGACATCGGCAAGATCATTGCCGACGCAATGGAGAAGGTCGGCAAGGAAGGCGTCATCACGGTCGAGGACGGCTCGGGCCTGGAGAACGAGCTCGACGTGGTC
>JBFKEC010000074.1:0-12791 GCA_041619315.1 Oceanococcus sp. | reverse complement strand
TTTGCGATCTGGACGTTGCGCACGCTGATCGGTGGTGCGGATTTTTCCGCGCTGGCCGGGTTTGTCTTTGTCCTGCCATTGTGGGCGGTGGTCGGGCTGCTGGCGTGTTATCACCTGGTGCGTTCACCCGCGCTGCGTTTGCGTGCAAGCGTTTACATGCTGGCCCCGGCGGTTTTTCTGGTACTGGCATCTGCATTGTCGCCCCTGGCCGGTGCGACGCTCGGTGCCGGACATGTGGTGCTGACGCTGGTGGTCATGGTCGGCATGTGGGCTGTGTGGCGTAAACGAACACAACTGTTGCAGGTGGGGCACAGCCGGCAGGCCGGCAAACCGTTTGTGGTTGCGGTGCTGGTGGCGCAGGCCGGGCTGAGTCTGATCTGGTTGCTGGTGAGCCTGCGTTTGGGCGCTGTCGATCAGGTCGAGGGCGTGTTACGCCATGACCCGCAGCTGGCGAGGGGCGGGTTCTATTTGTGGATCGCCACCGTGTTGTTCGGCCTGATGGTTGCGGTGTATGCGCTGCTTGGTTTGTTCCTGCCGTTCGGTCAGCCGCTGCGGTGGGGGTATGCACTCCAGCTGCTGATGACGGGCGTGCTCATCGTTACCCTGATCGTGCCCAGTTTCCTGGTCTTTGTTGTTCTTTCCAGGGCCTTGTCTGGCTAAGAGGATGACGGCGATTGCACTGTGGCGCGATCATGTGTGAAACCGGCTTGAAAGCCCGTGCCAGAGGGCTTGCCGGATTATCGGATGGCACGATACGTGCTTTTTACCCCTCTATTCCATCTCCTTGAGAGTTCCAATGAATTACAAACTTGTGCTTGGCGCCACCTTGCTCGCAGTCTCCGGGCTAGGTCATGCGTTGTTGGACCAGGATAACTTCACGCTTTCCCTGGGGGCAGTCGAGGTGCTGAGCCTGGATCCGGACACGCTGCGCAAGAACGAGATAGCTGAGCAGTTGGTGGTTCCGTTGACCAAAGACCTCTATGAGATGCTGGCCCCGCTTAACGATGCGGCTATCGACATCGCCGTAGAGCAGCTCAATATGCTGGGCGTCAATCTGGCGGCGCCGTACCAGCTGCTGGACAGTCTGCGTTCCGACAACGTGGGCAATCTGATTCAGCCGGAAAGCCCGGCATTCACGCGCCCCTACCTCAATCTTCCGCCAGAAAGTTATGTATTCGATCTGAACGAAGCGATCGGTCTTGATCTGCCGGACGTTACAACGGTGATGAGCATGTTGCCACTGGACATGCTGTATCAAGCCGATGGCGATGTGCCGAGTGAAGCGGTGATTCCTTCGGAGGAGGATGTGTTTTCGCTGCACAGCCTGCCTATGGCGCAGAACGTCATCTATCTTGATTTCGATGGTGAGTATCTGAGCAATACAAGATGGAGCCATGATCGCCAAACGTTTCCGTTCAGCCTCGATCAGGATCGCTACAGCTTGAGTGAAAGCGAGCGTCTGGCGATATTGCGTATCTGGCATTTCGTTGCCGAACACTATTCGGCCTATAACGTGAATGTCACCACCCAACGCCCGTTTTTTATGCATGACCGGGTGCAGCACACACTGATTACCGAGCCGCGCGACGTCGATGGCGCCAACCTGCCTTCGTTTTCAGCCGGTGGTGTGGCCTATCTGAACACCTTCGCAACCAGCACCGCGCGCGAGCGATCGCCGGCATTTGTCTACAGTGACCCGGACCGGTCTTATTACCGTGGCGTTCATCACAAGGCCCACGCCGCGGCGCATGAGATTGGCCATAACATGGGTCTGCTGCATGACGGGCAGTCATTGAATGGCAGCTACGATGAATATTACGCCGGGCATGGCAGTGGCAGCATTCGCTGGAGCCCGATCATGGGCTACCCCGTGGCGCCGGTCTCGCAATGGAGTCAGGGGGAATATGCCGGAGCCACCAATAGTCAGGATGACATCGCAATCCTTGAGGAAAAACTCGGTCTGCGTCCGGACGATCACGGCAATGATGCAGCGTCAGCGACGCTGCTGGAGGTCGATGATTTCGGTGTAATTGCTTCGTCCAATACGGCCACCGACCCGCACAACCGCTATCGCCAGAACAAGGGTGTCATTGAACACCGGGACGATGTGGATGTGTTTCAGTTCAGCACCGGAGCCGGCTCAATCAGCCTCGCGGTCAAGCCCGCCTGGGTTGCGTTCTCGCAGATGTACGACGGTTCGCTCGACATCAAGCTGGCGCTCAAAGATGAAAATGGCGCCTTGGTCGCCACTGCCGACCCGCAGACCGAAACCGCCGCGGAGCTTGATGTCACCGTGGAGAAGGGGACCTATACCCTGGAAATCAGCGGAACCGGCAGCACCGCAGCGCCTTACAGCAACTACGGTGCACAGGGGTTCTTCTACGTATCCGGCCAGCTAATTCCTTACAGCTGGTCGCTTGACTGAACGCGGGATATTGAAGGCGATTCCGCTTTGGTCAGCATGTGCGTGCTGCAGCCGCTGCGCTAATACATGAGCTAGAAACGGCCTTCACGTACAGTTTGGCCCTGGGGCGCGTGCAGCACCTTGCTTGACGTGATGTCTATGGGGTCGTTCTGGGCCATGGGTTTGCCAACCTTCTCGATGATTTTGGCCGCCACGCTTTTGAGGCCGCGCAGCGGCGCGGCGCCATCGATGGCCTTGGCGCCATCGGCGTAGTAGTCAAACCACGGCACGCCAGCCTGTTTGTACTCGGCCGGCGTGATCGGTTTGGTTGGTGGCGAATGGTCAGTGACGGCGTGGAACTGGTTTGAGTTCAGGAGGTGGACGAAGCACCGCGCGCAATTGTCGGTATCCCAGGCATCGAGGCCGTAGTTGTCATCGTATATTTCCTGGCGCATGAGTCCGCCCGGGGCCAGGCTCATGTCGGCATCCTCGTTGAACGCGCTCCTGCAAAACATGATGTCTGAATTGATTTCAAAGCTCTTGGCTGCACGTGCGCGCTTGATCTGTTCCCACCGCGTGGCCTTCATCGGGTACACGAGGATTTGAATGCCACCGTGTTCGGCTGTGCCGGTCAACTGTTCCTCTGCTGAATAACCTTGTCCCAGTGGCATGGCGACAAACTGGCGGATGAGCCCTTTGGCAACATTGAAACCGTCCAGCCAGGGCTGGGTGGGGATGACGACATAGTCCTGTGGGTCGCGCTGGAGTTCGGGTGTCCATTGCTGGCCCGATACCGCATTGATCTTGCCAGCCGCGATCTTCACGGCGCACGGATAGTCTGCGCCCCAAGTGCCGAAGTCGATCCACAACGCCTCGGATTGCCACATCGGCAATAGCGTGCCGCCATGTTGAATCCAGGCTTTGGGCAGCTTGGCTGCGAAGTCATCGACATGGAATTGGGGGAAATGGCCCAGTCCCGCTGGGAGTGGGTACGCACGATTGTCATCTGGAATCCGCAACGTTCTCTGAAACGCAATGCTGCATGTGGCGTCTTCATGAACCTCGGGAAAGGAAAACTGCAGCGCGTTGTTTTCTAGCGTGATCATGTTCTATTCCTCTGTTACCAATCGCCGTCACGTACCAGGCGGACGACCTCCAGCACGGCGCCATCCGGAACATCCCGGAGCTCCCTCAAGACCTTTGCGAACAATGCGGGGCGCTTGCGAATCACCGCCTGCAGTTCTTTCGAAACTTTGCCTGCCATGGCGAGCAGAACGTCGGCATCAACGTCGAGCTGATCAGACAACGCGACAATTGTGGCCTCGGAAGGGGGCGGCACAACATCGCGTTCAATCTTGCTCAGATAGGCGGGCTCTACCCCGATGCGTGCGGCAACTTGCCTGACCGAATAGGTCCGGTCGGTTTCATACCGTGCGAGCCGGGATGCTTTGATATAACTTCCGAATGTCATGTGTACTACATAGTACACAGTATGAGTAGCGCGTCAACGCAGATGTCGGCACGTCCGTGGCCGACCTCGACGCGGCTGCATCGAAAAGCGCATCATGCGCTACTCAAATGCGTTACATTTACGTCACACCAAAAAGAGTCTCGCGATGTCACCCAACAAGACCGCCACACTGAATCTGCGTATCGATCCCGTACTCAAGGAAGTGGTGCGAATTGCGGCGGAGCAGCAGCATCGAAGTGTCGCCAACTTTGTGGAGGTGCTGATTCGCGAGCATTGCGAGCGTGAAGGCATCGCAATTCCCGAGCAATCGGAGTTGTTCCAGGATGGCCAGCGTGGATGAAAAGACGCTGCGTGCCCTTGTGCAGGCTGGGGGCATAAAGAAGATCAGCATCGTGGCGCTGGGTGGGCGCTTTCACGTGAGGGCCGTGACGCACACTGGCGATATCACGGCCTCCACCACCAAGGGCAGCGTGAAGACCTGGGCAACCCTGGATGCCGCTGCGCGTTGGGTGCGCAACCTGGGCATTGGGCTGGTGGCGGTCGATATTGAGAAATGGCAACCCGGTCAGCGCACGCTTCAGGTGGATTGAAGACACACACAAGGTCTGGTTGCGGTTGCTCTGGACGTTTCATACAAAACCAGCAGTACAAAAAAGGCGACACCGGAGAACCGGATGTCGCCTTGTGGCTTCATGTCCAAGCCTTCTTGGGTTGACCAGAGGTCAGGGGTCAACTTGAGCCAGCTCCCTGGCTCATAAAAACCACTGGAGATGAATCTCCAGTGGTCGAGTTTGCAGCGGCTTGAACAAAAGACATTCAGTGAACCACCGGATGCTTTCATTTGAACCGCTTAATGATTCACTTCACATCAATCCCAATTCAGGGCGCCGCCAGTCTGATACTCGGTGACGCGGGTTTCGAAGAAGTTTTTCTCCTTGCGCAGATTGGCCTGTTCGGCCAGCCAGGGCAGGGCTTCTTCAGCGCCCGGGAAGGGTTTTTCGACTCCCAGCTGCGCTGCCCGTGTATTGGCGATGTGGCGGAATTGCTCGACATGCTGCTCGGCGGAGTAACCCAGGATCGGATCGCGCAGGATGTAGCTGGCATAGCCCGCTTCGGCGGCCTCGGCCTGATCCCACATTTCGCGCAGGGCTTGCGGATCGGGGCGGATGTTCTCCTCTTCCATCAAGGCCTTGGCCACGCGGATGCCGAAGCTGGCGTGCATCACTTCGTCGCGCATGATGTATTGCAGCTGTTCGGCGGTGCCTTTCATCATGCCGCGGCGTTGCAGGGCGAAGATGGGGCTGAAGCCGTTGTAGAACCAGCTGCCTTCAAACACGGCGGCAAAGAAGATGTACGACATCAGGAAGGTGTGCAGTTGCTCACGATCCTTCAGGTCGATATCCGAGCTGCAAACCGCATCCAGGCGTTGCTGGGTCATGCGGATCTTGGCGTTGATCTCCGGCACCACGCGATAGCGGTTGTAGATCTCGCTCTGATCCAGGCCGATGGTTTCAATGCAGTGCTGGTAGGTCCAGGTGTGCAGGGCTTCCTCGTAGGTTTGCCGGGCTTGATAGATCTGCAATTCCGGGGCGGACATCTTCTCCATCACGGCAATGGCGACATTGCGCATGGCCAGGATGTCAGCCGTGGTCAGGTAGGCCAGCACGTTGGTGTACACGTGGCGTTCTTCGACCGTCAGCTTGTGGTGGTAGTCGTGAACATCCTGGGCCATGTTGATGTCCAGCGGCGTCCAGTGGTTCTTGTTGGCGTTGAGGAAGTACTTCCACGCCCACGGATACTTGAACGGTGCCAGCTGGTTGATGTCAGCCATGCCGTTGACAATGCGCTTGTCTTCGGCACGCACCGGTTTGGCGCTGATGACCGACTCGGGTATGGGCTGGTTGGTCTGTGCAGATTCCAGCGCGCTTCTCGCTACAGCGGCCTCGGCTGGGGACGGTTCGCGCTTGGCGGCCGGAGCGGAGGCGGGTGACGGAGTCGGGGAAGAATTTAAGGGGTCATCCCAGTTCAACATCGTTTGCTTTCCTTGAAATGCGGTGCCGTGCAAGGCGCGGCGCTGTGAGGCGCCGGCCGTTGCGGCGTATTTATTGGCAGGCTTCGCAGTCTGGCTCGAGAATGGAGCAGACCTTGGGGCCTTCCTGACGGTTTGAGGCCATGGCGCCGGTTGTGACCGCGGCGGCGTTGTAATCCTCGGCGCTGGATGAAGTTGGTTCCGTTTCGGTGGATTTGCCGGCGTGGGTCGCACCCATTGAGCGCAGGTAGTAGGTTGTCTTCAGACCACGCACCCAGGCCAGCTTGTACAGGCTGTCCAGTGCGCGACCGGAAGGCTGAGCCATATACAGGTTCAGCGACTGCGCCTGGTCGATCCACTTCTGTCGGCGGGATCCGGCTTCGATCAACCAGCGAGAGTCGAGTTCGAAAGCGGTTGCATACAGAGCTTTGATGTCTTCGGGGACGCGATCAATCGCCTGTACTGAGCCCTCGTAATATTTCAGGTCGTTGACCATCACCGAATCCCACAAGCCGCGCTCTTTGAGGTCATGGACCAGATAGGGGTTGATGACGGTGAATTCGCCGGACAGGTTCGATTTGACGAACAGGTTCTGGTAGGTCGGCTCAATGGACTGCGACACGCCACAGATGTTGGAGATGGTCGCCGTCGGAGCGATCGCCATGGTGTTGGAGTTACGCAGACCGTGGGTCGTGATCTGGAGGCGCAGGCTGTCCCAGTCCAGGGTCTGGCTGCGGTCCATTTCCAAGTAGCCGCCCCGGCCTTCTTCCAGCTTGCTGATGGAGTCGATCGGCAGAATGCCCTGGCTCCACAGTGAGCCATCAAAGGTGGCATAGCTGCCGCGCTCTTGCGCCAGCTGGCTGGAGGCCTGCAGGGCGAAATACGACACGGCTTCCATGGAACGGTCGGCAAACTCGACCGCGTCCATGCTGGCGTAAGGCAGGCGCTGTTTGTACAGCGCATCTTGGAAGCCCATGATGCCAATGCCGACCGGGCGGTGGCGCATGTTGGAGCGACGAGCCTGGGGCACGCTGTAATAGTTGTAGTCGATCACGTTGTCGAGCAAGCGCATCGCCGTCGTGATGGTGCGCTCGAGCTTGGCCGTGTCGAGGCCATCATCATTGATGTGCTGGGCCAGATTGATCGAACCTAAGTTGCACACGGCAATTTCATCGGCCGAGGTGTTCAGCGTGATCTCGGTGCACAGGTTGGAGCTGTGGACCACGCCGATGTGCTGCTGCGGCGAACGCAGGTTGCACGGGTCCTTGAAGGTTACCCAGGGGTGGCCGGTTTCGAACAGCATGCCCAGCATCTTGCGCCACAGATCCACCGCCTTGATGGTGCGGAACACTTTGATTTCGCCACGCGCGGCTTTCTCTTCGTAAGCCACATAACGCTGCTCGAAGGCCTGGCCGACCAGATCATGCAGGTCCGGTGTTTCGTTGGGCGAGAACAGCGTCCAGTTGCCTTCCTCTGCGACCCGCTTCATGAACAGATCGGGAATCCAGTTCGCCGTGTTCATGTCGTGGGTACGGCGGCGGTCGTCACCGGTGTTCTTGCGCAACTCGATGAACTCTTCGACATCGATGTGCCAGGTTTCGAGATAGGCGCAGACAGCGCCCTTGCGCTTGCCGCCCTGGTTCACTGCGACCGCCGTGTCGTTGGCAACTTTCAGGAACGGCACAACACCTTGGCTCTTGCCGTTGGTGCCCTTGATGTGGGCACCAAGACCACGCACGGCGCTCCAGTCATTGCCCAGGCCGCCGGCGAATTTGGACAGCAGGGCGTTGTCCTTGATGGCGCCGTAAATGCCGTCGAGGTCATCCGGGATGGTGGTCAGGTAGCAACTGGAAAGCTGCGGGCGCAACGTGCCGGAATTGAACAGCGTGGGCGTGGAGCTCATGAAGTCGAAGCTGGAGAGCAGCTCGTAGAACTCGATGGCGCGACCCTCGCGGTCAATTTCGTTGATGGCCAGACCCATGGCCACGCGCATGAAAAAGGCCTGCGGCAATTCAAAGCGCTGGTCATCTTCGCTGTGGATGAAGTAACGGTCGTAGAGCGTCTGCAGGCCGAGGTAGGTGAACTGCTGGTCGCGCTCGGGTTTGAGGGCGGCACCGAGGCGCGCCAGGTCGTAGCGGGTCAGTTCGTCAGAGACCAGCTCCAGCTCCGCAGCCCGACGGATGTAAGCATCGAAGTACTCGGCGTAGCGGCCGCTCATTTGCTCGGCGGTGGCGGAGTCCGGCATGCCAGCAATAAAGCTCAGGGCTTCGGCGCGCAGAGTGTCGAGCAGCAGGCGGGCGGCGACATAGGTGTAGCTCGGCTCGCGCTCGATCAACACGCGGGCGCTCATGGCCATGGCCTGGCCAACGTCTTTTTCAGCGATGCCGTCAAACAGGTTGCGCAGGGTGTCTTTGAGCACCAGCGCCTGGTCGACATTGTCGATACCTGCGCAGGCTTCACCAATGACCTTGCGCAGGCGCGCTTCATCCAGTGCGCGACGGCTGCCATCAGCCGCAGTGACGCTCAGGCCTGATTCTGCTTTATTCGGCTTCTTGGCGGCCGTTTCGGCTTCCCGCTTGACGGCCTGGCGCTCGCGATAAAGAACGTAATCGCGCGCGACCTTTTGCTCGCCCGCACGCATCAGGGCCAGTTCAACCTGATCCTGAATGTCTTCAATGTGGAGCGTGCCGCCAACGTCGATGTTGCGGGTGATTTTTTCGGTGACCTGTTTGGTCAGTTTGGCGACCACTTCGTGGACGCGCTGCGATTCCGCGGCGCCGCCACCTTCGACCGCGAGAAAGGCCTTGGTCATCGCGACCTTGATCTTGCTGGCGTCAAAAGGTGTGACCTTGCCATTGCGACGAATGACTTTGAAACCGCCGGGCGCAGTGGCGCTCACGTCAGCGGTTTGTTGGTCTGCGTTGGCGGGGGTTGCGCTGGAGCGCTCCGCCGATTCACTGATCTGGGCTTCCATGGATACTGATTTCCCTCCCCGGAGGTGCAGCGCGACTGCACTAAAACTAAACAAAATACACGTGATATGCGCGCCCCAGATTCAGCTCGAATCTGGTGCGGCAACGACGTGATGAACACACTATATAGTGGGTCGTGGGGGTGTCGTCAACCCAAGATGTTGTGTTTATAACGCGGTGGGTAACTATGTGGATAAGTCTGGAAAAGCTGGGTAAAAGTGGTGTAAATACGGGCAAAAATCATGCTTGAACAATCAGTTGACCCGGCGTCGCCAAAACAACGCCGGGGTGGTTACACTGAGACATCAAAACGCGACGAGAAGTCCTCGAAAATGTTGATTCCTGTACTGCTTGCCGGTGGTTCCGGCAGCCGCTTGTGGCCGCTTTCAAGAAAATTTCACCCCAAGCAATTTTTACGACTGACTGACGAACGGTCGCTGCTGGAAAACACCGTGTTGCGCTTAATGCGCGCACCGGATGTGGGGCCGTTTCTGGCCATCGGTGGCGAGAGCCATCGCTTCATCATCGCCGAGCACCTGCGTCGCATGGGCCACGATGGTGCACGGATACTGCTTGAACCGGTCGGGCGCAACACCGCGCCGGCGGCGGCAGTGGCTGCGCTTGAGGTGGCGGCGCAGCACGGGCCGGACACTTTGATGATGCTGTGCCCTTCCGATCATGTCATCGCCGATGTGGACGCATTTGCCAGTGCGGTGGCGATCGCAGCAAGCGCGGCCGAGCCGGGCGTGATGGTGACCTTCGGTATTCGTGCGGAGCGCCCGGAAACTGGCTATGGCTATATCAAGGTCGGGGCTGAGCAGGCCACAGGCGTGTTTGCCCTGGATCGGTTTGTCGAGAAGCCGGATCTGGCCACCGCTCAGAGCTATGTCGATGACGGCGGCTATTTCTGGAATGGCGGCATGTTTGTCTTTCGGGCCCAGACTTTGCTCGACGAACTGGAGCGACATGCCCCGCAGATGCTGGCGGCGTGTCGCGCTGCGCATGAGGCGGCATCCGAGGATGGCCAGTTCCTGCGCCTGGATGCCGAGGCCTTTGCCGCCTGTCCCGAGGATTCCATCGACTATGCGGTGATGGAGAAAACCGAGCGCGCTGCGGTGGTGCCACTGGACTGTGGCTGGGACGATGTCGGGTCGTGGACCTATCTGAACACCCTGGGAGAGAGCGATGCGCACGGCAATGTGGGGCAGGGCGACGTGCTGTTCCAGGGTGCCGAAAACACGCTGGTGCGGGCCCAGAACCGGCTGGTTGCTGCCGTGGGCACGCGTGATCTCATCATTGTGGAAACCAAGGATGCGGTGCTGGTCAGTGATGTCGCCGAAGTTCAGCAGGTCAAGGCTGTGGTCAAGCAACTGGAGTCTGAGCAGCGCTCGGAGGCCGAGCAGCATCCGCGGGTGTATCGCCCGTGGGGTTCCTATGAAGGGGTGGATGAAGGCGCCCGTCATCAGGTCAAGCGCATTGTGGTGCAGCCCGGCGCCAAGTTGTCACTGCAGATGCATCATCACCGTGCGGAACACTGGATCGTGGTCAAGGGCACGGCCCGCGTGACCCGTGGAGAAGAAAGCTTCCTGCTCGGCGAGGACGAATCCACCTACATTCCAGTGGGCACCACCCATAGGCTGGAAAACCCCGGCACCATTCCGTTGGAGCTGATCGAGGTCCAGACCGGCTCCTATTTGGGCGAGGATGATATCGTGCGGTTTGAAGATGATTACGGGCGGGACAAGTCGTGAAACGTTGCAGCGCAGTGCTGGGTGTTGCGGCGCTGGCCACTCTGGCCCAGGCCACTGCGAGCGATGTTGATCCAGCCCAGGCGCTGATTGAGTGTGCCGCGCGCAATGCGCCGACGCGCAGCTTTTTGCAGGCTGCCGAGTTTGACGTGATACAGGATGGTGCCGCCCAACGCCGCATTGGTGCCGAACTGGCCGGAATGCGTGACGATCAAGGGGTCAATCTGAATATTCTGGTCAGCGCGCCGTCGGATGTTGCAGGCACCGCCTTGTTGCTGCGGCAGAATGAATCCGGGCGCGAAAACATGCGCATGTATTTGCCGGCGCTGCAGCGGGTCCGTCCGATCACTGGCGGCATGGCCGAGCAGGGCATCTTGGGAACAGATTTCAGCTACCGCGATATCCGCGACATTTACGGCGCCTTGCGTGAAGGCCAGTCGCGTTGGCTGGGAAGTGGAAAAATCAGCGGGCTGGACACTCAGCGCCTGGAACTGATCCCCGCTGCTGAACAGGAATCACCGTATCAGCGCATGGTCGCGGATTTTGCGGCAAGCAGCTGTGTGCTGTTGGCGGTGGAGTTCGAATCGCCGGGGCGCGGCGTGACCAAACGTTTGTTGGGCGATGTCGCGTCCATCACCCAAACCGGTGAGCGCACCTTGCTGCTGCGCTACACCATGCATGATCTGGAGCGCGACTCGCAGACCCTGCTCAAGCTGGGGCCGCCGCAATACGATCAGGACATCCGTGCGCTGGCTTTTCATCCAGGCTCGTTTTACCGCTATCGCAATAGCGCAGCGGCGCCGGAGTAACCGGCGCCGCCAGCTGATATCAGAAGCTGTAGCCCAGCGACAATGACACGTTGTCGCGATCGCGGATCAGGTTGAAGCTGCCGCCGCCCCAGTAGCGTTGATAGCCCAGACCCAGTTCCCACACGCTCAGATAGGTCGCCTTGACCCCCATGATCAGCGACTTGCGATCTTGAACAAAATTCAGGATCGGGGTTGCCGAGGTGCCATTGACGTCGTGCGCGAAAACCAGGGTGGGTGACACCACGTAGCGGTTGAACACGTTGTTGTAGGTCAGCTGCGTGGCAATGCGGTAGCCCCAGGAGAAGCTCGTGGCATAGCCACCCTTCTGGGTTTGCGGGCCATCGCCATCAACCAGCCCCACGGCAGCCGCAACCACCGGGTTGTAGGGCAGGTAGCTGCCCGGGCCTTCGAACAGCAGCTCATCCTTCTCGGGCATATCGTGGACATGGCTGCCCGCCGCTTCGACCAGCAGCAGGGCCTGATCATTCTTCAGCCATTTCGACGGGCCGAAGATTTTGGTCGTGGAAATGTCCCACTGACTCACATCCAGACGGCGGTAGCCCTGGATCTTCTCACCCGGCAGAAACGGTCCGATCTGTGAAGGCAGAGGCGTACGCAGGCCGGCCAAAAGAACTTCCACATCTTCCAGCTGGAGCGGCTGATCCTGTTTGTAACTGTACTCGCCCTGCAGGGCCAGACCACCAAACGGTAGCGACATGTTGAAGCTGATGCCGTAGAGCGAAATGTCCTCCGGATACTCAACGAAGTAGCCGCCAGCCGTCGCGATGCCTTCAAAGCCCAACGGTGCGGCATAGCCACTGACCAGCGGCAGACGGCTGTGATAGTTTGCCGCGTACACGCCCAGATCAATGCCGCCTAACACCGGTGCGAAGATGCGCAGTGCGACACCGCCCTGACCACCATTTTCCGGTTTGTTGTCAGCCTTGCGCGGGATAGCAGAGCCGCCTGCTGCGGCCGCGCAGGTGCCCGGTGCAGACAGTTCTGGACAGCCTCCAAAGCCGACTTCCGCAGTTTCGCCGCTGTAGCCGGCAAAGTCGTTGCTGGCAAAGAAGCTGCCCGACGGATCGGCCTCGGTGGAGACCCAGTCGTACTGGTAGAAGCCTTCAATCGAGATGTTGTCGGTCAGATCGGCCGACGCCCACAGCATGCCGGCCGGGATGAACACTTCGGACAGATCAACACCCGGCACCCGCAATTGCGAGGCATCTGCAGCGATGATCGAGTTGATGCCATTGAGGACCAGTGCGGACTCACCCCAGTTGAGCACCTGATGACCGAGGCGGAAGCTGACATAGCGGTCGCCCAGTTGCACCGTGCCGAAAATGAAGCCTTCCAGC
>JBFKEC010000073.1:0-12854 GCA_041619315.1 Oceanococcus sp. | reverse complement strand
TGTGTCGCAGTGTCGTCGATCGTCATGAGCGTTTTCCCCGCGCGGCTATTGCCGCAGTTTCACATAGGCACCGGCCATGGCGATAGCGCGCTGGGCTTCCGGAACCATGTCAGGTGTCAGCTGAAAATCGTGCCCAAGATCGGCGAAGACTTCCAGTTTGGAGTCCACTCCGACCTTGCGCGCCGCGGCATGCAGGCGCCGTGCATCATCCAGTAGCAGGTCATTGCCGGCCGCCTGGATAAGCATCGGCGGCAAACCGCTGAGATCGGCAAACACTGGTGAAATCAGTGGGTTGTCGCGCGGGGTGTCGGCCGAGTAGTACTCGTTATTGACTTCCAGCCATTCGCGCGTGAGCAGCGGCTCGACGTGGCGATTGCGGTGAATGCTTTCGCCTGAAAGGGTCAGGTCGGTGAGCGGGCAGAACAGCAGCGCGCAGCCAGGCAGCGGCAATTCCTGCTGCTTGAGCTTGAGCATCAGGCTGAGACTCAGGCAGGCGCCAGCCGAATCACCGGCCACCGCAATGTTGTTTGCCGGCAGCGTATCGCTCAGCTCGCGAAAGGCCAGCGCGGCATCGTCGAGCGCGGCGGGGAATGCGTGCTCCGGGGCCAGGCGATAGTCCACCGCGTAAACCTTGCAGCCGGCAGCCTTGGCCAGATAAGCCGTCAGCACGCGGTGACTGCGCGGGCTGCCGACCACAAATCCACCGCCATGCAGGTACAGCACGGCGCGATTTTCACTGGCGTTGTTCGGGGTCAGGATGTCGGTCGGGCGGCCGCCTAGCTGGCTGCTTTGAACCGTGACATCGCGCGGCATGAACTGCAGCCGGGCAAACATTTCTACCGCGCGACGCTGCGCTTCGGGGGAATGCTGGTGGTTGAGCTTAGGGCGCAAAATCCGTCGTAGCGCCATGGCGCTCACGCGTGATCGCAAGCTTGTCAAAATGGACATACCTGATATGACAGGGCGTGCATGGTAACGCACCTGTTAGAATCCCCGCCCTTTTTTCTTGTGCACAGCCATGTACCAACCACCCCAGCGTTTTTTGATGGGGCCCGGGCCCGGTCCGGTCAGCCCCAGTGTTCTGCAAGTGTCGGCTATGCCGACTATCGGTCATCTTGACCCTGCCTTCATCGAGCTGATGAACCAGGTCCAGGGCCAGTTGCGTCAGGCGTTCAAAACCGAGAATGCGTTCAGCATGCCGTTCTCGGCGCCGGCAACCGGCGCCATGGAAGCCTGCCTCATCAATGTTCTGGAGCCTGGCGATCGCGTGCTGGTCTGCCAGAACGGCGTGTTCGGTGTGCGTCTGGCCGAAATGGCCCGTCGCTGCGGCGCCGAAGTCGAAGTGCTTGAATTCCCGTGGGGACGTGCGGTGGATCCACAGCAGCTGGCCGACAAGCTCGGTGCGAGCAAGCCGTTCAAGCTGGTGTGCTGGGTCCAGGCAGAAACCTCGACCGGGGTGCTAAGCAACAGTCAGCAGCTGGCCGAGGCGGTGCGCCCGCACGGCGCGCTCACGCTGGTCGATTGCGTGACCGCGATTGGCGGTTGCCCGATTGAAGTGGATGCCTGGGGGCTGGACATGGTCTACGCCGGCAGCCAGAAATGCCTCAGCGCACCTCCGGGTATTGCTCCGATCACGATTGGTGAGCGTGCAATGGATGCTTTGAGCAAGCGCAAGACGCCGGTGCAGAGCTGGTTCATGGATTTCAGTCTGCTCGGCGGCTACTGGGCTGGTGGTGGCAAGCGCGCTTATCACCACACCGCGCCGGTTAATGCGGTGTATGGCCTGCATGAAGCCTTGCGCCTGGTGCTTGAGGAGGGGCTGGAAGCGTCCTGGGCGCGCCATCGCACGGTCAATGCGGCGCTGATTGCCGGGTTGGCCGAGCTGGGTATCCAGCCGATTCCGCCGCAGGCCGAGCGTTTGCCGCCATTGACCACCATCGGAATCCCCGAGGGTATTGATGACGGCGAGTTCCGTAGCTATTTGCTCAATGAGCACAATCTGGAAATCGGCGCGGGTCTGGGTGATTTCGCAGGCAAGGCCTGGCGCATTGGCCTTATGGGCCACGGCTGCACCCTGGAAGCGGTCGAGCGTTGTATCAATGCGATCGCTGCCGGGATGAACAAGCTGGGCCACAAGGTCAGCGCCGACGAGGCTGTGGCCGCCGCGCGGGCAGTTTAAGCTCTAGCTGAACGGGAGCTGCTGGCGAGCCATCGTCAGCAGCTTCTCGAGATCGTCCGCAGCATAAGGGCGCGCAGGTAGCGCGCCCCACACCGGGCCGGGCCAGGCGTCATCGTCGTGAAAGCGTGCGATGTGATGTATGTGCAGCTGGGCGACCACGTTGCCCAGTGCCGCCACGTTGAGTTTGGGCGCCCCGGTGCTGTCCAGCAGATACTGCGACAGGCGTCGGCTTTCACTGCCGAACTGTGCGTAGTCGTCATCGTCGAGCTGGCACAGCTCACGCAGGTCAGGGCGGCGCGGCACCAGGATGAACCACGGGTAGCGCGCGTCGCGCATCAGCAAGACGCGGCACAGCGGCCAGTCCAAAACGTATTGGCAATCGCCTTCCAGGCGTGAATCGAGTTCGAAGTCTTTCATGCTTGTGCGCTTGTGATCTCGGGGTACACTGCCAGTATGACTCTGATCGCGATTGTCATTGCACTGTTCCTCGAGCGGGTGCTCAGCTACTCGCCGCAATGGCGTGCGCACAGCCTGACGGATCGCTGGATTCGGCTGGTCGACAAGCGCATTGGGCAACGTAACTGGTCGCTGGTGCTCTACGTGCTGGTTCCGGTGCTGCTGATTGCGACATTGCAGTATTCCATTGTCGAGTTACCCGCCGGCGAGGTGCTGATCCTGCCGCTGGCCCTGGTCGTCCTGCTCGCCTGTCTGGGGCCGCGTGATCTGCGTGAAGAAGTGCGCAGCTACGAAACCGCAGTGGCGCGTGGCGATCATGAGCGTGCCGAAACGTTGTTGCGCGATCTGGTCTCCGGTCCTATGCGCCATGCCGGAGAGACCGCGGGGCGTTCACCGGTTGCGGCCTGCTTTGTGCAGGGGCATGAGCGCTGGTTCGCCGTGTTGCTGTGGTTTTTCGTGCTGGGCCTGCCTGGTGCGGTGGCTTATCGCATGCTCGCGTCGGTGGCCTGTCATCTGGGCCAGGCCGGGCGCAATGATCCCAGTTTGCATCTGGCGGAAAAGCTGCACGGCGCCATGGCCTGGCCAAGTTCGCGTGCGGCGGCGCTGCTGTATGCCCTGGCAGGCAGCGCCGACGATGCGTTCTCGCGTTGGCGTGAATGTGGTTCGCAATACTCGGAAGACTGGGTACGCAGTGCCTGGCCTTTGCTGGTGCAGGTTGGGCTGGCGGCACTCTTGCGTGACCCTGAGGAGGGTGATGTCGATCAGGCTGCGTGTTTGGATCGTGCGGTCAATCTGCTGGAGCGCAGCATGATGATTCTGCTTGCGCTACTCGCCTTGCTTACCATCGGGGGCTGGATGACCTGATTGAGGCGGTGCGGGTTTGTCCCACAGCACCTCATCATGGGCAGTCTCGCGTGCGAGCACGCGGCAGAACACGAACATCAAATCGGACAAGCGGTTGAGGTACTGCGCCAGCGGCGCGCGCAGGGCCTCCTCGGCATGCGCGGCCCACACGCTGCGTTCCGCCCGGCGGCATACCGCGCGGGCCATATGTGCGGCGGCAGCAGCAGCCCCGCCGCCAGGCAGCACGAAATCCTTGAGCGGCGGCAAGGCTGCGTTGAATTGATCGGTTTCGGCTTCCAGCGCGTCAACATGCTGCGGATTGATCAGGCTGTATTCGGGCATGGCCAGTTCGCCGCCCAGGTTGAACAGTTCCTGTTGTATGCGTTCGAGTATCGCTTGCAGCGCCGCGGGCAGGGCATGGCTGCGCAGGACGCCGATGCAGCAATTGAGCTCATCCACGTCACCGATGGCCTGTATGCGTGGGTGGCATTTGGAAAGCCGCCGATTTCCGGCGATGCCTGTTTCGCCGGCGTCACCCGTGCGGGTGGTGAGTTTGCTCAGTCGATTGCCCATAGTGCACTCATGTATAGTTTTAATTTTGCTGGAAGACTTCGCATGCTGATTGGCGTTCCCAAGGAAATCAAGGTGCACGAGTATCGTGTCGGGCTGACGCCGGGCAGCGTGCGCGAGTTATGTAATCACGGCCACCAGGTCATTGTGCAGCGTGACGCAGGTACGGCCATAGGCTTGCTCGATGAAGATTACCAGCGTGCGGGTGCGCGCCTGGTGGACGATGCCAAAAGCGTGTTCGAGCAGGCCGACATGGTGGTCAAGGTCAAGGAGCCGCAACTGTCCGAGTGCGCTATGCTCAGCGCGGGCCAACTGCTGTTCACCTATCTGCATCTGGCCCCGGATCCGGCGCAGACCGATGCGTTGCTGAAAAGCCGCTGTACAGCGGTGGCCTATGAAACCGTAACCGATGGCCGTGGTGGCCTGCCGTTGCTGTCGCCAATGAGCGAAGTGGCCGGGCGTATGTCGATTCAGGCCGGCGCTCATTGTCTGGAAATGGAGCAGGGTGGTCGTGGCATGCTGCTGGGTGGCGTGGCCGGCGTGGCTGCTGCGGATGTGGTGATTCTGGGCGGCGGGGTGGTTGGCACCAACGCAGCGCGCATGGCCATGGGCATGGAGGCGCGAGTCACCGTGCTGGACCGCAGCCTGCGCCGTCTGGGTGAACTCGACAATCAGTTTGGCCCGACCCTCAACACGATATTCGCCACCGCCGATGCGGTGGAAAAGTATGTGCTGTCTGCTGATCTGGTGGTCGGCGCCGTGCTTTTGCCCGGGGCCGCTGCGCCCAAGCTGGTGACGCGAGAGATGGTTGCGGCCATGCGTCCGGGCTCGGTACTGGTCGATGTATCGATTGACCAGGGCGGTTGCTTCGAGACCTCGCGCGCCACCACCCATGCCGACCCCACCTACATCGTGGATGAGGTGGTGCATTACTGCGTGGCCAATATGCCTGGCGCGGTTGCGCGCACCTCAACCTTTGCCCTCAACAACGCCACGCTGCCCTATGCCGTGGCATTGGCCAATCATGGCTGGCGCGAGGCCATGCGGCGTGACTCCAATCTGGCCGCTGGCCTGAATGTGCATGACGGCCAGATCACCTGCCCGCCTGTGGCTGAGGCGCTGGGCCGGACCAGCGCGCTGACCCTGGAGCAGGCCATCGCGGGCTGAGTTCCGCTCGGAACGGTTTTTGCTTGGGGGTTCAGCGCGTTATATATGCACTGGTGTATAACGCGATATACTCCGTCGTTGGCTTGCGCACACCAAGTCCGCGAGCCCTCGTTTACATGAACTTTGGGGGTTCAATAATGTTTCAGATGTTGACCCGGCGACCTGGTGTCGTCGTAGCAGGGATGCTGATTGGCGGGGGGGCGCTGGCGTATTTTGCAAGTCAGCCGCACACCCGCTCCACAATGGATGTGGCTGAAACATGCCCGCCTGGCTACAGCATGACTGATCCAGTCGCCTATGCCCGAGAATTCAGTCCGGCATTGAGCGATGACTTTGCCGACAAGATTCGTGCAACCTACGGTGAGCAGGCCTGTGCCTACAACCGTATTCCCGAATCCATGGCCGAAATCGGTCAATGGGGGCAGGTGGTTGATGATGCCGCTGCCGCGCCGCTGGGCGTGATTCCACAGGGCGCCATGCGCGCTGCAGTGGAGCACAAGGCCGCAATGCAGTCTTCCAAGGCGGATGTCGCCAATGCTGATGGCATTTGGGAAAACTATGGTCAGGGGCCGCAGATTTCCATTGCCGAATATGTTGATGGTTCGCGTGACGGCATTCCTTCGGTGGCTGGTCGTGTTGATGACTTCGCCTATGACGAAGCTAACCAGCGACTGTTTGCTGCGGTCGGCACCGGCGGTGTGTGGATGACCGAAGCGGTTGATGGTGATGTCGGCACGCTGGCTGATCAGTGGATCGATATTGGCAAGAACATGCCGATTACTATTGCTTCGGCGATTGCCTGGACCCCGGCTCAGGGCGGGCGTTTGATTGCGCTGACCGGCGAGCATGTGCAGGGTGGTAACACCTATGTCGGAATGGGCGCGTACTGGACGGATGATCTGGGTCTGACCTGGCATCAGGCCGAGGGCGTGCCGGATGCGGCGGGCGCTTCGACCGTTGCGGTTGATCAGTCCAATCCGAGTATTGTTTACGCGGCGACCCACAAGGGTCTGTTCCGTTCGGAAGATGCCGGCGAAACCTTCGTGAATGTGGGCCTGCCGGTGTCTGAAGACTGCGCCGGCGTGGTTGATGACTCCGGTCCGTGTCAGCTCGCCAACGTGGTTTCTGACGTGGTCGTGCAGGAGCCGGGCGGGGTCCTGGCACTGGGGCTGGACAATCTGCTTCTTGACGCCGTGACCTGCGAGATTGACGGTTGCGCCGTGCTGGCCGCCGTGGGTTTCCGCGGTGGCAACGCACCGTATGCCGATGGCACGCCGCAGTCGCCGGGCAATGGCTTGTACCGTTCGCCCAACGGCAAGCCGGGTACCTTTGAACGCGTTGATTCCCCGGCAATCCCTGCGCTAGGTGGCATCCCGCCAATTGGTTTTGCCCCGCAAGAGCGCATCGGTCGTATCGAGCTTGGTGCGGCGATTGGGCCGGAGCAGGATCACAACGTGGTTTACGCTATCGTGCAAGATGCCGTGCTGCTCAATGGCGGGCTGCCGTTGCTCGACCTGCCGCTGGATCAGGGACTGCCGGAAATTCCGCTGGATTGTTCCCAGTTGCCGGATGGCGACCCCCGGTTTATTTGTGAAACCGTCACCGGTGGCCTGAGTCCGACTTCAATCAATGGCATTTACGTGTCGCAGGATTTTGGCACCAACTGGGTGCGCCTGGCGGATGACATCAATCTGACCTATGCCAATGCCCTGAGCGGTTCGTCGCTGGTCGCCACCGTTCCGTTGGGTGTGGGGGCGGGTGTTCAGGCTTGGTATGACCTGTGGATTCAGCCAGACCCAACCCTGGCCGACCCGGTGTTGCATGCGCCAACCCGTGTGGCCTTCGGCATGGAAGAAATCTGGAAAAACACATTGTCCGGCCTGCCGCCGGCACCGATTCTTCAGGAGACTCTGGCTGAGTTGACCGCCGACATCGGCTTGGACGCGGCGATTCAGCAGTTGGGCCTGTCACTGTTGCCTGTTGTTGGTGTGGCTGAGCAACTGCCGGCGTTTGACTGGGAGGTATTCGGTTCGTACTTCGCTGGCGAGACCTGCTTGTTCCTGGTCGGTCAGATCGGCCCGGCCGTGCCGGTGTGCCCGACCTATGATGGCGTGATCAATGGCACCACCACCCACCCGGACCAGCACGACGGTATCTTCATCCCTGATCCGCAGCGCGGCGGGGTGTGGCTGTTCGCCGGTGGTGATGGCGGTGTGTACAAGCAGTACAGCAGCAACCCGATCACCGATGACTTTGCCAACAACAAATGGGGCGATGGTGCCAATCAAGGTTTCTACACTTTGATGAACTACGGCATCGCCGCGGCCAAGGACGGCACCGTGTTCTACGGTTTGCAGGACAATGCCTCGGGCAAGATCGAGCCGGGCACCGGTCGTCAGATCCGCACCTATGTGGGTGACGGCATGTGGACCGCTGTGGATCCGGACAACTCCAACGTGGCGTACGTGCAGACCCCGGGGCTGTCGATCAATCGGACCACCGATGGTGGGCGTGGTCATGCGCTTATTGCGCCGGATGCCGAAGTTGGTAGTGCTCACTTCCTGTCGCCGTTCATGATGGACCCGCGCAATGCCGATCATCTGGTTGCGGTCGGCTCCAAGGTGGCTGAAACCCTCAATGCCTCGACCGATGCGGAATGGGTCGAGGTATTTGATCTGGGCGTGGATGAGGTTAGTGGCAGCGTCCATCAGGCCCGCCATCGTCCGCTCGACGTGGAAGGTGACAACATCTACACCGGTTGGTGTGGCCCCTGTGTTGTGGGTGGCCCGGGCGTCCAGTTCCAGCGTGGCCTGGCGACCAACGTGGGCGGCGATGTGCCGCCGGCTGCGGGCACCTCGGATGGTTGGCATCAGGCTAGCGTGAATGGTCTGCCCAATCGCTTCATCTATGGTGTTGAGATGGATGCGGCCCAGCCGGAAACCGTGTTTGTCACGCTCGGTGGATATTCCACCGCACGCTGGCTCGCGCCGGGTGGTTATCTGGACGAGAACGCGAATGTCGGTGAAGGCCATGTGTTCCGCTCCGATGATGCGGGTGAAAACTTCCGCGATATCTCGGGCAACCTGCCGGACACCAATGTCACCGCGATCGTCAAACGTGGTGAACAGCTGATTGTTGGTACCGACATCGGGGTGTTCATCTCCAGCGATCTGGAAGGCAGTGAATGGGCTCCGTTGGGCGACCTGGAAAACGTGCCGGTCAATCAGCTGGTGCTGCAGCCAGGTGACAGCAGCAAGCTGTTCGCCGGGACCTTCGGACGCGGCGTCAAGCTGTATCAGTTCGGTGACAGCGTCGCAGACGATGAGATCATCGATGACGAGGTCAGCGATGAAGACGAGGACCGTGACAGCGAGCAGGCACCACGTGGTGGAGCACTGGGCTATGGATTGATCCTGATGGCTCTTGTCGGGCTGGTGCGGCGACGTCGTATCGCCTGATCAGGTTATTTGTTAACAAAGCCCGGCAAGACTTCGGTTTTGCCGGGCTTTTTTGTTAAATTGTCAGTCATGTTCAAGCCCCAGTATCGACAGTTTCTGCATTTCGCCCGGATTTTATGCGGGGTGTTGCTGAGTCTTGCCGCGCTGCAGGCCGCCGCGGCGGTGGATGTGTTTCCGCGGCCACCCGAGCTGGAGCACAAGATCGCCTTCTGGCGCAGCGTGTTCGGGGAATATTCGCAACACCAGATCATTCTTCATGACCGCAAGAACGTGTCGGTGGTCTACAAGGTTCTCGATTTCACCGATGTGGTGGATTTGCTCGATGAAACCGAGTTGCGCATGCACAAGCATCGCATCGAGGAGCAGGAAAAAGATGCGCTGCGCGCTCTGATGCTGCGTCTGGCCGATGATCCCTCGGCTGCCGGGCTGAATGATGAGCAACGCTCAATCCGCAACACGCTCAAGGTTCATGGCCTGCTCAAGCCTGACAGTCTGCGTGGCATTGCCGAGGATTTGCGTGGACAGGCGGGCCTGCGCGAAAAAACCGAAGCCGCCATTATGCGTTCGGGGCGCTATCTGCCCTATATGGAAAAAGTCTTTGCCGATGCCGGCTTGCCGGTCGAGCTGACACGTCTGCCTCTGGTTGAATCGAGCTTCAACACCCGCGCTTATTCCAAAAGCGGCGCTGCGGGTATGTGGCAATTCATGCCGGGTACGGCCAAGCGCTACATGAGTTATGACGAAGTTGGCGATGATCGGCGCGACCCGTGGCTATCCACCGAAGGCGCCGCGCAGCACCTGAGCGACGACTACACCCTGCTGCAGGACTGGCCGCTGGCGGTGACCGCCTACAATTTCGGCCGCTATGGCCTGGCCCGTGCGCTGGACGAAGTCGGCGGGCAGTCGCTGGTTGATCTGATTGAACGCTACGATCATCCGCGCTGGGGTTTTGCCGCCAAGAATTTCTACGCCGAATTTCTGGCTGCGCTGGAGGTGGAATCCAATGCGCTGAAGTATTTCGGCCCGCTGCGGCGCGATGCACCGAATCACTTCGAGGAAGTGACCACCGAACACTATGTGCGCTTCGATACCCTGCGGCGTCTGGCCCGGCAGGATTCCGAGCGCTTTCTTGAACTCAATCCGAGCTTTTCCACCGCGGTGCAGCGCGGTGAGTTGCTGGTCCCGCCGAAAAGGCGCATTCGTCTGCCGGCAGGCCACGGCCAGCAGTTCCGCTCGGCCTATGCGCGCTTGGATGACTCTGAGCTGTTCAGCCGCCAGTTCGTGTACTACCGCAATCATCGCGTACGTTCGGGCCAGACCCTCAGTGGCCTGGCTCGCCAGTACGGGACTTCGGTGCGCGCGATACGCCAGGCCAACGGGCTGAGTAGCAGTCATTTCATTCGCATCGGGCAGACGCTGAAGATTCCGCCGAACGGTCAGCGCCCGATCATTCACCGCGTACGCAGCGGCGAGACGCTGATCGGGATTGCCCGTCGCTATGGCACTTCTGCGCGCCAGTTGCAGGCCGTCAATGACATAGACCGGCCTGAATACCTGCGCGCCGGTGTGCGCCTGCAGGTCCCGGCCACGGGGCGTCCGGCCATAGCCTGGCATACCATTCGCTCGGGCCAGACGGTGGAAACCATTGCCCGGGAATATGGCGTTTCTGTCAGCGCCATTGCATCCGCCAACAACCTGGATGACATCAATCGCATCCGCGCGGGCCAGAAACTCAAGGTTCCTGGCGGCTGATCAGGCGGCCCAAGACGCTTTGCCGGCGGCCTCAGGCGTGTTAGTTTTGCGCACTGCAACATAAACGGACGGTGCATGCGCAAGGGCAAACGATTACAGCGTGATCTTGATAACGCTCAGGACTACCGCAGCTGGCGGGAGGCCGCGCTGGAGCTGGATGAACTTGAGGGTAAAGCGGAATGGCGCGCTGATGATGCATCGCGCGATTACGATTTCCGCCTGATTCGGGCGCGGCTTAACGAGTTGCGCCAGCTGCGCGAAGAGCAGCGGGTCAGCGAGCTGGTGTATGCCCTGCACGAGGGTTTGCACGGCAATCTTGGCGGTATCGCCAACCCCAAGCTTTACACCTATTGCCGGGTCGGCACCAAACTGCTGATCGAGGAATATCTGCACGAAGTCGCGATCTGTCTGAATTTCCTGTGCGACACCGACTTCCCCGACTTTAGCCAGGACGACAAGGTGCGTTTTTTCAAGCGCACGGGTTCGAGTTTCGGGCGCTCCGGGCTGATGCTGTCGGGTGGCGCCACCCTGGGCATGTTTCATCTGGGCGTGATCAAGGCGCTCTGGAGCGAGGGCGTGCTGCCGCGGGTGCTGTCCGGCTCCAGTGCCGGTTCGATTATCGCCGGCGCCGTTGGTACCCGCACCGATCACGAACTGGCCGAGATGTTCGAGCCGGGCGGCCTGTATCTGGATGCATTCAAACTGTTCGACCTGCGCAGTGCCATGCGCAATCGCTCGCTGATGGATCAAGGCCAGCTGTGGCATTGCCTGCAGCAAAACATGGGCAATTACACCTTCGAAGAGGCTTTCGAACGTACTCGTCGGATAGTCGGCATCACCGTGTCGCCGATCGAGCCGCATCAGCATGGTCGCCTGCTCAATTACCTGACCGCGCCGAATGTGATGATCAATCGGGCCTCGCTGGCGTCCTGTGCGATTCCCGGGGTGTTTCCGCCGGTCATGTTGCAGGCCAAGAGTTTTGATGGCGATATCGTCGGCTACATGCCGAGCAAGCGCTGGCAGGATGGCACCTTGCGTAGCGATCTACCGATGCTGCGCATTGCGCGACTGCACAACGTCAATCATTACATCGTCAGTCAGACCAATCCGCATGTCGTGCCCTTCATGAAAGACGACCGTGTGCGAAATTCCACCGGCATGATGTCGCTGGTTTCGGAGCTGGCGCGCAGCAGCTACGGCGTGTACAGCAAGCACATCGTCGAAACCGCGCGCCATCGCATGGATCCGGAAGGCTGGTGGCGGGTGGCGGAAAAGCTGTTGGCCCTGACCAATCAGCGCTTTTCTGGCGATATCAACATTTTCCCCAGCCAGCATCCGAAGAAACTGATGCGCATGCTGTCCAGCCCGAATGAAGAGGATATGCGCCATTTCATTCGTTCCGGCGAGCGCCGCACCTGGCCGCAGATTGAGCGCATCCGCAATTCCAGCGTGATATCGCGCACCTTTGAAGACTGTCTGCAGCGCATGAAGGATCGCGGAGAAACACGCCGCGAGCAGGATGAGGGCAAGCGTGTGGTACGTTTAAGGGCTTCGTCTACACGAGCCTGAGCATGGCCAGTTCGTCATTTGGTTGGGGTGGTTTCGCCCTGCGTTTTGTCTTTGCCTTGTTGCTGGTCCTGTTGACCTATAACCCCGAGGGCTGGTCTTTTGTGCACTGGGTCTCGCGGGATGTCTCGCAGATGATCGCGCTCAAGGCGCTGGCGGGTGTGTTGCTTGCCGTGGGTTGGACCATCTACATCCGCGCCACGCTGCGCTCACTCGGCCCTATCGGCATGCTTTTGACGCTGGCGTTGTTCGGCTGCCTGGTGTGGGTGATGATTGATTTCAACCTGGTCAACATGCAGTCAATGCGGGTGGTCAGCTATCTGGCCATATTCGTGATTGCCGCAGTCATGGCGGTGGGGATTAGCTGGTCGCATGTGCGGCGCCGTTTGAGCGGGCAGATTGATGCTGATGACGTGGATGAGTAACGCCACGCTGTTGGCTCGCTGATGCAGGCGCAAAAGGCGTTTCTGCTCGAAGGGCTGGGCGCGCTGGGGCTGGATGACAATCTGGCAGATCCATTGTTGCGTTATGCCGAGGCGTTGTTGCACTGGAACCGGCGCATCAATCTCACCGCCATTACCGACCCGCGCGAGGTGCTGGTTCAGCATGTGCTGGATTCGCTCAGCGTGCTGCCTTATGTGCATTCGGGACTGTTGATGGACGTGGGTAGTGGCGGCGGTCTGCCCGGCCTGCTGATCGCGCTGGCCCGGCCCGATGTTGAGGTGATCAGTCTGGAAAGTCGCAACAAGAAAGTGGCCTTTCAACGCCACGCCGCGCGCGTGTTGGAGCTGGGCAACTTCCGCGCCGAGGCGCAGCGCGTCGAAGCCTGGGATCAGCGGCCGCCATGCGCGCAAATCATCAGC
>JBFKEC010000072.1:0-12946 GCA_041619315.1 Oceanococcus sp. | reverse complement strand
AGCTGGCGATACTCTGACCGAAGGCTTTGCGCTCCTGCACATAGGCCAGCGTGCGTTCCAGCGCGCCGCGCGCATGAGCCACCGCCATCGCGGACAGCACCAGGCGTTCGCGCGGCAGTTCATCAACCAAATGGCCGAAACCGCCCCCCTGCCGACCCAGCAGCTTGTCGCCACCGACCTGCATGTCTTTGAAGAACAGTTCCGAGGTATCGGCCGCATGCTGGCCGATTTTCTCCAGATTGCGCCCGCGTGAGAACCCCGGCTGGTCGGTATCCAGCAGGAACAGACTGGTGCCCTTGGCCCCGGCATTGATATCGGTCTTGACCGCAGCCACCACCACACCGGCATTCTGCCCGTTGGTGATAAAGGTCTTGGCGCCGTTGACCACAAAGCCACCCTGCCCGTCGCCATCGGCGCGTGAACGTATCCCTTGCAGATCGGAACCCGCACCCGGCTCGGTCATGGCAATCGCACCGATGCATTCGCCGCTGGCCATGCGCGGCAAGTAGAGCTGCTTCTGCTCCTCGCTGCCCAGGTGCAAGATGTAAGGCGCGACAATATCCGAATGCACTGAAAGGTTGCTGGCCAGCGCCATGAAACCCATGCGCGCAGCTTCCTCAAGCACCACCACTGAGAAATCAAACGGCGCCCCGATGCCACCGTAGGCCTCTGGCTGATCCACACACAGCAGACCGTTTTCACCCATTTTGCGGTAGAACGCCATCGGCACAATGCCGTCTTTTTCCCACTGTTCGTAGTGCGGCTGGGCTTCCTCGGTAAAGAAGCGACGGACATTGTCGCGGAAGAGTTCGAGTTCGGCGTGGTCAACCATGGTCAGCGGGTTTCCAGTTGATATTGCGGCAGTGGGTTTCCTTGAGACGCAGGCTGAACAGCAATCCCAGCCCGGCCAATCCCGCTGAAAGATACAGGCCACGACGGTAATCAATCCACTCGTAGACTCGCAGCTGGTTGACCATATCGCCCTGCCACAGGATGTCCATGGCCCAGCCAAACAGCGGCTGAGCCACAGCCGCACCAGCGAACAGGCCGGTGTTGGCGACCGCGATCGACATGCCAGCGAACAGCGGTGGCGCAACTTCCTTGGCCACCGCGTACGTCACGGTGCTGCCGCCAGCGCACAGTCCGAGCAAACCGAGCAGAAACCAGGCCGACCATCCGGGCGTCCAGGGCAGGAAAATCAGCCCCAGCCAGCTGGCCAAAACACCCAACGCGCACACCACCACCATCGGGCGTCGCTCGCCCAGCGCATCCGACACGGTGCCGCCAAAAAAGGATCCGATGGCGGTGGCAATCAACATCACGGTGGCGCAATTTGCTGCCGTGGTCCGCGAAACCCCGTGCACATCCTGCATCATCGGCACGCACCACAAGCCGACAAAGGCCAGTGCGGTTCCGACGATGCCAAACATCACCACAAACACCGGCCACACATGGCGATTGCTCAGAGCACCATACAACTCCCGGCTCCAGTGACGATGCGCCGGCGGATGCGGCGGCAAGCCCTGCAGGGTCTGGATGTCCGGATAGCCGGCATCGTTGGGGTGGTTGCGCAACAGCAGCAGCGTGCAAATGGCGAGCAGCGCGGCGATGAACCCAACCCCGACAAACACTTCACGCCAGGTCGCGAAATTCAGCACCAGAGCGAGCGGCGTGGCGGCCAGCACTGCGCCAGCGTTGCCGATCAGCAAGGTGATACCGGAAATCAGGCCATAGCGTTTTTCCGGAAACCACAGCGTGTTGAACTTCATCAAACCGACAAAGGTGAACGACACGCCAAGGCCAACCAGCATGCGCCCGGCCGAGGCCGTGGCGAAATCCTCGGCCATTCCGAACATCACCGCCCCAATTGCCGCAATTAATCCGGCCAGACCGACGGTGTAGCGCGGGCCCAGGGTGTCCGACAGGATCCCGGCAGGAATCTGAAACGCTGTATAGATGTAGTAGTAAACCGCTGCCAGACTGCCCAGCGCAGCGGCTGAAATGCTGAAGCTGGCCATCAAATCCGGGGCAACAACGCCCGGCGCAATACGATGAAAAAAACCGAGCACGAAGGTCACTGCGAGCAGCGTAAAGCCGGTCCAGCGATGGCGGGCAAAACCAGGGGGAAGTATGGGCATAGGCAGGAGTCGAAAAAAACGCGGACCACCTATAGGGGGGTGGTCCGCGTCAAGTTTACCGCGACAGTGGGGTTAACTGCCTGCGGTAACGGGCTGGGTCGCGGGGGAACGACGGCCAGCCCAGCGGGTCACCAGGAGGTAAAACAGCGGAATGAAGAATATTGCCAAGAATGTTGCGGCAAGCATTCCGCCAACCACCGCGGTGCCGATGGCCACACGGGCCGCGGCACCCGCGCCGGAGCTCAGCGCTAACGGAGTCACCCCCAAGGTGAACGCCATCGAAGTCATCAGAATCGGACGCAGGCGGATACGTGCCGCCTCCAGTACCGCTGACAACATGTCACGCCCCTGCGCCTGCAGGTCACGTGCAAATTCAACAATCAAAATCGCGTTTTTCGCGGCCAGACCGATGGTGGTCAAAATGCCGACCTGGAAAAACACATCGTTGGTCAGATCCCGTGACAGCGCCGCCAGCACCGCGCCAAGCACGCCCAACGGCACAACCAGAATCACCGCAAACGGAATCGTCCAACTTTCATACAGCGCGGCCAGCGACAGGAACACCACAATGATGGAAATCATGTACAAATACGGCGCCATCGAGCCGGATTGCTGTTGCTGCAAGGACACGCCTGTCCATTCGAAGCCGATGCCCGGATCGAGTGTGGCCACCAAAGCTTCCATTTCCTGCATGGCCTGCCCGGAACTGTAGCCTTCAGCCGGCTCACCCAGAATCTGCATGGACGGCACACCGTTGTAGCGCTCCAGTCGCGGTGAGCCGAATTCCCAGCGGCCGCTTGCGATGCTGCTGAACGGCACCATGTCACCATGGCTATTGCGCAAATACCAATGATTGAAGTCTTCCGGCAGCATGCGATACGGCGCATCACCTTGCAGGAACACACGCTTGACCCGACCGTTATCGAGGAAGTCATTGACGTAGCGCGAACCCCAGGCAACCGATAGCATCTGGCTGATTTCGGACAGCGGAATGCTCAGCGCACGGGCTTTCTGGTAATCAATATCGATGCGGTACTGCGGCGTGTCTTCCTGACCGTTGGCGCGCACCTTGGCCAGCATCGGGCTGGCGTTGGCCGCCCTGATCAGTTCACTGCGCGCATCACTCAGTGCTTCATGCCCTATCCCGCCACGATCCTGCAGCTGCAGGTCAAAACCGGTGGCGTTACCCAGCCCACGCACCAACGGCAGATTGAACGCAAAGGCCATGCCGTCCTTGATTTTCGAGAACGGCCCGCGCGTACCTTCAACAATCGCCATGGCGCTTTGTGTGTCTGGATCACGCTGATCCCACGGCTTGAGATTGACGAAGGCCAGACCCACATTCTGCCCGCGCCCGGCAAAGCCGAACCCGGCAAGGGTAAATGCACCCTTAACACTGTCCAGACTGGCAAAGTAGTCGCCGACCTCACTCATGGTGTTGAGGGTTCGCTCTTGAGTCGCGCCCTGCGGCAAGGTCACCTGGGTCAACAACAGGCCCTGATCTTCTTCCGGCAAAAATGCGGTCGGCAAGCGCAGAAACAGCAGCCCCAGCACGCCGACAATGACCACGTACACCAGGGTGTAGCGACCGGTTCGCGCGGCGGTATGACGCACCGCGTTCTGATACCCACGGGTACTCTTGTCCAGACCACGATTGAACCAGCCCAGGCTGCGCTTGAGCGCACCGTCTTGCCCAGGCTTGGGCGCTTTGAGCAGCGTCGCACACAAGGCGGGCGTGAACACCAGTGCAACCAGCACCGACAAGCCCATCGAGGTCACGATGGTGAGCGAGAACTGGCGGTAAATCGCACCGGTTGAACCGGGGAAAAAGGCCATCGGTATGAACACCGCCGACAACACCACCCCGATGCCAACCAACGCCCCGGTGATCTGATGCATGGAACGGCGCGTGGCTTCAAGCGGTGACAAGCCCTCTTCATGCATCACGCGCTCAACGTTTTCGACCACCACGATGGCGTCGTCAACCAGCAGGCCGATGGCCAGAATCATGCCGAACATGGTCAGCATGTTGATCGAGAATCCGGCCATCGCCATGACCGCAAAGGTTCCGAGCAGGACCACCGGTACGGCCAATGTCGGAATCAGCGTGGCACGCAGGTTCTGCAAGAACAGCAGCATGACCAGAAACACCAGCAGCACCGCTTCAAACAGCGTTTTGTAGACTTCATGAATCGCCGTGCTGACAAACGGCGTAGTGTCATAGGGAAAGCGCACTTCCACCCCTTCGGGGAAATAGTGCTGCAACTCCTTGATGCGCTCGCGCACGCGCAGTGCGGTGTCCAGCGCATTGGCGCCCGGCGCCAGATTGATACCCAGCCCGGATGACGGCATCCCCGAATAATAGGACTCGATGCTGTAGTCCTCTGCACCCAGCTCCACCCGGGCAATATCGCCAAGCGTGACGCGCGCGCCATCGCTGTCGGTCTTGATCAGAATCTTGCGAAACTGCTCGGTCGACTGCAATCGAGTCTGTGCCGTGATCGTCGCGTTGAGCTGCTGGCCTGCAACTGCCGGCAGGCCGCCGAGCTGGCCCACCGTGACTTGCGCATTCTGCACTTCAATGGCCGAGATCACATCGCTGACAGTCAGCTCATACTGAGTCAGACGCGACGGATTCAGCCAGATCCGCATCGCATACTGTGCGCCGAACAGCTGGGTTGTTCCGACCCCGGTGACACGGCCAATTGGGTCCTGCAGATTGGCGGCGATGAAGTCGGCTAGATCGGTACGCCCAAGACGACCATCGGAGGAAATCAAGGCCATGACCATCAGGAAGTTGGAGTTGGCTTTGACCACCTGCACACCCTGATCCTGAACGGCCTGTGGCAGACGCGGCTCGGCCAACTGCAACTTGTTTTGAACCTGGACCTGAGCAATATCCGGGTCGGTTCCGGGCTCAAAGGTCAGTGCAATGCGGGCGTTGCCGGTGGAATCGCTGCTCGAACCCATATACAGCAACCCATCCACCCCGGTCATCTGCTGCTCGATGACCTGGGTCACGGAATTGGTCAAAATCTGAGCCGATGCGCCGGGATACTGGGCCTGAATTTCCACCGATGGCGGGGCCACCGTGGGGAAGCGCTCTACCGGCAAGGTGCGCAAAGCCAGCGCTCCGGCCAGCATGATCGTGATTGCGATCACCCAGGCGAAGATTGGCCGGTCGATAAAGAAATTAACCATTGCTGGCCTCATTCGCCGCATTCAGGCGACGCGCGGCAGCAGGAAAAGGCGAGATGCCCGCATCCTGCGGTGCAACCAGATCACCTGGGCGGACCCGCTGCAACTGATTGACGATAACCTGATCACCCGGCTCAAGGCCCTGGCTGACCAACCAGAACTGTCCGATGGCCCGGTCTGCCAAGAGAACACGTTTTTCCACCGTGCCGTCATCACCCACGCGGTAGGCAATGGCCTGCCCCTGGCGATCGCGGGTAACCCCTTGCTGTGGCACCAGCAGGGCGTGCTGCTGAATCCCCTCGGCCACTCGCGCCTGCACATACATGCCGGGCAGCAATTGATGATCCGGGTTGGGGAAAATGGCGCGCAATGTCACGCTACCGGTATCACGATCCACCGTGACGTCGGAAAATTGCAGTTCGCCAACGTGGCTGTACTCAGAGCCATCTTCAAGCAGCAAACGAACCTCGGTGCGGCCGCTGTCGGCTTGCTGCAGGCGCCCTTCGGCGAAAGCCTGGCGCAATGCCAGCACCTCACCAGAGGATCGCGGAATGTCCACATAAATCGGATCGAGCTGGGTGATCTGGGCCAGTTCGTCGGTCTGATTGGTCGTCACCAGTGCACCCTCGGTGACAAACGAACGCCCAATACGCCCGTCTATAGAGGCCGTGATTCGGGTGTACTCAAGGTCGATTTGTGCGGCTTGCAGGCGAGCGCGGGCGAGCTCTACATCGGCCTTGGCTTCGGCCAGACGGGCACGAGCATCATCATATTCCTGCTGGCTGACCGCACCGCTGGCCACCACCTCGCGAATACGCCGGGTATTGGCATCGACGGATTGCACGGTCGCCTGGGCTTTGTCCAACTCGGCCTTGGCCTGCTCGACCTGGGCGCGATAAACCTTGTCATCGAGCTGATACAGCAACTGACCGGATTCGACCCGACCACCTTCGTCAAAAGCACGCCGCTGAACCACACCCCCCACTTGTGGACGAACCTGGGCGACACGAAACGGGCTCGTGCGTCCGGGCAGATCGGTGGTGACCTCAACCGCCTGCGGCTGCAATGTGAACACGCCCACTTCCAATGCAGGCTTGGCCGCACTGGCGGGTGCATCGCTCTGCCCACCGCAAGCACTGAGCATCAGCAGGGTCGCAGTGGCGGCGATCAAGGCAGCAATAGGCGTTGCCAGCAGGCGTTGGCAATTACGTGCCGAAATCCGGGGATAAGACATGGCAAACATCTGGGAGGGCGGGAATTGTGCTACTTTATATACATTCATGCATGTATACAAGATAAATTGACCTCCCCTTCTGCACACGCAACCATGATGTCCCCGGCCCGAATGCAATCGGCGCCCATGGCGGCATGACAACAACCTAGAAATGGCCCGAAAAACCAAAGCCGAAGCGCTGGAAACCCGCAAACTGATTCTCGACACCGCCGAATGCGTATTCCGCAAACAGGGGGTGTCGCACACCTCGCTCAATGACATTGCGGCTGCAGCCGGTGTCACCCGCGGTGCGATCTACGGGCATTTCCGTAATAAAGTGGATTTGTTCACGCAGATGTACGATCGCGTGCATACGCCGATTCAGGCGCTGGGTGAGGAATCGGCCAACCCTGAAGAGCCCGATCCGCTCGGGCAATTGCACAAACTGCTGGTCACGGTGCTCAGACAGACCGTAACGGACCCGCATCAGCAGCGCGTACTCGACATCCTGTTCCTGCGCTGCGAGCAGATTGAGTGCATGGGTCCGATCATCGAACTGCACAACCAGTACTATCGCGATGCGGTCTATCGGACCCAACGCACACTGGAAAACGCAATTCAGCGCGGCCAATTGCCGCGCGGGCTGGATACCCGCACGGCCTCATTGGCGATTCACGCCTGGATCCGGGGCCTGCTAACCAACTGGCTGTTTGCCCCGGACCTGTTCGACCTGGATAGCCAGGCCGAACAGTTGGTAAATGGCTTGTTTGACAGCCTGAAACTGAGTCAGGCTTTTATTAGCGGCGACGCGGCCACACCCGCGCAAGCATCAGCAGACTGAGCAGCCACAGCGAGATCGCACCACCGCCACCACGCGCCGCGGTGGAGGTGCCACCACCGGTGACACCATCACCTGAACCCACGCTGCCGCCGGCTGCGGCCGGCGCGGCCAGCACGGCGGCCAGAGCGTCGATACGACCACTGCCGTAGACATTGCTCTTTTCTCCCTCGGCGGTACCGCCACAAACCTCATCGGTATCCAGCGCAATGGCCGTGCTTTCGATGATTTCACGAATCAGCGCAACCTGACCACGCAGCTCGGGTTCAGCCGAAATCAGCAAAGCGACCAGACCGGCCACATGCGGGCCCGCCATGCTGGTGCCTGAATACGACGCATATTCACCGTTGATGGTGGAAGACCGAACGCTCACGCCCGGCGCCGTAATGTCAGGCTTGGTCCGGAACGACAGATCCGAGGCAATTGGGCCACGGCTGGAAAAACTCGCCATCTGGTCATCGAAATCTGATGCACCAACGGTAAAGCTGCTTTCATAAATGCCCAGCGGGAACAGCAACGTGGAGCAGCTCAGACCTTCGCCCTGACCATCATTGCCAGCCGAAACAACCTGCACGATGCCGGCCGCTTCGGTCGCTTCGTTGGCGGCCTTGAGAATGTCCGGCGGACAGCCTTCGACACAGCCCCAGGAGTTGTTGATCACGTCCGGTGCTTTGGTCGGGTCGGCAAGTTCCGGCTCACCGGCCGGATACGGCGCAACAAACCATTCCATGCAATCCAGGTAGGTTGGCAACGTGCCCACCCCGACCACCGGGTCGAGCAGCGAGCGGCAGGCCATCCATTCGGCTTCCGGCGCCATGCCAATACGCATGCCGGCACCGTCATCACCGACCATGGTGCCGGTGGTATGGGTGCCATGACCATGTGAATCACAAGGCACGGCCGCATCGGTACAGAATGGATCAGCCGCACCAAAAGCGTTATGCCAGTTGTAGCTGTGGTCCGCGCTCAGGCCATCCCAGCCACGGTACTGATTGATCAGCGCAGGGTGATCCCACTCCACCCCGATGTCATGGTCGCCAACCACAACGCCCTGACCACGAATGCCCAGATCCCATACAGCCGGCGCACCGACCAGCTGCAGGCCCGGCTCGATGCTGTCTTCAGCCTTGGACTCAAGCGACGCCTTCATCGGTGCCGGCGCTTTGCTGAAATCCGGCTCGGTCACAGCGTGGATGGCCCGCACAGCAGGCAGCTCAGCCAGCTCATTGAGCACTGAAGCCCCCGCCTTGAGATGCACCACATTGGCCAGCCAATAGGTCTTGTAGCTGATCCCCAGCGTATCCAGCAAGGTACGCACCGGTGCCTGGCTACTGCTCGCATGGCTTTTCAGCCGACTCACCACAAAAGCACCCTTGGCGTTTTTGTCGCGAATCGCGTCAGCGCCGGACACATCCGCCTGTTCTGCCATTTCAACCACAACGCTGACGGCACCGCTGGCGGCGCGCTCAAGCAGTTGCGGCGCCATCTTGATCTCGTCAGCGGATACTCCGCCCACCCACAGCAGGACCGCAGCAGCTGCCGCCCATCGAATCGAAGTTCTCACGATTTTCCCCAAAGTCTTATTGATAACGCCCACTGGGCGCCTGACGACTACACGCAAGAATCCTGCAAATTGTTCCGTTAGCGGCGCCTCATGCGGTAACAGTGATGGATTCGTGGTCGACGCTTGAAATCCTCCGGCAGCGTCGCCGCGGTGATATCTGTGATGTCCAGATCTTCAAGGGCCGCTTCATCCAGTTTGAAACGTCGGAAATTGTTGGAGAAGTACAACTGTCCCCCGGGGCGCAGCAGGCTCACGGCCTGGCGGATCAGGGTGACGTGGTCGCGCTGGATATCCAGCGTGTCCTGCATGCGTTTGGAGCGCGAGAAGGTTGGCGGATCCATGAAAATCAGTCCGTAACGCTTACTCGCCGGGTCCTGGGCTTGTTCGGCCAGCCAGTTCAGGCAATCAGCCTGCACATACTGATGTTGCGCCTGATGCAGTTCGTTGAGCAGCAGATTGCGCTTGGCCCAATCCAGATAGGTGCGTGACATGTCCACCGTGGTGCTGGATCTGGCCCCGCCGGCAACCATATGCAAGGTGGCCACGCCGGTATAGGCGAACAAATTCAGCACATGACAGCCTTCGGCCTGACGCCCCAGCTCGGCACGCACACTGCGATGATCCAGAAACAGTCCGGTGTCGAGGTAGTCGGTGAAATTGACCAGTACTTTGAGGCCACCTTCCTTGACCACATGAAAACGGCCATCTCCGGCGAGCTTTTCATACTGAGCCTGCCCACGCTGACGCTGGCGCGTTTTCACCACCACCTGTGCGTCGGGAAGTTCAAGCACGCGACTGACCGCATCAACAACCTGCTGCAGACGATAGGCCGCCACCTCATCCGGCAACTTGGCCGGCGCAGCATATTCCTGCACCACCGCCCACAGTTGTTCAGCGTGGTACAGATCCACGGCGGCGGCGTATTCCGGCAGATCGGCATCGTAGACTCGGTAGCAATCCACCCCTTCGCGCTGCGCCCAGCGGCGCAAATGGTTGTGGTTCTTGGTCAGGCGATTGATCAGGTCCGCTGCCGGCTCGACGTCAAGCGGCGGCGCGCGCGTGACCACCTCCGGTGGTGGCGGAGCTTCGGCGCGCTTGGGAGCATTGCGCGTCGCCAGCACAAAACGCTGAACCAGCAGGTTGCGTTTGCCGCGACTGACCTTGAGCACCTCGGCGGGCTTGTCGCGCCAGACACGCGACACGCTCGGAGTCTCGCCGGACTCACTGCGAAACAGCACCTGCCAGCCATCAAAACGACTGCGCGCCGCATGTTCGACCGCTGCTTGCTGAGCATTGTCATCGCGCGAAGGACACACCAACAGCAAACCTTGCGCACCGGGCGGATTCATTTTCCAGGCACCCTGATCATGCCATTGCACCCAGTGTCCGACCCGTAGCGCTTTGACATGGCGTCGCGCGCGCCCAAGTCGCTGCAAATCTGGCTCGTACACCTGGATCTGCGGATGCTGCTCGCACGGCTCCGTCCGGCGAGCCAGCTCGGCGGCCTCCAGCAAGCGCTGCCAGCGCGCCGGCACATGACCCAGCCAACCGGAAAATCCGAAATCATGCTTGAGCAGGCCTGGCGCACACGCCGCGGCCCGCATGGCCGCCAGCGCCACCACATCGACGTGCGCCGCGCCCGCAACCACCACGTGCTCCGGCCATGGGCCGGCCAGGCCCAACACCAGCGCCGCATCAATGCCATCACCGACCGCACCGCGCGGCGTTTCCTCGCGCCAGCTGCCGGCCAGATCGATGGCCAGCTGCACCGAATGTCGATGCACAAACAGATCAATACGCAAATCCGGGCTGCGCATCTTGATTGATGGACGCTGGTCATAGGCAGCGCGGAACTGATCAACAATCGCATCCTTGACCCGCAAGGCGGCGAAATGTGGCTTGCCCAACTCGGTGTCACGCAGCTTGGCATCGATGCGCAGGGTGCCGTCCACCGCCACATGATCCGTCCAGTCGATTTGCTGAGCCACGTTGTACAGCTCATCAGGCGTGCTGGCTTTAAAGCGCCCGAGAATCATCAGCAAGCGCTGGTGCAAAGCGGAATGCAGACACACCTTGTAGGCAACCTCGGCATCCGCGCTGGTGAATGCGACCCCACCACGGGTTGGCTGCGGCTGAGCCACACCCAATTGCCGCAATTCGGTGGCGAGCAGCTGTTCGGCACCACGGGGGCAAGTCGCAAAATATTCAGGCATGGCAGCGTTGGGGTGGGATTTCAACGCCTAGTGTAGTCAACGGCACAGACTGTGACTGAAAGTCAGTGGCTGATCGCCACGCTGATAGTAGAAATCCTGGCACTGGCAGCTGGCCTCACCCTGCTCATCGACCTCGCAAGCACTGGGGCAGCGCATGAATTTTTCACCGCCGACGCATACGATCCGCAGCGGTTCCGGGGTTGCCTGCACGGTCGTTCCGGGTGCGCCTGGGCGGCCGCTGCAATGCATGGGCGACCACAACCACAGGCCCACCAGCCCGGCCACAACAATCCCTCGACGGAAACGACTTCGCACGCTCACGGTCTACAATAAGCTATGGATGAACGAGTCAAACGCGCACTGCAACAATGGCCCGATGTACCGGATGTCTATGACTGGTTGAGTCTGACACGGCGCGGCGAGTGGCGCTTGCGCGATGAAGCGATCACCAACCCCAATCTGATCGGCTTCATCAATCGCAATTACGGCCCGGCCGACAACGACAACGGCTTCGCCTTCCAGAATGGACCGCAACGGGTTCATGTCAAACTGGAAGCGACCCCCTGGATCGCCCACATCCCGGACCCGGAGCACGACGAACTGATCCTCCACGCGCACACCGGCGTGGCACTACAGGACATTCGCATGTTCTGGCTCAGCGAGGATGGCGATCTGATTGCCGATGCACTGCTCGGCCCGGCCCTGATTCGCGATAGCGACCTGATCTGGCTAAGCCGCTGGTTTCGCAATGACAAAGGCCAGACCATTCCAGACCATGAGCTGGCCAGCATGCTGGAAGACCCCGGCCGCACCGGCTTACATCTGGCGCTGGGCAGCTACAACGTTCCCGTCAGCGCACTCGGCAAGGCCTCGCCCGCAGACCATTTCGGCTATCAGCCCAATCCGCGAAAACCGCAGCCATAATCCGCCTGTCAGGCGAGTGCGCAACAAGTATTGCCAAGGGCGAGCGACTCACGCATAGTTCGCCGAAAACCCCTCCCTTTCACCTCAAACGGATTTGAAAATGCTCAAACAAACTGTGACGGCTGCTGCACTGCTGTTCTGTGGCGGCGCGCTGGCCGCTGAAAACCCGATCCTGTTCAACAGCCTCAACGCCCGCTACATCGATTCCGACATCGGCGGCGTGAGCGGCGACGGATACGGCATCGACCTGAACGTGGCCCTGACCGAATACCTCTTCGCCACGGTTGATTATTCGACCCGCACCTACGACAACAGCACCGGCGATGCCGATCTGGAATTCGTCTCGGGTGGTCTGGGCATGAACTTCGCGCTGAATGAAGCCCGCACCTTGCAGCTCTACGCCGTTGCCACCTGGGAACAGATCGACCTCGATCTGGCCACGGTTGCAGCCGGTGGTGATGGCGATGATGGCGATGCGTTCTGCGACAGCGTGCTCGGCGGTCTTCTGGGCGGCCTGCTCGGCGCTTGCGACACCGCGGCAGCCGGACAAACCACGTCCAAGGCTCTGTCCTTGCCGTCCAATGGCCGCGCCGACGGCTACGGCCTGACCGGTGGTATTCGCGCTCTGGTGTTCGACAACCTTGAACTCAACGCGCAGTACAAATTCCGCGATTACGATTCCGATCAGGAAACCGTGTATGCCGCGGGCCTGGGCTACAACTTCGGAAACTGGGTCGTACTGGCCCGCTACGAAAGCTACGATGAGCTCGACATTGACGAGTGGAGCCTGGGCATGGGCTACACCTTCGGCAAGGATGCCGGCGACTCAGGCAGCGTCTGGTAAATCCTGATTTCAGT
>JBFKEC010000071.1:0-13051 GCA_041619315.1 Oceanococcus sp. | reverse complement strand
GATGGCAAAGATTTGCCCAGCGGTGAGTATGTTGCCATCAACTTGAGTATTGATGCCGACGATAGCGATTATGACCACGACGGCGACGCGGACACCGACGAACTCGACATTATGGATGGCGGCACCATCACCGTCACAATTGATGACAGCTTCGATATTTCCGAAGATGAAATCACCAGTCTGATCCTGCATTTCGCGACATTCTCAAGTCTTCCAACAAGTGATGACGATGATGATGAGCAAGAACTTGTGCCAGTTGTGCGCTTGGGCGACAACACAGCCAGCTATGATTTAAGCGTGACACTGACCGGCGATACGGTGATCAGCACGCATTGTGCTGATACAGATCCGCAGCTCCCGCGGTTGTACATCTTTGATAGCGAGAGCAGCGGCTACGACGATGACGTCGATGGCGATGCAGACGATCCTGAGCGCGTGGTTTTTGCGGATGAGGACCTGTCCCTGGAAGTGAGCCGCCAATGGTTGCTGCCAAATCTACCGTCGGGCAGTTATCGCATTGCTTTGAGCTGTGACGATGACGATCCGTCTGAAGAGGATGGCATCACATTTTTCTGTGAAACAACGCTGGAGTCACTGGATTCAGCCACATCGATTGCACTTGATGAACAGAGCAGTGATGCGGGCTGTTTATAAGCCGTCTTTACAAGCAGTTTGATGTCGGCAGACATGCTGTGCGGATAACATTTAACATAATATATATTATGCGCAATTAAGTAGAGTGCTGCGGTGTGATCGGGAGCATTCCGATTCAAAGCCCACCCTTAATGATCAGCGCGGTCCGGTGCTTTAAAATTGCGCCTATGACCACGCTGCCCATCCTGTATTCCTTCCGTCGTTGTCCCTATGCCATTCGCGCGCGCCTTGCGCTGGCCTGTGCTGGTGTCAATGTTGAACTGCGTGAAGTGCTTCTCAGGGACAAACCGCAAGCCATGCTCGACGCCTCACCAAAAGGCACAGTGCCGGTCTTGGTGTTGCCCGACGACACGGTGATTGATGAGAGTGTCGACATCATGCACTGGGCTTTGGCGCAAGCTGATCCGGAGCACTGGCTTGCGCCACCTTACGTCGGTGAACTTACCGATTGGCTGGCTCGCAATGATGGTCCTTTCAAGGCGGCGCTGGATAAATACAAATACGCGGACCGTCATCCCGAGCACTCGCCTGAGTGGTACCGCGACCAAGCCTTGGAATATCTCGCCCAACTGGACTCAGCACTATCGGCTCAGCCCTGGCTGCATGGTGACAAGCCGGGCTTTGCTGATGCTGCACTGTTCCCCTTTATTCGCCAATTCGCCATGGTTGATGCGGACTGGTTTACACATTGTCCTTATGCGGCTGTTCGGCGCTGGCTCAACGCCTGGCTTGAACATCCGCTGTTTCTCGCTGTCATGCGGAAATTTACCCGATGGGAACCGGGTCAGGCACCGGTGCAACTGCTGGCAAGGTGACGTGAAACAGGATGCGTGCGCCGGTGAAACCTATGTGCATATCATCCCTCGCACAACGCCATTACAGGCGTCGAATGATCACGCTGCCAGCCGAATAGCCGGCACCGAACGCTGAAATAATGCCCAGATCGCCGCAGGCCAGATCGTCATGGTGATTGTGAAACGCGATGATCGAGCCAGCGGAACTGGTGTTGGCGTAGTGGTCGAGAATCACCGGTGCTTCTTCACTGGACGGTTCACGTCCTAATACCTTGCTGCTGATCAGCTTGTTCATGCTCAGATTGGCTTGATGCAGCCACAGGCGTTTGATTTGGTCCGGCGATATCGTCAGGTCTTTCAAGTGTTCAAGCAGCAATTGAGCAACCATGGGCACGACCTCCTTGAAGACCTTGCGCCCTTCCTGAACAAACATTCGATCCGTTTCACTGCGTGGTGCCTGGCATTCTGCGCGGTTGAGAAAGCCAAAATTGTTGCGGATGTTGTTGGAAAAACGGGTTTTCAGCCGTGTTCCCACAATCTCGAACTGCGTGTCAGCCGAGGCATCTTCAGCAGCTTCCACAACGACAGCCGTGGCGGCGTCGCCAAATATGAAGTGACTGTCACGATCTCGGAAATTCAGGTGGCCGGAACAGATTTCCGGGTTGACCATCACCACACAACGGGCGCTGCCATTGCGAATGGCATCTGCAGCGGATTGCAGCCCGAATGCGGCCGATGCGCAGGCCACATTGAGATCAAAGGCCCAGCCGTCGACACCGAGATAGTTTTGTACTTCAACAGCCAGCGACGGATAGGCCCGAGGCATGTTGGAGCATGCCGCGATAACCGCATCCACATCAGTGGCAGATTTGCCGGCACGTTGCATGGCCTGTTGTGCAGCATCCAGGGCCATTTCAGCCAGTATTGAAGGCTCATCGTTGCTGCGCGTACGGATCAGCGGATGCATGATGGCCGGATCGAGAACCCCTGCCCTGTTGACGACGTTGCGGCTTTTAATGCCGGAGGCTTTTTCAATGAATTCAGAGCTGGAATGGACCAGCGCCAGGCGTTCACCCGAGCTGATTTGATGAGCAAACTCTGCATTGTGGCGATCAACATAGTTGTTGAAGGCCGCGACCAGTTCGTCGTTGGATATGGAATCTGTTGGCGTATGAACGCCGCTGCCGCTGATCACTACTGTTTGCATAGGCCTCATCCTGGTTGTCGCTGTTTGCCGCTATTGCCGTGCAGCGTTATTTCGCGGCCTTGTTCAGTTCTAGCTTGCGTCGCACAAGGACCGGATCTCAGGACATTGAATCAGAGGCACTATTGGCTGACCCCTAACTATTTGCTGGTATTTGCGTGTTGCAGGCGCAATGCGGCGGAGTTCACGCTTTTTTCGGTATCATGCCGGTATTGTCGTAAAACCACCGCAGGCAAGGCATTCTTTGATGGCTAATACGCCAACACAATTCAGTATTGAGCAGTTCAGCAAACTCAGTCCGATTAATGGTTTGCGTCCCGAAAGTCTGCCGCATTTGTATAAGCGTGTTGCGATTCTGGCCGAGAAAGTTGGCAAGGATTTATTTGCCTGCGGCAGTAGCAATGCAGATTCCTACTATTTGATCAGTGGTGAAATCGACCTGATCGACAGCAATGGCCGGGTAACCCGTAGCCTGTCGGCTGGCAGCAGCGATGCCCAGCATCGCATTGCCCATCAGATTCCCCGCGTTGTTACGGCGCGTTGCAAGACCGCGGTTGAATACATACGTATAGATTCCGGTTTACTTGACGTGATGCTGACCTGGGATCAAACCGGTTCATTCGAAGTCGATGAACTGGGCGACGAATCGGACGATGATGATGGTGACTGGATGACCCGCCTGCTGCAGATGAAGGCGTTTCAGAAGGTGCCGCCGGCCAATTTGCAGGCCATGTTTATGCGCATGGAGCAGATTCCTGTGCGGGCTGGCGATGTGGTCGTGCGCCAAGGCAGTGATGGCGACTATTTCTATGTGATTATCAAAGGCCGCGCCATGGTCACGCGCGAATCCCCGACATCGCCCAAACCGATTCGACTTGATGAGCTCGAAACAGGGGCATGTTTCGGCGAAGAGTCTTTGATTTCAGACGATAAACGCAACGCATCAGTGACCATGCTTGAAGACGGAACACTGATGCGACTGGCCAAGGATGATTTCCGCTCTCTGCTCACGGCGCCGCTTACGCTGGACGTGAATCTGGAGCAAGGCCAGGAGCTGGTGGCAGCTGGCAAGGCGCGCTGGCTGGATGTGCGTCTGCCTAGCGAATACAAAAACCATCATCTTGAAGGGGCGATCAATCTGCCGCTTTTCATGCTCAGACCGAAACTGGGTAGTTTGGATAAAGCGATGCAGTATCTGGTGTATTGCGACGGTGGGCGACGCAGCGTGGTGGCTGCGTTCGTGCTGACCCAGAAAGGCTATGAGGCCAAAGTGCTTTCTGGCGGCATTCCTGTCAGCTAGACATTCGCAGGCCTGGATTGCCCAGGCCCGCGCAGGGTCACATCGTGAAGGTCGGGCGGTCGGAATCAACACCGCCGGCCAATGCGGACTCGATTTTTTTCTGTGTTTCCCCGCCATCCTGCTCGGAAAATTGCACCCCGATCCCCTGACTGCGCTTGTTCTGCGCGCCCTTGGGCGTGATCCAGATGACCTTGCCGGCAACCGGCAAGCGTTCGCTGTTGTCGAGCAGCGTGAGCAGAATGAACACCTCGTCGCCGAGCTTGTAAGGCTTGGACGTGGGGATAAACAGGCCGCCATTCTTAACGAACGGCATATAGGCCATGTAAAGCTGGTTCTTTTCCTTAATGGAAAGCGTCAATATCCCCGGTTGACTCATGCCCTCTCCTGCCGTGCTAGCAAATCTAGATAGAGAATAAACAGGCCTTCAAGGGCGAGCAAGCGGTTGAAACTGCCCTGCCCGTCCTGACGGACCTTGATGAGCGCGTCCCACAGGCGGCGCAGGACCATACCTTTGCGTCCGCTCTTGAGTTGATCCAGCAGGCGGCCCTGCCACCAGCTCAAAAACGCATCCAGCTGGGTGTCGTCGATGGCCTGCGCTGCGCTGATCGCATCGTGATCGCGCTCCACCCGGTCAAGCACTTGTTCCCATTCAGATTCGGCTTGAACCAGGCTGTCCAGCGTGCTTTCCGATTCGCTCAGTGCCAGGGGGCCGACCCTGCGCAGAAACTGTGCCGGCAGCGCGTCATCCGTGGCAAAGAATGCACGCATTTGCGCTTCTGTCGGCATGGCAATGCTGACCCGGCTGCAACGGCTACGAATGGTCGCTGGAATGCGCGAAAGATTGGTCACGCTCAAAATGATGGTGACGCCGCGCGGTGGTTCTTCCAGGGTTTTTAGCAATGCGTTTGCCGAGGCCCGGTTGAGGTTGTCTGCATTGCGGATGTGCGCATAGCGGCCGCGCGGCTGACTCGCGGTCAGCTGGATTTCGGCGCAGAAGTCGCGAATCTGATCGATCAGGATTTCCCGTTTATCTGCGGGTTTTTCGACTTCAAGCCAGTCCGGGTGGGCGCCAGCGGAAAACTGATGGCAGCTGCCGCATTGCCCGCAAGCGGTGAGCTCCGGGGCCTCGCACAGGCCAGTGCGAGCCAGTTCACGGGCCAATTGAGTTTTGCCCACGCCGACCTGCCCGGTGAGCAGCAGCGAATGCGACAGACGCCGGTTTTGCAGGCTGTTGCGCAATTCCGTCCAGACCGACTGTTGCCAAGGATATGGAACACTCATCTGATCAAACTCCGAATGCGTGCCAGCACATCATCAAGTACATGCTTTTCATCCTGACTGGCGTCAATCAGATGATGGGTCTGCGTTTGCCTGGTGACACGTTGCTGGAACGCATCGCGAATGGTCTGCATGCGCTGCTGATCAGCCCGATCAAAACGATTTTCGATGCCGCGCTGGTTCAAGCGCTGAACGGCCTGTTCGACCGGCAGATCAAAGATGAAGCTGGCATCGGGCATGCGGGCCACTGTTTGCGTGCTCAGTGAGTCTATCCATTGGGTGGGCATGCCACCGAGTACGCCTTGATAAACATGACTGGAATCAACAAAGCGGTCGCACAGCACAATCTGGCCGCGATCAAGGGCGGGCAATACGGTTTGTTCCATATGTGCCGCCCGGGCCGCGAAGACCAGCAACAGCTCGGTCTGAAGCGGCATGCCGTCCGGCCAGTCGCCAAGCATGCACTCGCGGATGTTTTCGGCCAACGGGTTGCCGCCGGGTTCGCGTGTGGTCAGTACGCGCGCGCCCTGCGCAGTCAGGCGTTCGGCAACATGGCGCAGCGCGGTCGATTTGCCGGCGCCGTCCATGCCATCAAAAACAAAAAAATATCCGTTCATTGGCGCAACTGGTAGCGACGAACTGCGGCATTGTGTTCCTGCAGTGTGGCGCTGAAATGATGTTCGCCACCCTGCCCGGTTGCCACAAAATAGAGTTTGTCGGTTGTTTGCGGGTTGACCGCGGCACGGATCGATGCACGTCCGGCCAAGGCGATCGGCGTGGGCGGGAGTCCGTGCCGTGTGTAGGTGTTATAGGGCGTGTCGCTGCGTAAATCGCGACGCCGCAAGTTGCCATCAAAATCCGCCCCAAGCCCATAGATGACGGTTGGATCAGTCTGTAGGCGCATGCCCTTGCGCAGCCTGTTGGTGAAAACGCCGGCAATCAGCTGGCGTTCCTCAGACAGGGCTGTTTCTTTTTCGATGATGGAGGCCAGCGTCAGGGCCTGCAAGGGTGTGTCCAATGGCAGGTCTTCGCTGCGCGCGCTCCAGGCTTCCTGTAGCACGTCATCGAGCGCTTGATGGGCCTGGCGTAGCAGGTCGAGATCGGAAATGCCGGCGGTATACGTGTAGGTTTCCGGCAGGAACTGGCCTTCAGGGTGCAGGTCGGGTTTGCCCAGCGCCTGCATCACCTCTTTGTCGCTCCATTGGGCCGTGACCTGTTTCAGGCGCGGCCGCTCACGCAGGGCGGTGCGCAACTGCGCGTAGTTCCAGCCTTCAATAATCGTAAGCCGGTAGGTGATCACGTCGCCTTGGCGAATCATGCGCAAAGCGTCGAGCAAGGTCTGGCCGGGACGCAGTTCGTATTCACCCAGCTTGAGGTCACGTGCTCCGGATTCGATACGGTTGCGTGCGCGCAACCAGAGCTGATCACGTTGCCCATGTGCCAGCCAGTCGCGTGACGCCCAGTCGCGCACCAGCGCCGTTTGACTGGTGCCCTGCGGCACTTCGATACGTTGCGCCACCGTAAGGTTGAGTGGCATGCGCACAAAACGCAGATAGTCCAGCCACAGCCAGATCACAGCAATTGCGGTGATCAGCACTAGCAGGCTTGCTGATGCTTTGGGCTTAGACATGTTCTCCTTGCCAGGGATGCTGAATCAGAGCGCGCAGTTGCTGAACTGCGGCATGCTCACCAGGATTTTTCCACTCACGCACACGCTGATTTTGTGCATCTCGCCATTCTCGCACAGGCCATATGCCAATAACCGAATTGCACAGCACGATGGCATCCGCGCGCTGCAATGCCTCGCGGTTCGCCGCAACGATGTGGAGGCGGCTATCAAGCCTGTGCATGATGCGTTCGCGCAACTGTCCGGCGACCCCGCAACGACTCAGAGCCGGGGTGTGCCAGTGTCCGTCGGCATACCACAGCACATTGCTCATGCCGCCGGATACTGCCTGTCCTTGCGAGTCATACATCAGGCTTTCGTGACAGCCCTGTGGCAGCTGGCGGCGGGCCATGACCTGATCCAGCCGGTTCAAATGCTTGATCCCGGCGAGTAACGGGTTTTCGCTGAGCGGCCAACTGGCATCGGCCACAATTACACCGTTGCGCCACAGGGTGTGGTCTAGTGCTGGCAGCGGCGCACTGAACACGACCCAGCGGCTGGCGTTTGCACTGCGGGCATAGCCACGTGCGCTGTCTCCGGCGCTGATCAGCAGTTTGACCACGCCGCGATGCAGGCTGCGTGCGCGCGTCTTGAGGGTGTACTCAAGCTCCTCGCGCCCGGGAGCATGCAATGCCAGGGCTGCGGCATCTGCATACAGTTTGTCGAGCTGAGCCTGCAGGGCCTGAATGGCACCGTCCCAGACCAGCATGGTGCGGAACACCCCGTCGCCATATTGAAAGGCGCGATCATGGGCCGGAATCTGCGTGCCGGGCTGGCCATCGACAAGGATGTCCAAACTCATTGGCCCTGCCCCAGCACGCGCAACAGGCCATCCGCTTTGGCTTGTGTTTCTGCGGTTTCAAGCTCGGCCACCGAGTCGGCCACGATGCCGGCGCCGGCATCAATGTGAACCCGCCCCTTGTGTCGCACCAAAGTCCGAATCAGGATGTTGAAATCCATGTGCCCGCAATCCGATATGTAACCCAGACTTCCGGTGTACGGGCCACGCTGGCGTTGCTCCAACTCGTGGATAACCTGCATGCAGCGCAGCTTGGGGCAGCCAGTGATGGTGCCGCCCGGAAACAATGCGCCAAACAAGTCCTGGGCGCGTAGCCGGGGCCGCAACTGGCCGCGTATGTTGGATACGATGTGGTGGACGCTGGCGTAGGTTTCCAGAGCCAGCAATTCATTGACCTCGACACTGCCGGGTGTGCAGATGCGGCCCAGATCATGGCGTTCCAGATCGACCAGCATGATGTGTTCGGCGCGCTCCTTGGGATGGGCGAGCAATTCATCGATCAGGGCCTGGTCGCGTTGCGGGTCTGGGTGGCGTGGTCGTGTTCCGGCAATCGGGCGGGTTTCGACACACTGATCGTTCACGCGGAACAGGCGTTCTGGAGATGCGCTGGCCAGCTGCAGTCCGGGCAGTTGAACTGATGCGGCAAAACTGGCCGCATTGCGTTGGCGCAATCGTGCATAGGCATCAATCATGCACGCCGCAGGCACGCCCTCACCCTGCCAGCGCCGAGACAGATTGGCTTGATAGATATCACCGGCGAGTATGTATTCAACGGCGCGCTCGACCGCCGCATGAAAGCGCTCTGGCGGCTCGCTGCGAAAATGCATGGCGGGCCAGTTGTCGGGGCTTGCCTGTTTGGCTGTGTCGCCTTGCAATTGAGCCAGCGACTGGGCATCCAGCCCCACCAGCCAGCTGCAGTTGTCGATGTGGTCAACGATCAAGGCCTGGCTGCAATACACCGCGCTGGCCAATGGCGCTGTGTTTTCACCAGCGAGCATCGGCAGATGCGGTTGCAAGGACCAGGCCGCCTCATACGACAGATATACGAACCAGCCGCCAACAAATGGCAGGCCCGGCGTCGTCGGCACCCGCGCACTGACTGGCAACGTGTCATAGAAGCCGGCCAAATCAGGCACGTTGTAGCAATGACGTTGTTCGCCGGCTTGCCCGAGCAACAGGCTGTAACGGCCGATCAGCGGATTGTGCTGACGACTCTCAAGCAAAAAGGGAAAGTGTGCGGTATGCCGGCGATGGATGGCGAACAGATCTAGCTGCCCGTCCAGACGGGATACCGCGTGCATGACGCGATCAGACGCGCTGGAAAATCAGCGTGCCATTGGTGCCGCCAAACCCGAACGAGTTGGACAGTACAACGTCCAGACTGGCCTCGCGTGCGGTATGCGGCACGTAGTCGAGATCACAGCCTTCGCCGGGTTGATCCAGATTGATAGTCGGCGGAATGATGCTGTCGCGCATAGCCAGCAGGCACAGCACGGCCTCAAGTCCGCCAGCGGCGCCGAGCAGATGGCCCGTCATCGATTTGGTCGAACTGACCGGCAGGCTGTCTGCGTGGCTGCCAAACATACGCCGTATGGCTTTGGATTCCGCGACATCGCCGGCCATGGTGGAGGTGCCGTGGGCGTTGATGTACTGCACGTCTTGCGCACCCAGGTCGGCATCACGCAGCGCGTTTTCCATGCATTTGAAAGCGCCGCGACCGTCTTCAAGCGGGGACGTGATGTGATACGCATCGCCGCTCATGCCGAATCCGGTGAGTTCAGCGTAGATCTTTGCGCCGCGTGCCTTGGCGTGCTCATATTCTTCAAGCACCAGTACGCCCGCCCCATCACCCAGGACAAAGCCGTCACGATCCTTGTCCCATGGGCGGCTGGCCGCATGCGGCGCATCGTTGCGCTGTGATAACGCCCGAGCGGCACAGAATCCGGCCATGCCCAGCGGGCTGGAGCCGGCTTCGGCGCCGCCGGCAATCATGACATCGGCATCTCCGTGCGCGATCAAACGCGCGGACAGGCCAATGCAATGCGTGGCCGTGGTGCAGGCCGTCACCGTGGCCAGATTCGGGCCGCTCAATCCGTGTCGGATCGAGATATTGCCCGAAATCATGTTGATGATGCTGCTCGGCACGAAGAACGGTGAGACTTTGCGTACACCCTTGTCGAGCAACAGCTGATGGTTCTTTTCGATGTTGCCAATGCCGCCGATACCGGATCCAACATGGACCCCGATGCGATCGCGGTCAGCGCTGTCGAGATCGATCCCGGCATCGTTGAGTGCTTCATCGCTGGCGGCGATGCCATAGTGAATGAAAGGATCGCACTTGCGTGCATCCTTGGGGCTCATGTACTGCTCGATATCAAAGCCACGGACCAGCCCGGCAATGCGGGTTGGATAAGCACTGGCATCGTAGCTGTCAATCGGCCCGATACCACTTTTCCCGGCCTTGACTGACGACCAGGATTCTTGCGCAGACAAGCCCACTGGCGACACGGCACCCAGGCCGGTCACCACAACACGTCGTTTCGGCATCATTTCAGCACCTCGTGAAGGTACTTGCTGCTGTTGACGACCCTGTCAGGACGACAGTGCAACAGCGAGGAGAAAGTCTCCTGCGCCCTAACGGGTCGCAGGAGGGAACAATTACCGCTGCAACTTAAGCGTCGCTGGCGTTGGACTGGACGTAATTCAGGACATCCTGGAAGGTCACGATTTTTTCAGCTTCTTCGTCAGGAATGTCGATTTCGAATTCCTCTTCCAGTGCCATTACGAGCTCGACGGTATCGAGCGAATCGGCACCCAGATCGTCCACGAAGCGCGCTTCGGGCGTGATCTTCTCGATTTCCACGCTGAGCTGCTCAGCAATGATCTTTTTGACTCGCTCGTCGATATTACTCATCTTGGGTTTGCTCCCTCTCTTGGTAGTAGCACAGCCTTTCGGACTGCGCGCGTCATTCTAGTGAATTGCCCCCTGCCCTGCCAGCAAGGTTATTGTTGAGCTTTCAGGGCCTGGGTAAAAAATTCGGACTGCGTTGTGGCTGGGATTTTAACCCACTCAAGGCATCAACATGCCACCGTTGACATGCAGGGTCTGTCCAGTCACGTAGCCAGCGTCATCGCTGGCCAGAAATGCAACGGCGGCGGCAACATCTTCAGCCCCGCCCAGACGACCCAGTGGGATTTGATCCAGCAGTCCGGTTTTGACCGAATCCGGCAGGTTTTTCGTCATGTCGGTATCAATGAATCCCGGTGCAACCAGGTTCACCGTGATGTTGCGCGAAGCGACTTCGCGCGCCAGTGCCTTTGAAAATCCAACCACACCGGCCTTGGCTGCGGCGTAGTTGGTTTGCCCGGCATTGCCGGAAAAGCCAACCACTGAGCTTATGCTGATGATGCGGCCCCAGCGTTTCTTCATCATGCCTTTGAGCACCAGGCGACTCATGCGCGAAACTGCCGACAAATTGGTCGCAATGACATCGTCGAAGTCAGCATCTTTCATGCGCAGCAGCAGGGTGTCACGGGTGATTGCAGCATTGTTGATCAGCACGTCCGGACTGCCCATTTCGCTGATCAATGCCGCGCAGGCCTCAGCGTCGGTCACGTTCAGCGCGCGCCCATTACATTCCGGGTTTATGGCCTGCAGTCGCGCAGCTATGGCTTGTGCACCGCTTTCGCTGGTGGCGGTGCCGATGACACATGCGCCCTGCCTGGCCAATCGATCGGCGATGGCCTGACCGATCCCGCGACTGGCGCCGGTGACCAGTACCGTCTTGCCCTGCATTGCGCTCATGCGCTGTCCTCCGTTGTGATCCATTGTTCAAGCTGCTCTGGCTGCGCCAGGCTGTGGAACGGTACGTGTTTGATGGTGCGCTTGGCCAGACCGCACAGGACTTGCCCGGGGCCGCATTCATAGCCACGCTCGACCCCATGCTGTTCGCTCGCAGCAACGAGTGTGTCGACCCAGCGCACCGGCGCACAGACCTGGCGGGCGACCAAATCAGCGATCTGTTCGGGTTGGCTGCATGTTTGGGCTGTAACGTTATGCAGCACCGGGATGGTTGGTGCGCGCAAGCTTATGTCCTGCAGGGCCTGGCTGAGGTTGTGTTGAACCGGCGCCATCAGGCTGCTGTGGGCTGGCACGCTTACGGCGAGCATCTTGGCCATGCGCGCACCGGATGCCTTGGCGTTGTCGACCAGGCGTTTGACCGCAGCCTGATGGCCAGCCACCACAACCTGACCGGGCGCATTGAAATTGACCGCTTGCAGCACGTCGCTGCCGGCGTGGGTCTGGCACAGGTTGATCACCCCGGCATCATCCAGCCCAACCACCGCAGCCATGGCGCCCACGCCCTCGGGAACAGCGTCCTGCATCCAGGTGCCGCGCTGATGCACCAGGTGCAGCGCATCCGAAAAATCCATGACCTGGGCGGCGACCAGCGCAGCATATTCGCCAAGGCTGTGGCCGGCCACCACGCGCGGCGCCGGTGCGCCCAGCTGTTGCCAGGCTCGCCAGATGGCGATGTCTGCCATCAGCATGGCAGGCTGGGTTATGGCGGTGCGGTTCAGCTCATCTTGCGTCCCCTGCGCAACAATGCCGGCCAGATCAAAGCCAATCGCATCGTTGGCCTCTTGTAACGTTTCGCGAACCACGGGACTGAACTGTGTCCACTCGTTCAGCATGCCCAGGCTTTGTGAGCCCTGGCCAGGGAAAACAAATGCGTATGCACTCAAATCAGTCGTCTCCATTTTCTTTTGTGTGTGCGCTCAGCCGTTGCCAAAGCCCGGCGATCGCAAGGTATATGACCGCACACAATGCGCCGTAACTGTGGGCCTCTACCAGGACAGGTACGCCAACCAGTTCTTCGTTGCTTGTGATCGGTCCATTGAAATGTTCCCACATCAGTTTGCTGATGAGCACTAACAAAAGGATGGGTGCGAGCCTGTCGCCCTGACGAAACAGCCACCAAAAGCCAAGTACAAACAGGCCATGCAAGCTTCCAGACAGGCCGACATACCAGCCAAGATTGGGCAGCCGCCAGTACATCAGTGCGCTGATCCCCAGGCTGAGTATCAGCGTGCGCCAGCCCCAGCGCCATAAAGGCATGGGTTCGGGGAACAGCAGTGCAATCAGGATCAGTCCGGCAACGTTGAGCAAGGTGTGAGCGACACTGGCATGCACCAGATGGCCTGTGATGGTTCGCCACCACTCACCGGCGTTTATTGCGCCACGGTCGTAGCGCAAAAGTTCTGTCAGTTGCTCGCCACCCAGGCTCAGGGCACCAATTAACAGCGCAATGGTCATACACGCCAGCGCCGCGCGGCGGTCTTCAAACCAGCGATC
>JBFKEC010000070.1:0-13072 GCA_041619315.1 Oceanococcus sp. | reverse complement strand
TTTTTTTGTCTGCGATTTGTCCCGCGACGTGTGCTTGCCCCTGTGATGACTGCGATGCCCTCCGCCTTGAGGCGTTGAGAGCCGGCACGGTCAGCGGGTACTGCGGGCTGAATGATCCAGGGCTTAAGCCCTGAGGCTGACTGCGCGGACCCTGTGAACACAGCGCGCGGCTGTTCTGAAGTCGATGGTGCCGCTCAGCGTGAAACGCTCATGTTTGGTTATGCAATGGACGGCTTTGCCATCCACAGTCCGCTTGGTGGCGGGTCCAAAGCTGCAGGTTTGGCCGCATGCCAGGGGCACGCCAGTGAGGCGTTGGGCTATCACTACGATGCGGCGAGTCCGCAAGAAAATTCTGTGTTGAGTTGCTTTAGCCGGCTACCGGTTCAGATGGCGCGTGCCGGTGGGCCAGCGGGCGGTCGTCCTCCGGGCGGGCCGCCGCCAGAACACGAGGGCTGACAGCCGCACGGTGGTGTAAATGCTCACAACGCCGCGTTTTTCTGCAAGCGTATCGGCCGCAGGATGAGGCTGGCGACGAGGCGCATGCCAACCGCCGCCAGCGCGCGCCTGTTCAGGGCTATTTAGTGATCGTAACAACCACCTGTGTGGCGTCCGGCTTGGCTGTTACCAAAGCATGGTGCGGGTGCGTTGAGGCCTGCAGCGTGCCGCCCTGCACGTCGATGAGAGCGCCATTGGGATAGTGAGTCTCGGGTATGAAAATGATGGTTGTGGCTTGCGCGCTGAAGCGGCCCTGGCCGTCAACCCGATCGGGGCTGTAGCGCAATTCAAAGTGTTTATTTTCCGGATCGAAGTGCCAGGATTGTGGCGTGCCGGCGATCAGTTGCGGGTAGGGCCGAGTCAGAGTGGCGAGCAGTTCATGGTTGATGTTGTCGCCACTGGGTGGTTTATGCGGATCCAGGACCAGGCTGGGGGTGCCCGGGAAGTTGGTGGTGCCGGTGTTGAAGTAGGTCCAGTGCATCCAGCCGACTTGCCGCGCATCGGCCTGATCGGCCACGCGCTGTACCGCGCTCATGTCGGTAACCGAGCCAAATTCCGTCAATACCGCCGGATGATTCTGGTTTTGCGCCTGTCGCTGCGCGTTGTCGAAAGTCAGGGTTTCAAACTGCGGGCAAGTCAGGTCCGGGAGTAGCGGGATCGAACTTTGCCCGGCCATGGCGCCGACCACGGTGAGCAGGCAGTAATTGTGAAATGAGAGCACGGCGTTGGGCTCGTCAATATCGATGTCCAGGGCCATGCCGCCGCCGGACAGCAGGCTGCCTTCGTAGTAAATCGGGGTGTTCGCATCCACAGCGCGAATCTGTGGAATCACGTGTTGATAAAACGCACTCATGGTGGCGTTATGCGGGCAATACACCGGGTTCAGGCAGGCGGGGGTTTGTAGGCCTGGCCACGGCTCGTTCATCAGATCGTAGCCGAGTATGTCGGGGTGCCCGGCAAAGCGTGCCGCCACGTGCTGCCAGAAGTGGGCGAAGTGATCCCACAGCGGCGTGGCGTTGGGACCTTCGACATTGGCCCAGAAGTTGTCCCACACGCGCTGATAGGCGAGTTGGGCTTCCTTGGGAATACCTGGGATCCACGGCAGTCCGTCGTCGAACACCATCCAGTCCGGAAAACCCTGGCCCTCAACGGCCTCGTTGTAGGCATCCTGATGGAAGTCGAGCAAGCTCAGCACCCCGTGCTCACCGATGGCCTCGACGCTACGCTGAATGCTGTCGAGATAGTCTTCATCGAAGGCGTCGGGTGACGGCTCGCTGGCTTTCCACATGAAGCCCAAGCGCACGGCGTTGAAGCCATGCTTGGCCAGAAATGCGCCATCGTCCTGATCGAAGCCCACGGATTCCAGGGTATACGGCGCGTCCTTGGCCACCATGTTGAAACCGTGAACGATCAGCACGCGGCCATCCGCGTCGGTGATCCAGCCGTGGCTGTGTGCGATAGGCAGGGTCGGTGCGATGCTGCGGGCGGCAGTTCCGCTTTGTGTCGGGCTGTGTTGTGTCTGGCACCCCGTCAGGGCGGCACACAGCAACATCAGGGCAAGGGCTGTTCTGATCATTATGGCTCCCCCAAAAGACCGCCCATGATAGGCCGCTGCGGTGTGGTGTCATTGGCCATAAAGGTCAATTCACATGTCCATTTCGGACACATCTCGGCGGTGTACTATCGTCAGGCGAGGTGCAGGGGGATGACCATGAACAGGCGTGCAGAAGACGCGCAGAAAACTCGCCAGCTAGAGACCACTGCGTCGGTGTCGGCGTTGCTGCGCTATGTCCACGCCGCGCGCCAGCTGGGGGTTGAGACCGACGGGGCGCTGGCCGCTGTGGGCCTGCGCCTGCAAGATTTGCAAGATGCGCGCAGGCGCGTGCCGTCGCGCGTGCAGGAACAACTTCTGGGCGAGTTGGTGCAAGCTTCGGGTGATGTGCTGTTTGGTTTGCGTGCCGGCCTGATCGTGCAGGCCGATGCATGGACCGTGCTCGGCTACATCCTGATCAATTGCTCGACCCTCGGTGCGGCGATGAGTCGAGTGCTCAACTACGAAAAACTGGTGGGCGAGTTGGGCGATAGCCGGGTTCAGCCCATGCAGGCCGAAGGTCATGTGTGCATGAGCTGGCATGCCCGGGTTGATGATCCGGTGATTCGCCGGCACATGGTCGAGAATGTCATCGCCTCATGGTTTGCATTTGGTCAGTGGATGGCGGAAACCCAGGATTCACCGGTAGAGCTTTGTTTCGAACATGCCTTGCCGGCTGGCGTGTCTGTTGCCGACTACGAACGGACATTTGGTTGCCCGGTGCGCTTTGGTCAAGCCTACAGCGGCATTGTGGTGACGTCCGAGACCTTGCAGATGCCCCTGCGACAAGCCGATCCCGACTTGCTTGGCGTGCTCGAGCAACATGCCCAGCGGCAGCTTCAGGCGATCGATGACAGGCCGGCGCGCTGGGCGGATCGTGTGCAGCAACTGCTGCTGGAGCAGTGGCGCCATGGCAGTGGCAACAAGGCTGACATCGCACAGCAACTGGGTGTGACCGGACGAACTCTTCAGCGTTATCTGGCGCTTGAGGGCACCAGCTACCGGGCCGTGGTCGATGAACTGCGACAGGCTCAGGCTTGCCGCTGGCTGGAAGATCCGCGCCTGTCCCTGGATGAAATTGCCCAGCGTCTGGGTTTCGTCGAGATTGCATCGTTTTTTCGACGCTTTAAAACCTGGACGGGCATGACCCCGGGTGCATACCGTGCTGCCCGGTTGTCCGATTTGGACAATGAGGCTGGCCCGATGGGCTAATGACAGCCCGGATTGCCGCCTTAAGCTGTTCAGGTTTTGAGCAGGAGGGGCTGTGCGCAAGTATTTTCTGGTGTGGCTTTCCGGTCTGGTTGTGCTTGTCGGCTGCCAGTCGCGCAGTGCAGACAATGCCTCTGCGATCCAACCATTGCTGCCCTTGCACGCCGAACGTGGAGAGCGGGCGGGCATCTATGACACGTTGGGGCGCAGCGTGCTGCTGCGCGGCGTCAATTACACCTCGCTGGGCGACTATTACCAGGCCCGCGCCGATTTGCCACCACGGGTTGAACCGCGCGCGCACGACATTCCCAACATGGCCAGCCTGGGCATGAACGTGATTCGGCTGGTCATTCACTGGTCGCGGCTGGAGCCGCAGCGGGGCACCTTCAATCTTGAATACGTTGAAGAAATTCGGGCGCAGGTCAAGCGTGCTGCGGAGCATGGTTTGTATGTGGTGCTGGATATGCACCAGGATGCCTGGGGCAAGCACATTGCGACGCGTGAGGCTGGCGAAACCTGTGTCGCACCCCTGCAGCCGGCAATTGGCTGGGGTGGGGCGCCGCAGTGGGCGACCATCACCGACGGCCTGTCGACCTGTCGGGTGCAACTGCGAGAGCTGTCGCCGGCGGTGACGCAGGCGTTCACCAACTTCTGGCTTGATCGTGACGGCATACAGTCTGCGCTGGTCCAGACCTGGGCCAGACTGGCCGCCGAGTTTGCCGCCGAGCCGGCAGTGGCGGGCTACGACCTGCTGAACGAACCCCATCCCGGGTTTCTGCTTGGCGTGGCGGAGCTGTTTTCCTCCGGCGGGTTTTACAGTCGCGCCATCCAGGCCATTCGCGCAGCCGAAGCCGGGGTTGCAGGCGGATTTGCCCACATCGTGTTTTTCGAACCGACCCTGGACTGGTCCGCGGTGGGCGCAACCCTGCCGCCACTGGCCAGCTTTACTGACGACAGCAATATCGTGTTTGCGCCTCATTTGTATGCCGACTCGATTGCACTGGCGCCGTTGAGCATCGGTCAGGGTTTTGCCGCGGCGAGTCTGGCGGCCGATCTGCTCGGAACAACCTTCTGGTCCGGTGAATGGGGCTGGTTTGGCGATCCGAAAGACAATCAGGCCAAGGTCCGCGAATACGCCCGCTATGAAGACGAATACAGGGTTGGCGGTGCGTGGTGGGTGTGGCGTCAGGCTTGTGGCGATCCTCATTCGCTGGATGAAAGTGGCGGTGAGCTGCCGGGTGATCAACTGGCCTTGTGGGCCAATGGCTGCCCCGGTGATGTCGATCTGGGCTTTGTGCCGGAATACGCACAGGTGCTGTCCCGCGCCTATCCACGGGCTGCGCCGGGGCAGCTCACGCAGCTTTCGGCCGATATCGACAGTGGTGGCGTGTCGCTGTCGGGCAGCACGTCAGCGCCGGGGCAACTGGTGTTGTGGTTGCCCGAGAGAATTGGTGAGGCGCAGATTGATGGCGGTTCAGAGCCGCAGCTGCAGGCCGTAACCGGCGGCTTTGTGCTCAGCGTGACGGTTGCCGGTGACTACAACGTGGTGGTCACGTCAGCAACAGTGACGCAATAACAGCGAAATGGATGACATCAGCATGAAAACAGAAACAGTCAGGGTAGGGGTGATCGGGGCTGGCGTGGCCGGGGCCATGTGCGCACATCTGTTGCACCGCGCAGGATGCGAGGTTGAAGTGTTTGAGCGCGCGGGTGCGCCCGGCGGACGAGCATCCAGCTGGCGCGATGAATCGCGTGGTCTGGTGGTGGACAGCGGCGCTGCATTTTTTACCAGCTTCTATACGCGCCTGATCAAGCTGTTGCCCGAGCTGGGCTTGCAGGATGAGGTCCATCAGCTCAGCCGCCAGGTGGATTTCGTCGATGGGCAACGCACCATGCGTTTCAATGCCAGCAGTTTGTGGGCGGCAACCTGGTCATCCCTGATGCTGCCCAACATGGGCCTGATCGACAAGCTGCGTCTGACCCTGTATCTGGCCAGGATCAATGCCCAGCGCAAGCGCCTGGAGTGGGTGACGCCTGAAACCCTTGTCCATCTGGATGACCGCAACGTGGCCCAGGATGCGATAGCCCAGGTGGGCGAGCGGGCATACCACGCGTTCATACGCCAGACCCTGGAGCCATTCTGGTTCATGCCGGCCGAGAAGGTCAGCCGTGCCATGTTTGTCGGCATGATGGCAAATTCGGCTGGAGCGCAGTTCTATACCTTTCCGCGCGGTATCGACCAGGTGAGCCGGGCCTTGTTGCGCGGGAAAAAGGTGCACTACAACGCCGAGGTGCTGCGCCTTGAGGCCGCCGACAAGGGTAGCGTGGTGCACTGGCGCGATGCGGATGGTGAGCAGACCAGCCATTTCGATCGGATTGTGTGTGCGACCACGGCCGATGTTGCCGTGCAGTTGTGTCAGGCCCTGCCTGAGCACCGTCTCGCTGCGGCCCAGCGTCAGTTTTTGCAGCAGCAGCGCTATTGCATGAATGCCCATGCGGCCTATCTCATCCGCCGCACGCAAGCGCAGCCGGTGAGTCAGGCAGTGCCAGCCGGCCCGGGCGCGCGTGACATTGTTGCCGTCGGTATGGGGGGTGAACGCTACCCGCAACTGCGTGCGGCGGGCCAGGAAGTCGTCAGCGTGTATTTCTCACCCCAGGCCTCGCAACGCTATCAAGGGCTGAGTGAGGCCAAAGTGTTTGAAGATGTCTGGACCCGCGCGCGCGACTTTTATCCCGGCCTGCCGGACGAGGCCGAGCCTTTGCATCTGGCTCTGCGCGATCGGGCCATACCGGAATTCGGCGTCGGGCATTACCGTCGCGTTGTTGAATTTCAGGCTCAGCAGCGCGCCGATCTGGTGTTCGCCGGCGACTATCTGGCAGGCGCCTGCATCGAGGGCGCATTGGCGTCTGCCGAGCGTGCCGTAGCCATACTGCTCAAGGGCTGACGCGCCGGCCGCGGGGCGGGCATGGGGGTTTGTGGCCAATTAAGTTGACAGTGTTACGTTAACGCCGTTAATTTAATGGCTGATCCAGTCACTTGCACAACTGATTTGGCCAGAAAACGATTCACCGATGATGAGCGCGCGCAGCGCCGCGAAGACATACTCGACAGCGCCATGGCGGTGTTTGAAAAGCACGGCGGCCTGGAAGCTCTGAGCTTTCGCAAGCTGGCCACCGAAATGGGCTTGAGCTATTCCGCCCCATATCGCTATTTCCGCAGCAAGGATGAACTGGTCAATGCTCTGCGGGTGCGGGCTTATCGCTGGATCGAGTCCGAAATGCGCGCCGCCACAAAGGACTTGCGCAGCCCTGCGGCAAGACTGGAAGCTCTGGCCAGGGCCTATGTGAGCAGTGGCTTGCAGCGACCGCAACGCTACGCCTTGCTGTTCTTCAACCTGGATGACACCGATGTGGCGCGCCATTCGCTGGAGCTTCGCGCGGCCAAACATGACGCGCTGGATATCTGCACGCAGGTGATTGAGGCAGGGCAGCAGGCGGGTGAGTTGCCGACCCATATCGACCCGTTGACGGCCAGCCACCTGTTCTGGATCGGGGCTCACGGGCTGGTCTCACTGGAACTGGCCGGCCAGTTCGGCATGGGCCGTGATGTCAAAGCCCTCATACCCATCGTCATACACACGCTGCGTGCCGGTATGTATCAGGAATTGGAACACGGGCGTGGCCAGCGGCACGAACGTGCATTGCGTTAGGAGACAACCATGGACAAGAACTTTAACGATCCCAAACATCAACCCACGCCACGCAAGATTCCGTTCGAGTTTCCGGACGATCTCGAACCGGTGTGGAAGGCCAGTGACCCCGAATTTTGCGCGATGGTGAATGGTGCATCGCTGGTCATGCCGTACCTCGAGCCGTTCTTGATCAAGACCGTGCGCGAGGCCTCTGCGGGGCTGGACGAGGGCTACATCAAGGACACCGCCCGTGCATTCAATATGCAGGAGCAGTTTCACTACACCGCACACCGCCGTTTCAATGATCTGATCAAGGCCAAGGGTTATGAAGAGCTTGGTCAGATCGAAAGCGACATGAAGCGTCACTACGAAAAGCTCAAGGGGCAGTCATTGCGCAAGCGCATGGCCTACACCGCCGGCTTTGAAGCGATGACCCTGGGCGTGACCGAGTGGTTGGTGAAACAGCGCGTGACGTTGTTTGGCGGTGCCGATACCCGAGTGGCCTCGTTCATCTTGTGGCACTTCGTGGAAGAGTCTGAGCACAAATGTGTTGCCCATGACGTCTACGGCGCGCTGTTCGGCCATGGCCCGGGCGCTTACTTTGCCCGCATGTACGGGGTGTTTCACGGCTCATTTGCGGTGGCCTGGTATTCCATGCGCGGTTACAAGGCAATCCTCAAGAAGGATGGCCGCTGGCGCAATCTGAAATCGCGTTTGCATCTGGCCCGGCGCCAATTGGGGTTCATGCGCTATGTGGTGCCGTATCTGTTGCGTGCGGCCTTGCCCGGGCATGACCCGCGCAAGGAAAAGGAGCTGGGCTGGGTTCAGGACTGGATTGCGGGCTATGAACACGGCCCGCAGGACCAGGTGCCGTTGCTGGACACCGCCGATCCCAACATTCCGGTGCCGTTTGATACGGCGCATAGCCTGAGTCGAGCGGCTTAAGCCCCGTTTGTGACCCTGCAGGCGCAGCGCGTCTGTGCAATAAAAAGTGAGGAGAGAGCGTGCAAAAAGAATCATGGGTAGTCGATGCGGGAGGCTTCACCCGTCGCATCAGCGGAAAGTTGCTGGTTCATTGCTTTTTGATGATGTTTTTCGGCTTTATTGGCGGCTTCGCCTGGCTGATCGCGCTGGCTGACAATGTGTTCCATATCCTGCCGCTGCCGCGCATGGAGATCATGGTTCCGGATCAGAAGGAATTGCTGCGCAATGCGCACACCGGGCCGATGATGAATGCCATGTATGTCATGGGGGTGGTGTTGCTCAGCCCGATTCTGAAGTTCAGTGCGCGTCAGGCGCGCTGGGTCTATTACGGCGCCATCGTGACGTTGTGGGGCAATCTGATCGGATACTCCACTGCGGTTTACGCCCCGGAGCGTGGTTTGCAGCCGATTGGTGACTGGCCCAATCTGGTGTCCTATGCCACGTTTTACGCGGCTGTTGTGGGGGTCACCATCCTGAGCGCGATCTGCCTTCGCAACGCGCTGCAGGTTGCGCGAGGGCGCTTGTAGTCGGGCCTTTTGTTCGGCGCCGCGATCACAGCCTGGCTTGTGATTCGCGGTTGCGGATGGGGTATTCTTGGGCCACATCGTGCCCTTGGACTTCATGGTCTGATGTCAGCAACTGACACAAGCAGACGAATACTCACGCTAGGACTGCTGCTGGTTCTGGTGTGGGGGCGGGTGTGGGCAGGTGTGCCGCAGCCCATGCCGCATCCGCAGGATGAGCAGGCCGGTGGCGTGAACGTTATCGATACCTGCGGCCACAATCTCACCGTGGCTGATCATCTGGTCGAGCATGAGGCGCAGGTCCACCCAGCGGACAGCGCATCGAGCAGTTCCGAAGATGGTGGTGAGCATCATCACCACGTGCATCTGTGCAGCCTTGCCGGCAGTGCGCTCACCAGTACCACGCAGTGGAATCTGAGCGTGAGCAAACCGGTGCTGTTTGCCACCCAATCAGCCAGTGCGGTCATCCGCCGCCCGCAGACCCTGCTGCGTCCTCCCCAGGCCTGATTTTTCCCGCCAAGTATGGGCGTGCAAGTGCACGCCGTGATGTCCTGTACCTGGGAGAAATCCGTGTTCACTGTTCTATCCAAGGGTCGGCTTTCCGGCCTGATCCTGCTGGCCGCTAGCGCCACCGCTGGCTTTGCCCAAGCACCTTTAACCCTGACCGGCGCGCTGGATCAGACCTTGCGTCAGCATCCGGTGATGGCACGCATCGATGCCGAGTTGCGCCGTTTTGCGCCCGCCGTGGCCTCAGCCCGGCAGGCGCCGGCCCTGCGCCTGGGGCTGGATGTGGAAAATCTGGGCGGCGATGAGACGCGCAAACCGGAAACCACATTGAGTCTGGCCGGTGTGCTGCAATGGGGTGGCCAAGCGGATGCCCGGGCCGGGCTTGTCGCCGATGAAAACGAGGCGTTACGTCGTGAACTCATGCAGCAGCGGCTTGATCTGCTTGGTGCCACGGCCACTCGCTTCATTGCCCTGGCCGGTGCTCAGGAGGCGCTGGTGCTGGCCACAGAGGCGCGCACGTTGGCGGCTGACATGCATGCGGCGACGCAGCGGCGTCAGCAGTCGGGCGCCGCGTCCATGGCCGATGTGCACCGTGCCGAACTGACCCTGGCTCGGGCCGAAATGAAGCTCGACAGCGTCGAGCAGGCGCAGGCAAGCGCGCGGCAGGCCTTGCACCTGGCCATGGGCAGGCCGGCCGCACCGGTGACCAAGGTCATCGCCAGGCTGGATCGCTTGCCCGCATTGCCCAGCACGCAGGCGCTGTTCACCCAGGCTGAAGCATCCCCGGCGACAAAGCTGGCGGATGCCCGCGCCAACATTGCGCGCAGCCAGCTTGATCTGGCCCGGCGTCAGGCCCGGCCGGATATCGGCTGGCGCATAGGCGTGCGTGATGATCGTGAACTTGAAGACCAAAGCGTGGTGCTCGGTTTCAGTCTGGCGCTGGGCCAGGGGCGGCGCAGCCAGCCGCTGCAGGAGCAGGCCCGCGCGGGGCTTGATGTGGCGGAAAGTGCCCGGCAGATCGTTCAGCTTGAGCTGCAAGGCTTGTTGCTGGATGCCTGGCAGGCCTTGTCTGACGGTCAGCGCCAGATCGAAACCCTGAGCACACGCCTGGTCCCGCAGGCCGAGGCTGTGGTCGAGGCGCTACGTCAGGGCTATGCCCGTGGCCGCTACAGCTTGCTCGAGCTCAGCAGTGCCCAGTCCGAACTCAATGCCTTGCGCGAGCAACAGCTGCGCGCACGCGTCAACTATCACCAGAATTGGGTGGCCCTGGAGCGTTTGCTCGGTCGTCCGCTGTTGCCGGAGATGTCCGAATGAATGCACTCAAACCGTTTCTGCTGGCTGCGCTGCTGGCCAGCTTCGCAAGCACAGCTTCGGATGATCACGCCGAGCATCACGATCATCACGAGGAGGCTAAGGATCACACCCGCATCGATGCGCAGTTGGCCCGGCAAAGTGAACTCAAGACCGTCATTGTCGGTCCGGGTACATTGAACATCACCCGCACCCTGACCGGGCGCGCGCATGTTGATCCTGGCCGCGTTGCGCAGGTGCGCGCGCGCTATCCCGGGTTGATTGAGAGCGTCGAGGCCGAGCCATGGTCACGTGTTGAGGCCAAACAGACGCTGGCCCGGGTGCAAAGCAATGACAGTCTGCAAAGCTATGTGCTGCGTGCTCCGATCGGTGGCTGGGTGGTCAGCCGTGACGCCCAACTGGGTCAGGTCACCGGAGATGCGCCGCTGTTCGTGATTGTCGATTTGAGTGAACTGTGGGTCGAGCTTGACGTGTTCGACCACGACCTTGATGCAGTCAAAGTGGGGCAGGCGGTGACGCTGTATGGCTTGCATGGTGAGCATGTGGCCCATGCACAGATCGACCAACTCTCGCCATTGGCCATTCATGCCGCCCAGTCAGTACGGGCCAGGGTGATTGTGCCCAACCCGGACGAAACCTTGCGGCCGGGGCAGTATCTGCGCGCCAATGTGGTGGTCGAACAGCGCCAGGCGCCGCTGGTCGTGCCCAAGTCGGCGGTGCAGTACATGCGTGGCGCAAGCGTGGTGTTCGAACAGCTGGGTGATGAATACCACGCCCGTGAGCTTGAATTGGGAGCGTCCGATGCGGATGAGGTGGAAGTGCTCGGCGGTCTGGATGCGGGCGCGCGCGTGGTCAGCCACAACAGCTATCTGATCAAGGCGGATCTCGAAAAGTCCGGCGCAAGCCACGACCACTAAGGGGCAGTCATGCTGGAAACTATTGTCAGGTTTGCGATTGCGAACCGCCTGTTTGTGCTCTTCGCAGTGGTTCTGGCGGCGGTTCTTGGGGTGTACAACTTCCACAAGCTGCCGATCGATGCGGTGCCGGACATCACCAATGTCCAGGTCCAGATCAACACGTCATTGCCGGGGTATTCGCCGCTGGAGGCCGAGCAGCGCGTGACCTTTGCGGTGGAAACCGCCATGGCCGGTTTGCCAAGGCTGGACTACACCCGCTCACTGTCGCGCTATGGTCTGTCTCAGGTCACGGTGGTGTTTGAGGACGGCACCGACATTTACTTTGCCCGGCAACTGGTTTCCGAGCGACTGGCCGGTCTGGGCGATGATCTTCCGGCCGGGGTGACGCCGGCGCTGGGCCCGATTGCCACCGGCCTGGGCGAGATCTTCATGTACACCGTTTCGGCCCGTCCGGGCAGTGACTGGAGCCCCACCGATCTGCGTACGGTGCAGGACTGGATCGTGCGCCCGCAATTACGCCAGACGCCCGGTGTGGTTGAGGTCAACACCATCGGCGGCTTTGAAAAAACCTATCTGGTGGCGCCCTGGCCGGACCGTTTACTGGCCTATGACCTGAGCGTTCAGGATGTGCTGGATGCGCTGGCGCGTAACAACAGCAACACCGGGGCCGGTTATATCGAGCGCTATGGCGTGCAGTACCTGATTCGTTCGCCAGGACAGTTGCAGTCGCTTGCGGACATTGGTCGTGTGGTTGTGGCCAAACGAGATGGTGCGCCGATTCGGCTGGATGAAGTGGCTGAAATCGCCATTGCGCGCAATTTGCGTAGCGGCGCGGCGACCCAGAATGGCAAAGAGGTGGTGCTGGGGACCACCTTTATGCTGATCGGGGCCAACTCGCGCGCGGTGGCCCAGGCCGTTGCGGACAAGCTCAAGGACATCGAAGCCTCGCTGCCGGAGGGGGTGGAGCTGATCCCCCAGTACAACCGCATGAGCCTGGTCGACAAAACCATTGCGACGGTAAGAACCAATCTGCTCGAAGGGGCTCTGCTGGTGATCGCTGTGTTGTTCGGGTTGCTGGGCAACTTGCGCGCCGCGCTGATCACCGCAGCGGTGATTCCACTGGCCATGCTGATGACCATCTCCGGCATGGTCGCGACCCGCACCAGTGCCAATCTGATGAGTCTGGGTGCGCTGGATTTCGGCCTGATTGTTGATGGCGCCGTGATCATTGTTGAAAACTGCTTGCGCCGGCTGGGGCAGGCCCAGCGCGCCGCCGGCTCGATACTGACGCTGGCCCGACGCCTGGAGATTGTGCGTGAGGCGACCACCGAGGTGATCCGCCCCAGCGTGTTTGCGGTGACCATTATTCTGATCGTCTACCTGCCGGTGTTTGCGTTAAGCGGCATCGAAGGACGCATGTTCCACCCCATGGCGCTGACCGTGGTGATGGCGCTGGCCGCCGCGCTGGTGCTGTCGCTGACCTTCATACCGGCGGCCATTGCCTTGCTGGTGCGAGGGCGGGTGGCCGAGCATGAGCCGGCGTTGCTGCGCGTCTTGCGGCGGGTCTACGAACCGGTCTTGCGTGGCGTGCTGCGCTGGCGCATCAGCGTGGTGGTTGCTGCCGTGCTGCTGGTTGCGCTGACATTGCTCGCGGCCAGCCGTATGGGGGCTGAGTTCATGCCGCAACTGGACGAGGGGGATATCACCCTGCATGCCATGCGCATCCCCGGCACCAGCCTGAGTCAGGCGGTGCAGATGCAGGATTTGCTTGAACGCACGCTCGCGGACATTCCCGAGGTTGAGCGGGTGTTCTCCAAGATCGGGACCGGTGAAGTCGCCAAC
>JBFKEC010000069.1:0-13192 GCA_041619315.1 Oceanococcus sp. | reverse complement strand
GGCCAGGCGTTGCGCGGGGGCACTGATATCAATGCGGCCTTGCAGTGCGCGGCGCCATTCCAGCGGGTGCATGGGCGGACGCCGGGTCTGTGCGGTCACCGCCAAATCGATGTCCATATCCGCCAGGCCACGCGGTAGCGGAAGGTCATGCACCTGCAAGTGCGCTTGCGGGTGCTCAGCGAAAAAACCAGGGCCATGCACGCTGTACAGGCTTAGCAAGCCCATCATGCGCGCCGCGCCGCTGACCTGCCCGGACATCAGGCGTGGCAGCTCACTGATAAACGCGCGGGTGGCGTTGACGTTGAGACGTTCCACGTGGAGCGCTGCGTGGCTGGCCTTATGCACAGGCTGATCGCCAAGCTGGCCGCGTGGCACCTCGGCCAGCAAGTCGAAATTGAGATTGTGGGTAACCCCATACTGGGTATAGCGCAGCGCTATATCCTCGCCTTGCCAGTCCCATGGCGGAATCGCCGCTGCGGCCAGATCGGCGTGAACCATCAGGCGGTCGGCAGCCGAGGCCTGCACGCCAAGCTGTTTCAGCATCAGCCAGTTGGTCGCATCACGCCCAAGCTCAATCTGTGGACTGGCCAGATGCAAGGATGTTGGGCGTATGTGCCCGCGAAGTCCGGCATGCTCGATCTGCCACTGATGCACACCAGAGTCGTAAGCGTGCGCGGAGGGCGGTAACGCGAGTTCGGCGCGCAAGGTGGGTTCAAAGCCGTCGCTGAAGCGTTGCTGGGCACTCAACTGTAAAGGCGGCAGGGCCGGCTCGACCGGAAGCTGCGGCCAGATCAGGGCATATTCGGCACTGGCCAGAGCCAGGTTGCCGTGCAGCAACGCGCCCAAGCCATGATGAATGGTGCCTTGATAATCAAGCACTTCACAGCCTTTGCAGAAGCTGTCGGCAAGCCGCAGGCGGCCCTGGCTATGGGCACTTAGCCAGCCGGCCTGGAAATCCGATGTTGCTTCCCGGGCCAGTCCCGATGCTGCGATCTGGGTCATCAGCATGCTGTGTAGCTGCGGGCCCTGGCGTGCTATCCAGGTTGTGGCGCCCAGCAGCAGCACCGCTGCCAGTGCGAGCAGGCTGAGGGCAAACCGGGTCAAAACGGGATTTTGCCGGTCCACATATCCTTGTACATCACCCAATCACCCATGAAGCTCATGCCCGGGTATTTGAAGGTGGCGGGTTTGTTGTGCTCAAAAAAGAAATGTCCCACCCAGGCGCAGGCATAGCCAAACACCAGGCCGGCCAGTAACCACAGCGGATTGAGCTGAATCACAGCCATAAGCAGGCAGATCAGGCCGCCGGTCGAGCCGACAAAATGCAGGCGGCGACAGGTCCGGTTGCTGTGCTCTTCCAGGTAATAGGGGTAGAACTCGCGGAACGAACTGTATTCCTGACTCATCAGATGCGCTAACGTGCGAATGTCTTCAGAGTATAAGGAATCCGCGCGTGGATCCGAGCAATTCGCTCACACAAGATTTGACCGCAGTGGGCTGGCGTGAATGGCTGGGTTTGCCTGCGCTGGGCATCGACAGGATCAAGGCCAAGGTTGATACCGGCGCGCGAACTTCTGCGCTGCATGCGTTCTATACCGAGCGTGTTGCGCGCGGCGGACGCGACTTCGTGCGTTTCGGCGTGCACCCATTGCAGGACAACGTCGAGAGCGTGATCACCTGCGAGGCACCGCTGCTTGATCTGCGACAGGTGACCGATTCCGGTGGCCACAAGGAACAGCGATTTGTGATCACCACCGCCTTGCGCATGGGGGATCAGGAGTGGGATATCGAAATGACGCTGACCGACCGTGATACGATGAAATTTCGCATGCTGCTCGGGCGCACGGCGATGGAGGGCAGGCTCTATGTCGTCCCCGGTTGCTCCTTTCTGACCGCCTAGGCTTTGGCATGAAAATCGCAGTACTTTCCCGCAACAAAAATCTGTATTCGACCCGTCGTCTGGTCGAGAGTGGGCGTGAGCGTGGGCACGAGGTGCATGTTATCGATGCCCTGCGTTGCTACATGAAAATTGTTTCTCACAAGCCGGAAATTCATTACCGCGGCGAGAATCTGCAGGGCTTTGACGCGGTGATTCCGCGTATCGGGGCCTCGATCACGTTTTACGGCACCGCGGTGTTGCGTCAGTTCGAGATGATGGGGGTCTATCCGCTCAATGAGTCGGTGGCCATCACCCGCTCGCGTGACAAGCTGCGTGCCCATCAGTTGCTGGCCCGCAAGGGCATCGGCATGCCGGTCACCGGTTTCGCCCATTCGCCCGATGACACCAAGGATCTGATGCAGCTGGTTGGCGGCGCGCCCATGGTGATCAAGCTGCTTGAAGGCACTCAGGGGGTCGGGGTGGTTCTGGCCGAAACCCGCCAGGCCGGCGAATCGGTGATTGAAGCGTTTCGCGGCTTGAACGCCTATATCCTGCTGCAGGAATTCATCAAGGAGGCCGGCGGCGCGGATATCCGCTGTTTTGTCATCGGTGACAAAGTGGTTGCGGCGATGCGTCGCCAAGGTCGCGATGGCGAATTCCGCAGCAACCTGCATCGCGGTGGCACGGCCGAGAAGGTGCGGATCACGCCGGAAGAGCGCTCCACGGCAGTGCGTGCGGCCAAAATCATGGGCTTGAACGTGGCCGGCGTGGATATTCTGCGTTCCAACCATGGCCCGGTGGTGATGGAAGTGAATTCCTCGCCCGGGCTTGAAGGTATCGAAAACATCACCGGCAAAGACGTCGGAGCCCTGATTTACCAGTTCATCGAGCGCAATGGAAAGTTCGGTCGCACGGGCACCCGGGGGCAAGGTTGAGCACGTTGCAGATCGGCGGTACCACGATCGAGCGTGGGCAACGCTACTCCATCGATTTACCGATCGCCCAGCTGTATACCCATGCCCCGTTGACCATGCCGGTGCAGGTCCTGGCCGGTAAAAAATCCGGCCCCGTGCTGTTCGTGCTCGCGGCTTTGCACGGCGATGAAATCAACGGTGTGGAAATCATTCGGCGCTTGCTGCGCATGCCGCTGATGGCGCGCTTGCGCGGAACCTTGATTGCGGTGCCGATCGTCAATGTGCCCGGCTTCATCCAGCGTTCCCGTTATCTGCCGGATCGACGTGATCTGAATCGCAGCTTTCCGGGCAGTCCCAACGGCTCGCTGGCCGGGCGCATCGCCCATGGTCTGATTGAAGAGATCGTGGCCAAGGCCGATTACGGCATCGATTTGCACACCGGTGCGGTGCATCGGGCCAATCTGCCGCAGATTCGCGCCAACCTGGATTCGGAATCCAATGCCCAACTGGCGCATGCGTTTGGCGCCCCGCTGATACTGGATTCCAAACCGGCCGGCGGCACCCTGCGCGAATACGCCAGTGCCAACAAGATTCCGCTGTTGTTGTACGAAGCCGGCGAAGCGCTGCGCTTTGATGAGCCGTCGATCCGGGTGGGTCAGCGTGGCATCGTCAATGTCATGCGACGAATTGGCATGTTGCCCAAAGCATCGCGCCCGCAACGTCAGCGTCAGCCGGTCTTCGCCAGTTCCAGTCAGTGGGTCAGGGCTGAGGCCAGCGGCGTGTTGCGTACGGTTGTGGCGCTGGGCGAGAAAGTGTCGCGCGGACAGCTGCTCGGCTACTTGTCGGACACGCTGGGCGAGTCTGAAACAACCCTGGAATCACCCGTGTCGGGGCTGGTTGTGGGCAAACTCAACCTGCCGTTGGTGTTCGCCGGCGAGGCGGTTTTCCATATCGCCCGAACCCGCCAGGCCGGGGTCGCCTCAGCGGCCTGGGAAAAGCTTCAGGAAGTCGAGGATTTGCCCGAGCCGTCGATCGTTTAGTGCGGTCCGCTCAGCAGGCCGCAAGGCCACTGGCCAGATCGGGGTAACGCGGTGTGTAGCCCAGCTCGCGGCGCGCCTTGCGGATATCCAGGCGGCGTGATTCGCGATAAAAACTCAGCAGCGCCGGGCTGAACAGCTCTTGCGCCTGCGGCCAGTCAATCAGCGCGGGCTGCGCCAGGCCGTAATGCTCGGCTACGCGCAGAAAGTAGTGGCTCATGCTGTCCGGGCTGCCATCACTGATGTTGTAGACCCCATCGCCGTGCTCGGCGGCCAGCCACAGCGCCTGGGCCAGGTCCTCGGCATGTATGCGATTGCTGACCGGCGCCTGCTCCGGCTTGAGGACTGGGCGTCCTTCGCGCAGGCGTGCCAGCGGTAAGCGTCCCGGGCCGTAGATGCCGGGCACTCGCAGTATCGCCAGGCGGGCACCACTGCGCGCCGCCCAGCCTTGCAGTTGCAGTTCCGCATCCAGGCGCCGTTTGGCCCGATCGGTTAGCGGATTGGGCGGGTGTAATTCGTCAATACGTTCACCGGCGCAATCTCCGTAGACGCCGCTGGTGCTGATGTACACCAGAACCTCGACATCGACCAGTGACGCGATCAGGTTGGTCATGCGTACATCGTGCTCGCCGTCGCCTGCTGGCGGTGCGCTGACGATGACCCGCCCGGACAGCTGAGGCAGGCTTTCAGGGTTGTCCAAATCGCCGTTGACGGCGGTCAGATGGGTGAGCGGGGCGAGGTCATCCTGTGTGAAATCGCGCGACAGGGCCTGCACCGGTAGACCGCGGCTATCCAGCAACCTGGCCAGGCGCGAGGCGACGTCACCGTAACCTACCAGCCAGGTCAGGATGGCGGATTCTCTTTGGGCAGCAGTTCCGCCTTGGCCACGGAAACGCCCTTGGGCGACAGGCTACTTTCCAGCCCTTCTCGGAACAGCTCCAGCGCAGCGGTTTCATCTTCGCCCTGCTGAATCAGCAATTTGCCCAGTTCGAGTCGAATCTCGGGCGAAGGGTAACTGCGCAAGCAGGCTTCAAAATAGCTGCGCGCACGGCCCCACAAACGATTGCGCAGGCACAGGCGGCCAGCAATGATCAGCAGCTCGGCCTTCTCGCCGTGCTGTTTTATCCATTCTTCGACCTTGGCCAGTTGGCGCACCACGTCGCCACCATCCAGTTCACCGTAGACCAGCGCCAGTTGCGGATGCCAGCCCTGGCGCAGTTCGGCCACGATCAGACGCAGGCCGTCGGCATCAATGTTGAGGTCATGGCACAGGCCGGCATAGTGCGCGATCAGTTCGGGGTCGCGCTGCAGGTTCTTGTCGACCGATTGCCAGACATTGCGCAGGGCATCCACGCGCCCGCTGGCGCGGGCCTGCGTGAGCAGTGCGGTATAGGTCTGGCGCGCGGCATCGTTGAGCTGTTCGCTGTCGACCACATTGCGAGCCGCAGGCAGGCTGGTCTTGAGGTCATCCCAGCGGCCCAGTTGCTGCAGTAGTTTGAGTTTGAGGCCCATCGCATCGCGGTGACGCGGCTGTTCGGCGAGCAATTGCTCAACGGCGTCCAGCGCTTCCCCATGGCGGGCGTCATCCGTCCACATCTGGGCCCGGCGCAGCAGCACGGCTGCGTGGTTGGAGGGATCGGACTGATCGGCCAGAGTCAGATACTCGTCACGCCGTTCGGTGTTGTGCTGACGGTGGGCCGCTTCGGCCGCATACAGGTAATTGGCACCGGGATCTTCGCTTTGCGAAATGCGTTTGAGCAGCTCGGCTTCGGCCTTGTCGAACTGCCCCGCAGCGAGTTGTTTGAGGCCCTGGTGCAACTGCTTGCGGGCCTGCTCCAGACGGCGTTCCTGAACCATTTCGCTGACCTGGCCCGGGAGCCGCACGCTTTTGCCGATCAAGCGCCCAATCAGTGAAATCAGCGCAATGCTGACCAGCGCGACCAGAATCAATCCGGTCAGGCTGCTCTCCAGCGTATAACCGGCGATCTGGATCAGCACATAACCCGGGTCGTCACGCAGATTGGCGGCAACCAGCCCCCCAATGGCCAGGGCCAGTGCCGGCAGGATCAGCCAGCGAATCATGCGTCACGCCCCACCGCGCGCAGCGCGTTGAGGCTGCCCGAAATGTCAGGAAGCGCGGGTTTGATCGACTGGGTCTGCAGATCGGCTATAGCGGCGCGAGCGGACTTGGTCGAAGCCTGTTCGGGGTTGAAGTACTGCTGTAGCCATGCGTCGGCCTGTCGCAGGGCGGCTTTGAAGTTGGCGCTGTCCTGCTTGAGCAGGGCCAGACGTGCGCTTTCCAGTTGCAGGCGCAAGTTCTGTTTGAGGTAAAAGCCTTGATCCGGTGGCAACAGTGGTTCACGGCGCTCCACATCACGGCGCACGGAAATCAGGCTGCCGACCGCTTCATTCAGCGAAACCCACAGACGCTGGTGCCATGGGGCTTCCTGCGGGCCAGTGGTCAGGGTCAGTTCATTGCTGAAAGCGCCGCGCTGGGTTTGTTGAATTTCCAGCGCATCAACCTGGTCGACCAGACTGCTCAGCTTGAGCGCCAGCGCCTGCACATCCGGGCGTTCCACACTGTCCAGCCGGGTCAGTTCGCGCGTGATTTGCTCGCGCACCTTGAAATAGGCCGGGTTGGCCAGGCTGACCAGACGTTCATCCGCCAGCGTCAGCGCGGTGTGCGCGCCATCCACATCCTGCTGCAACTGCAGGCGGGTGTTGGCAACCAGCAGCAGATGCTCGATTTCGGCCCGCTGCCAGGCGTGTTGGCCGCCCTGGACTTGATCGGCCAGGGTTTTCAGGGCGTCATCTACGCGCGTCTGGTGATTGCGGTCGGCGCTTTGGGCGCGTTGCAGTTCCTGCTGGCTGCGCTCCAGCTCGCGGGTCCGTTCAGCCATGGTGTCGAACCACTGTCCACGTCCCTTGCTGTCGACACCGAGTTCGGACACGGTGGTGTTGAGACTGTCCAGACGGGTTTGCAGGGCGAAACGCTGATGCTCGAAATTCTGGATGAACAAATAGCCGGCGGCGCTGATCCCGGCAATCGCCAGCAGGGCAATCAGGGCCAGCAGCAAAGCCACGATGCCACTGCGCGAGCGCGCCGGTTCGGCGTGAATGATCGCGGCTGCTGGAGGCTCTTTTGGAGGCGCGCTGATGGCGCCCTCAGGGGCGTCACCTGTCGGCGCCGCGCTCTCTGGCGCCTTGTTATCGCCGGGTTGATCGGCAGTTTCGCGGATATCCTCGATGTCGGCGTTCTGATCGCCTTCCGCTGCAATTTTTTTATCGTCGGTCATGCGTCCACTCATTGAGGGCAGTCAGCAGGGCGTCATCACTCATAGTTGGCAAAGCGCGAAGCGCTGCGCCGAATCCCAGCTGACGGGCCAGTTTACACAGCCGGGGGCTGGCGACAAGCGTGTCCAGATCGAGTCCATGAGCGAGCCTGTAGTCATGCATTAAATGTGCCCACTGGCGTAACCCGTGACCGCTGCTGAACACCAGCTTGGGCCGCAAATCCAGCAGCGGGTTCAGTTGATCGGTTGCATAGCCAATCGCGACACGCCGATACAGCAGCAGCTTACGAACCTCGCAGCCGCGTGCGAGCAGCTGTTGTTTGAGCTGGCGTCGTCCGCCGCTGCCGGCCATCAAAGCGATACGGCCGCTCAGTGCTGGCGCTTCGGGAGAATTCAGCAGCGATTCGCTGGAATTGCCCGGTGGCGTCCAGGTGACGGGCCAGCCGTGCTGTTGCAGATGCGCAGCCGTGGCCTTGCCGATGGCAATAAGCCTGGCTTGCGGCGGGCCGGGGTGGATTTTGATGGCGCCATCGACCGCATTGCGGCTGGTAAAAATCCACCAGTCGGCCTGTCCGGCCCAGTCGATATCGGACTGTCGCGGCGCGCGTGCGGGCGCTGCAATACGGGTCAGTGGCAGGGCATGGGTTTGGTAGCCAGCCTGTTTCAGATGAGCAGCGGTCGCCTCGATCTGCGCGGCTGGGCGGGTCAGGATGACATGTGTGCGGGCCACGGCCTCACGCGCTTTGCAGGCGCTTGAGTATGGCCTGGCCACCTTTGGCCAGCAGGTTGTCGCCCAACTGGGTGCCAAGGGCCTCGGCCTGAGCCAGCGGAGCACGCCCTTCGTCACGCAATATTTCGCCGTTGTTGGGGTCGCCCATCAGGGCGCGCAGCCACAGCGTGTCACCTTCGATCTCGGCGTAGGCTGCGACCGGGGTCTGGCAGCTGCTGCCCATGCAGTGACCGACCGCGCGTTCGGCTTGCACGCGCACGGTGGTGGCCGGGTCGGCCAGCGGTGCAATCAAGCTGCGCACGCGCTGGTCATCCAGGCGGCATTCCACCCCCAGTGCGCCCTGGCCAATGGCCGGAAGCATGTCGTGCGGCTCAAGCAGGCGATCAATGCGCTGGTCATAACCCATGCGCTTGAGCCCTGATGCGGCCAGCAGAATGGCGTCATATTCGCCATCATCGAGCTTGCTCATGCGGGTTTGAATGTTGCCGCGTAGCAGCTTGATTTCAAGGTCGGGGCGCTGGGCCACGACCTGAAGCTGGCGGCGCTGACTGGCGGTGCCTACGCAGGCGCCGTGCGGTAGATCCTTGATATCACCGACCCCGAGCAAAGCATCACGCGGATCGTGGCGCTCGAGTATCGCGACCAGACCCAGGCCAGCTGGAAACTGGGCCGGGACATCCTTCATCGAATGCACCGCAATATCCGCCTGATCGTCGATCAGGGCCTGTTCAAGCTCCTTGACGAACAGGCCTTTGCCGCCCAGTTGTGACAGCGATGAGCGCTGCCATTGATCCCCCTTGGTCTGCATCGGGCGGATTTCAATGGTCAGATCAGGATGCAGTTGGCGCAGGGCATCGGCGACAAAGTCGGCCTGCCACCGCGCCAGAGGGCTGCGGCGGGTAGCGATACGAAGGGTGGACATCAGTTTTGTGTGCTCTTGAACAGCAGTCGTCGAATTTCCGCCAGTCGGCGGCGGCTGACCGGGAGTTTATCGTGGCAGTGGCGCAAGGTCAGATAAGCGCCTTGCGCGCCATCATGGGGGTCACTGCGTTCCAGCCCGATGATGTAGGCGGTGTTGACCAGCACTTTGCGATGCACGCGGATGAATTGCGGGGTCAGATCATCTTCCAGATGGCGCAGCGATTCCTCGATCAGCACCTCACCCTGAAGGTGGTAAACCGTGGTGTATTTCTGATCGGCCAGAAAGTAGATGATGTCTTCGATAGCGATCCGGGTCTGGCCATCACGCGTGGTCGCGACTATGTGGCTGCGCGCGCTGTGGGTCTGTGGTGCGCGCTTTTGTCCCAGCGCGTCGACCTGGGCTTTGCTCGGGCGGCGCGCATTGCGCAGTGCATCGCCCAGTTTGTCTTTCTTGATCGGTTTGAGCAGGTAGCCTGAGGCGATGGTGCTGAACGCCGACAGGGCGTGTTCGGAATACGCGGTGGTGAATATGATTGCGGGCGGCAGGGCGAGCGTGCTCAGGCTGCGCGCAACCTGCAGGCCGTCCAGGCCAGGCATGCGGATATCCAGCAGCACGATGTCCGGTTGCAGGTCCGCGATGGCCTTGAGCGCGCTTTCGCCATCGGCAGCTTCGCCGGCCAGATCAAACCCCGGAAACTGGCCGAGCAGGCCTTTGAGGCGCTCGCGCGCCAGGACTTCGTCGTCGACGATCAGGACTTTCATGCCGGTACACGCAATTCCGCGCGATATCCCCCCTGCGTCTGTCTCGTAGCGAGACACCCTCGCTCATCGTATAACAAACGCAGGCGCTGGCGAATATTGTCCTGGGCGATGCCGTTGCCGGCGTGTTCTGCGGCCTGTTCAGACACCGGATTGCTCACCACCACGACCAATTCGTCCTGTTCGCGGTGAATATCCACATTCAGCGTGCCGCCGCCGGGGATCAACTCGATGCCGTGATAGATCGCGTTTTCCAGCAACGGTTGCAGGCTGAGCAGCGGCAACTGCAAATTGTCCAGGCCCTGGTCAACCTGCCATTGCTGCTTGAGGCGTTCACCCAGACGAATCTGTTCGACCCTCAAGTAGGTTTGGCCCAGGGCAATTTCATCGGCCAGGCGGTTGAATGGCTGGCGGTTTTTTAAAATCGCGCGGAACAGTTCGGACAGATCTTCGAGCAGCGCCTCGGCATCATCCGGGCGAATCGGAATCAGCGCGGCTACGCTGTTCAAGCTGTTGAAAAAGAAATGTGGGCGGATACGCGCCTGTAATGCGGCATAGCGCGCCTCTGCGGAGGCCTGAACCTGACGCCGCCAGGCATGGATGACATAAAAGTAGCGCAGCACAGCGGCCGCCACGATGGCGCAGATCAGCGCGTTGCGCGACAGGAACAGCACTTGGGCGTTCGGTTCGAGAAAGCTTTCCCAGGCCATGAAACGACCGACGTGATAGGCCATCTCGCTGACCAGCAAAGTGATCCCTACCAGCACCACAAATGCGACCGCCGCCAGTGTGTTGACCGACAGCTGGTTGAGGTGGTGGCGCAGCCAGCACAAGGCCGCGGCTGACAACAGGCTGATCCAGTGCAGATACAGCGACACCACGATCAGTCGTGGCCCCAGTATCAGCTCGCTGGTCGGCGACGCCAGCACCAGCAAGCAGGCCACGATCTGGCTGATCAGCAGCAAGCCCAGCACCGCCGGTGTGCGGCAGAAGTCGGGCAAAAAGCCCTGCGGCGTGATGGGCTCGGTGTTCATGCCCCAAGCATACGCAAACCCGTCCGCTGGTGGGTCAGGCTCGACCCATTCAGCTGCGCGAGAGCGGTTTGTTATCATCCGCAGCCAATTTCCGGGGCCTTGCGGCCTCCCAACGGGTTGTGAACATGAGTGGTGAAAAGGGCAAGCTCTGGGGTGGACGTTTCGCCGAAGGAACCGACGCGCTGGTCGAGGCATTTTCAGCATCGGAGCACTACGACCGACGGCTGTACGCCCAGGACATTCGCGGGTCCAAGGCCCATGCCGCCATGCTCGCCAAGGTCGGTGTGCTGAGCGCTGAAGAGGTCGAAGCCATACACATGGGGCTGGATGACATCCAGCGCGACATCGAATCCGGTGTATTCCCGTGGGACCCGGCGCGTGAAGATGTGCACATGAATATTGAGGCGCGCTTGACCGAGAAGGTTGGCGATGCCGGCAAGAAGCTGCACACCGGGCGTTCGCGCAACGATCAGGTCGCAACCGATATTCGCCTGTACCTGCGTGATCAGGTCGACGGCCTGCTCGACAGCCTGAAAACCCTGCGCGCGTCGCTGATTGATCTGGCTGAGCGTGAAGCCGACACGATCTTTCCTGGCTACACCCATTTGCAGCCTGCTCAGCCGGTTACCGCCGGGCATCATCTGTTGGCTTGGGAAGCCATGCTGACGCGTGACACCGGGCGCCTGGCCGATCTGCGTGTACGCATGAATGCCAGCCCGCTGGGCGCGGCGGCGCTGTCCGGCACCAGCTATCCGATCGATCGTGAAATGACGGCCCAGGCGCTCGAGTTCGCCAGCGTGATCGACAATTCACTGGACGCGGTTTCGGATCGCGACTTTGCGATCGAATTCTGCGCGTTTGCCAGCATCCTGATGATGCATTTCTCGCGCGTTTGCGAAGAGCTGGTGATGTGGGCCTCGCCACAATTCGGGTTGATCACCCTGCCCGACCGCTACTGCACCGGCTCGTCGATCATGCCGCAGAAGAAAAACCCGGATGTGGCCGAGTTGACCCGTGGCAAGACCGGCCGGGTTTACGGTTCGCTGACCGCCCTGCTGACGCTGATGAAAGGCCAGCCACTGGCCTACAACCGTGACAATCAGGAAGACAAGGAGCCGCTGTTCGATGCCCTGGACACGGTCGCGGCGGTGTTGGGCGTGATGAACGGCATGCTTCCGGCCCTGCAGTTCCGCGCGCAGGCCTGCCGTTCGGCTGCGGGCAAGGGTTATCCCACTGCCACCGAATTGGCTGACTACCTGGTGCGCAAGGGTGTGCCGTTCCGCGATGCACATGAAATGGTCGGCAAGACCGTGGCTCTGGCGGTTGAAAAGGATGTGGATCTGGCCGAGTTGTCGCTGGATGACATTCAGGCCAACGCGCCGCTGGCCGAAGCCGACGTGTTCGAGGTGCTGACCCTGGAAGGTGCGGTCGCCGCACGTGACCACATTGGTGGTACGGCGCCCAACCAGGTCCGCGCGGCCTGTGAACGGGCGCGGGCTCGAATCTGATCGCTCCTCCCCTTGCTGCGCTGGTCATTGAGCCGCGCAGCACAAATCCGCGCTCATTCTGAACGGGCGCAGAACCACAGATGACTGGAGACGCCATCGTGACTTCGATTGGAACACCACTGAGTGAAACCGCCACCCGCGTACTCATGCTGGGCTGTGGCGAACTGGGCAAGGAGGTGGTGATCGAGCTGCAGCGCTTCGGCGTGGAAGTCATTGCGGTGGACCGCTACGCCCATGCGCCGGCCATGCAGGTTGCCCATCGCGCGCATGTCATTGACATGCTGGATGCCAAGGCTCTGCGGGCCACGATTGAAGCGGAGAAGCCGGACCTGATCGTGCCTGAGATCGAGGCCATTCATACCCCCACCCTGCTTGAGCTGGAGTCCGAGGGTTTCACCGTCATTCCCACCGCCCGGGCCGCCCGCCTGACCATGGATCGAGAGGGTATCCGGCGCCTGGCGGCAGAAGAACTGGGTTTGCCGACGTCGCCCTATGCGTTCGTCGATACGCTGGAGGATTTTCACGCTGCGGTGGTGCGCATCGGGATTCCATGCGTGGTCAAATCGGTGATGTCGTCATCGGGCAAGGGCCAGTCGCTGATCCGGGCCGAAGGCGATATCCACAAGGCCTGGGACTATGCCCAGACCGGTGGCCGTGCCGGCCAAGGCCGGGTCATCGTCGAAGGTTTTGTTGATTTTGACTATGAAATCACCCTGCTGACCTTGCGCCATCGCGATGGCACCTCGTTCTGTGCGCCCATAGGGCACACCCAGGAAGATGGTGATTATCGTGAATCGTGGCAACCGCAAGCGATGAGTCCCGCTGCCCAGGCAGCGGCTGAAGATATCGCTGGGCGCATCACCGATGCGCTGGGCGGGACCGGGATATTCGGCGTGGAGCTGTTTGTACGCGATGATCAGGTGTGGTTTTCCGAGGTCTCGCCACGCCCGCACGACACCGGCCTGGTCACCCTGATGTCCCAGGACCTCTCGCAATTTGCCCTGCATGCTCGCGCCATTTTGGGTTTGCCGATACCGGTGATTCGTCAGCTCGGGCCGACCGCATCGTGCGCCCTGCTGATTGAGGGCGATCAGCAGGCGCCAGTGTTTACCGGGCT
>JBFKEC010000068.1:0-13398 GCA_041619315.1 Oceanococcus sp. | reverse complement strand
GGGTGATACACAGGTTCGCCGCGCTGATTTTCGCTTGGTCTGCGCGACCCACAAGGACCTTCGGGAGCAGGTCCGACGCGGTGAATTTCGCCAGGATCTGTACTTCCGTATCAATGCCTTTCCGATCGTGCTGCCGCCGCTACGCCAGCGCCGTGAGGACATTCCTCTGCTGGCCCGTTCGATTCTCGACAAGCTTCACCCAGAGCGCACCTATCGCCTGAGTGATAAGGCACTGGCGCAGCTGTTGACGCTGCCTTTCAGCGGCAATATCCGTGAGCTACGTAATATTCTGGAAAGGGCCACCATCTTTGCCCGCGAACAACTGATTGACCAGGATGTCCTGCGCCGCTGTTTGAACGAGCCGCTCGATCAGGCCCCTGCTGGCGAGTCGGCCTGGGTCGATCTGGCCACCCAGGAGGCGCGCTATCTGAGGCAGTTGTTGAGCCATTGCCAGGGCGACAAGGCGCGTGCTGCGCAGATCGCTGGCATCAGCGTGCGTTCACTGTATCGGCGCCTGGAGTCGCTGTGAGCTAAGGCAGCGTGAGCTCGGCCGCGATGGCCGTAACTTCAGCGTGTCGCGGGCAGCTCAGGATATGGTCGTTGACCATGCCCGTAGCCTGCATATGTGCATACACGATGGTCGAGCCCATAAAACTGAATCCGCGCGACTTGAGATCACGCGCAATGGTGTCGGACAGAGTGCTGGTGGCGGGAATGTCCGCCATGCTGTGACGCTGCCCCTGGACCGGCTGGCCATCGACAAACCCCCAGATATAGCGGGCGAAACTGCCGAACTCGTCTTGCACGCGCATAAACGCCTGGGCGTTTTTCGTTGCCGAGCGAACTTTGGCCCGGTTGCGAATGATGCCGCTGTCAGTCAGGGCTTGGGCCTGGTCCTGTTCGCTCATGCGGGCGACGCGCTCGACGTCGAACTGGTGAAAAACCCGCCGGTAGCCCTCCCGCCGACGCAGTATGGTCAGCCAGGACAGGCCGGCTTGTGCCCCTTCCAGGATCACGAACTCGAACAGCTTGCGGTCATCGGTGACCGGCACGCCCCACTCATGGTCGTGGTAGTGATGCTCGATGTCGGTTTTGCGCGCCCAGTTGCAGATCTGATCGCGCGGATGCAGGTTCATGGCGTGGGAAACAACTCTTTGACCAGCGTGTCGGCATCGTACACCGCTTCCAGCGCCTGTTTCATGATCGCAGGATGAACGGCAACCGCGCGGTTGTAGCGCCCATCATAGGCATAGGTGCCGCCCAGCGAGTGCAGATTGCCGTCGAAGATCAGGCCAACCAGTTCACCCTGCCGGTTGAGCATCGGGCTGCCCGAGTTGCCGCCAATAATGTCGTTGGTGGTGACGAAATTGAACGGCGTGGCCAAGTCGATATCGGCCAGGTGTTCAATCCAGCGCGGTGGCAAGGCAAATGGCGCTTGCGCAGTCGAGCGGGCAATCAGTCCGCCCACGGATGTGAACGGAAAGACATTGTGACCAGCTTCCTGCCAGCCTTTGACCTGGCCGTAGCTCAGGCGCAGGCTGAATGTGGCATCAGGGTAGCTGTTGGTGCCGTCAAGCTGAAAGCGTGCGTGGCTGATCAGGGCGCTGTTGGCTTCGACCACCGCTTCGACCTGGTTTTCAACTTGGGTGCGCACCGCGCGGGCCAGTGGTTCGATGCGGCGCACATACTGAATGAGGGGGTCGTCGCTGGCCGCAATGGAGGCGGCGCCACCGTCCCACAACTGCTTGCGCACCGACAGATCATCCAGGCGCGTGTGATTGATCAAGGTCTCGGCGATGTCACGGGGTGACTGGCTGCCCAGGCTCTGGACCACGGCCGGATGATCCGGACCGAGCAGTTCGCGCAGTTTTTCCAGGCTCCAGTCCAGGGTGAGAATTTCCAGCTGGGCGTGTATGGGCGCGGCCGAGAACAGACGTTGGGTCAGTGCCGGCAGGGCGGCATCGGTGTATTCATGCAGGCGCTGGCTGTTTGGCTTGCTGCGTTCCTCGGCGGCGCGGACCAGATGACGCGCAATCGACAGCAAATCCGACTGGTAGCCGCGCAGGCCTTCCAGCAGCGAATATTCGGTGTAGTTGTCACGCCAGAGCTGCTGTGCTGCTGCGATGTTGTCCCAGGCATCGATCGTCGCGCTCTTGCGCAGGCGCCGATCGTCCGCAACACGCTGGCGTAGGGCCTGCTCGCGTTGCTGGGCGGATTCAATGAAGCCACTTTCACTGAGTGCGGCGTGACGTCCACGATAAGCCTTGAGCGCTTTTTCGATGGCACTGTATTCGCGCTGGGCCATGCGCTGCTCATCGCTACCCTGGCGCATGAATTGGCGCAGCACACCGCGCAGTTCAGCCAGGTAGGTTAGGCGTTGCGGCAGAACCACGTCACGCAGCGCGGTCAGCTGGGCCACGGTGTAGCTGCGCTGGGTCGAGCCGGGATGGCCGGTCACAAAGACCAGTTCGTTCTCGCTCGCGCCACCGGGTTTGATGGCGAAGTGGTCGCTGGACTCGACTGGCTGACCATTGCTGTATGCGCGCAGCAACGCCATGTCCAGGGTGTAGCGCGGAAAGCTGAAATTGTCCGGGTCTCCGCCAAACGCGGCGATCGCAGTTTCCGGTGCAAACACCAGGCGAACATCCTGGTAACGGCGATAGCGATACAGGTGATAGAGGCCGCCTTCATACAGGCTGACCACGTCACAACGTCGTGTCGGGTCCTGCTTGGCACAGCTTGACTCCAAACTGGCCATGGCGGCCTTGCGTGCGGTCTTGGCCTGGGCATCCGACAGGCCTTCAGCCGGGGTTTCAACCTCGCGGGTGACATCGGTGATGCTTTCCAGCTGGTTCAGTTCGATTTCCGGACAGATCGCTTCGTCTTCGCGCGCATCGGCAACAAAGCCGCGCTGTAGCAGATTTTCCTCCCGGCTCGACAACTGCGCCACGCAACGGCTGACACAATGGTGATTGGTCAGTACCAGCCCCTGGGCGGAGACAAAGGCGCCGGAGCACCCGCCAGCAAGGCGGACCGAGGCGCGCTGCAGGCGTTCAACCCAGGACGATTCCGGGTTGAAATCGTAGTTCGCTTTGAGGGCCTCTTGCGGCAGGTTGTCGAGCGTCCACAGGCCTTCTTCGGCATAGACGGTGCTCGCGATCAATACAGCCGGAAGCACAAGCAGGCGAGAAACAAGATCGAGCATAGCTAAGCCTTGGTGCAGCGATTGACTAGCGGTGGAAAGCGGGACTGAACTCATGCACGGCATCAATCATCACGCCGGCATTTTCCGGTGACACCTCGGGCGTAATGCCATGGCCCAGGTTGAATACATGACCGTTGCCCGGGCCGAACTCACCAAGCACGCGCTGCACTTGCTGGCGAATCATCTGCGGGCTGCCGAGCAACACCGAGGGATCAAGGTTGCCCTGCAGTGCGACGCGATCACCGACCCGACGGCGGGCCTCGTCAAGATTCACCGTCCAGTCCAGGCCGAGTGCATCAAAACCGGCGTCGGCCTGCTGTTCCAGCCAGCCGGCACCATTCTTGGTGAACCACACCACGGGGATTTTCTGCCCGTCACGCTGGCGTTGCAGCTGCTCGAGGATGCGCTGGCCCGCGGCCAGTGAGAAATCCAGATAGGCCTGATGGGCGAGGACGCCGCCCCAGGTGTCAAAAATCATCAGGGCCTGGGCACCGGCCTCGATCTGGGCGTTGAGGTACGCCGCAACCGCGTCGGCCAGCTTGTTCAGCAGGCGCTCAAGCGCGGCAGGGTCGGTGTACAGCAGCGATTTGATCGTGCCGAAGGTCTTGGACGAGCCGCCTTCGACCATGTACGTGGCCAGTGTCCAGGGACTGCCGGCAAAACCGATCAGCGGCACCTTGCCATCAAGTTCACGTCGGATCGTGCTCACCGCGTCCATCACATAGCCCAGATCCGCATGCGGGTCGGGTAGCGGCAGGGCGTCGATTTCAGCCGCGCTGCGCACCGTGCGCTCAAACTTGGGGCCTTCGCCAGTGCTGAAGTACAGTCCCAGACCCATGGCGTCGGGGATGGTCAGGATGTCGGAGAACAATATCGCCGCATCCAGCGGATAGCGACGCAAGGGTTGCATGGTTACCTCGCAAGCCTTGTCAGGGTTCTGGCACAACCCCATGAAGCCGTTGACGCTCTCGCGGGTGGCGCGATATTCGGGGAGATAACGCCCGGCCTGGCGCATCATCCAGACGGGGGTGCGTTCCACAGGTTGGCGCTGCAAGGCACGCAACAGCAGGTCATTTTTCAAAGTTTGGGCCACGTTCAAGCGCTCACAGCCTGGGAGATTTCGTACTGGATGGCCGCAGCTGCGGCGCGCGGATCCGAGGCGTTACGAATCGGGCGACCAACAACCAGGTAGTCGGAACCCAGCTTGATCGCGTCGGTGGGTGAAAGCACCCGTTTCTGATCGTCACTCGGGCGGTTGTCGACCGGGCGGATGCCGGGGGTAACCACGATCAGCTTGTCCAGTCCGGCGGCGCGCACGGCGGCCACTTCCATGCCGGAGGAGACGATGCCGTCGCAGCCACTTTCAAACGCACGGCGGGCGCGCGACAACACCAGTTGCTCGACATCGCAGGCAAAGCCCAGATCATCCAGGTCGCCACGATCAAGGCTGGTCAATGCGGTGACCGCAAGGACTTTGAGCGCGCCGGTGCGCGCCTCGGCAGCGGCCTGCATGATGCCCTGATTGCCATGCACGGTGCACAGATGCACGCCGCGTTCGGACAACTGGCGGACGGCACTGGCCGTGGTCGCGGGGATGTCGAAGAATTTGAGATCGACGAAGACCTTCTTGCCACGCTCGAGCAGGAAATCGATGAGACGCCAGTAGTCGTCGCTCATCGCCAGCTCCAGGCCTAGCTTGTAGAAGGTCACACTGTCGCCCAACTCGTTGACGAGTTTGATCGCGGAGGACGCATCGGGTACGTCCAGCGCGAAGATCAGGCGCTCGGAATCAGGTATCGCTCGGGTCATTTATGCTCGGCCATCAAACGCCCGGGGATTATCCGTGATGCCCGGGCACATTGCGAGGCGGACCGCTCAGACTTCGAGGTAGTCGAGGATGCCTTCGGCCGCTTCACGGCCTTCAAACACTGCGGTCACGACCAGATCCGAGCCGCGCACCATATCGCCACCGGCAAACACTTTGGGGTTGGTGGTCTGGTATTTGATGGTGGCTGCACCACTGGCCTTGATGCGTCCGCCATCGTCGGCTTCGACACCATGGTCAGCCAGCCATTGCGGCGGATTCGGGCGGAAGCCGAAAGCCACCAGCACGCGGTCGGCCGGGATGATTTCTTCGCTGCCTTCGATCACTTCGGGGCGACGGCGACCGTTTTGATCCGCTTCACCCAGACGGGTGCTGACCAGTTTGACGCCTTCTACCTTGCCGTTGCCGACGATTTCCACCGGTTGGCGGTTGAACAGGAAATGCACGCCTTCTTCTTTGGCGTTGGCCACTTCACGGCGCGAACCCGGCATGTTTTCTTCGTCACGCCGGTAGGCGCAGGTCACGCGCGCAGCCTGCTGGCGGATCGATGTGCGGTTGCAGTCCATCGCGGTGTCGCCACCACCCAGTACCACGACGCGCTGATCGCTCATGTCGATAAAATCAGTCGGCGATTTTTCCAGACCGAGTTCACGATCGATATTGGAGATCAAAAACGGCAGGGCGTCATACACACCCGGCAGGTCTTCACCCGGGAAGCCGCCCTTCATGTAGGCATAAGTACCCATGCCCAGGAACACGGCGTCGTAATCGTCGACCAGTTGCTGGAAGGTGATGTCCTTGCCGATTTCGGTGTTCAGGCGGAATTCCACGCCCATGCCTTCCATGACTTCACGGCGGCGTTTGACCACGTCCTTTTCCAGCTTGAACGGGGGGATGCCGAAAGTCAGCAAGCCGCCGATTTCGGCGTACTTGTCGAATACCACGGCTTCAACACCGTTACGCACCAGGATGTCGGCACAACCCAGGCCAGCCGGGCCAGCGCCGATGATGGCAACTTTCTTGCCGGTCGGGGTGACGCCGCTCATGTCCGGGCGCCAGCCCTGTTCCAGGGCCGTATCGGTAATGTACTTCTCGACCGAGCCAATGGTGACCGCGCCGAAGCCGTCGTTCAGGGTGCAAGCCCCTTCACACAGGCGATCCTGCGGGCACACGCGACCGCAGATTTCCGGCAGGGTGTTGGTCCGGTGCGACAGTTCCGCCGCTTCGAACAGATTGCCTTCCGAGACCAGCTTGAGCCAGTCCGGAATGTAGTTGTGCACCGGGCACTTCCATTCGCAGTAGGGATTGCCACAAGACAGGCAGCGACCGGATTGATTGACAGCCTGTTCCTTGTCGAACTGGCCATAGATCTCGCGGAAGTCGTGAATACGCACTTCCACCTGGGTTTTCTTCGGATCGTGCCGCGGCAGATCGAGAAATTGCAGAGCATTTTTTGCCATATTCAGTCCTGACTGGCCTTAGGCCGCCTGACGGATGGTGTCGAGCAGAGAATTGATTTCGCTGGCCTTGGGTTTAACCAACCAGAAGCGGGACAGAAAATCACGGAAGTCATCGAGAATCTCCGCCGTCCAGCTTGAACCGGTGGCTTGCAGGTGTTCGCTCAGCAGGCCGCGTAAATGGTGGCGGTAGGCCTCCATATGTTCGGCTGCAATGCGGTGGATGTCGATAAGTTCATGATTGTACTGGTCAACGAACTGACGATCGGTGTCCAGCACATAGGCGAAGCCACCCGTCATGCCGGCGCCAAAGTTCACGCCCGCCGGACCAAGTACGGTGACGACACCACCGGTCATGTATTCACAACCGTGATCGCCGACCCCTTCAACCACCGCAATGGCGCCGGAGTTGCGCACCGCGAATCGTTCGCCGGCGCGGCCTGCAGCGAACAGCTTGCCGCCGGTTGCACCATACAGGCAGGTGTTGCCGATGATGGTGGCATCCTTGGCGGTAAAGCGTGATTCCGCAGGCGGGCGGATCACGATCTGGCCGCCGGCCATACCCTTGCCGACGTAGTCGTTGGCATCGCCGGTGAGATCAAGGTTTAGCCCGCCGGCATTCCACACCCCGAAGCTCTGTCCAGCGGTGCCGCTGAGCTTGAGCGTGATCGGGTTGGCGGCCATACCGTGGTTGCCGTGCCGTTTGGCGATTTCGCCGGACAGGCGGGCACCGATCGAACGGTTGATGTTGTGCACGTCGAAGGCGAATTCGCCACCGCTCATGCTTTCGATCGCCGGCAGCGTGGCGCGAACCATGTCTTCGGCCAACTCACCCTTGTCGAACGGCAGGTTGCGCGGTTCGGCACACTGGTGTGGCGCATCGCTGACCATGCCCGCAGCATCCAGAATCGGCTGCAAATTGAGCTTGCCCTGCTTGTTGGTTTTGCCCGGCAGCAATTCGAGCAGATCGGTGCGCCCGATCAATTCGCCCATCGAACGCACACCCAGCTGGGCGAGCAGTTCGCGGCATTCTTCGGCTACGAATCGGAAATAGTTCATGACCATTTCCGCTTCACCGATGAAGTGCTTCTCACGCAGGGTGTCGTTCTGGGTGGCTACGCCGGTTGCGCAGTTGTTGAGATGACAGATGCGCAGGTATTTGCAACCCAGAGCAACCATAGGCGCGGTGCCGAAGCCGAACGACTCGGCGCCGAGGATGGCCGCCTTGATCACGTCCAGACCGGTCTTGAGGCCACCATCGGCCTGTACCCGCACCTTGCCGCGCAAATCATTCTGACGCAGTGTCTGGTGGGTTTCAGCCAGACCCAGCTCCCACGGGGTGCCACAGTAGCGCACCGAGGTCAGCGGGCTGGCGCCAGTGCCGCCGTCATAGCCGGAAATGGTGATCAGGTCGGCATAGGCCTTGGCCACACCGGCGGCGATCGTGCCCACACCCGGGCCAGACACCAGCTTGACCGAAATCAGAGCGCTCGGATTGACCTGTTTGAGGTCAAAAATCAGCTGGGCCAAATCTTCGATCGAGTAGATGTCGTGATGTGGCGGTGGGCTGATCAGGGCAACACCCGGCGTCGAATAGCGCAGCTTGGCGATGTATTCGTTGACCTTGTGGCCCGGCAACTGGCCGCCTTCGCCGGGCTTGGCACCCTGCGCGACTTTGATCTGCAGCACTTCGGCATTGACCAGATAGTGCGGCGTGACGCCGAAGCGGCCAGATGCGATCTGCTTGATCTTGGACATCTTGTCGGTGCCAAAGCGGCGGATGTCTTCGCCCCCTTCGCCCGAGTTTGAACGACCGCCAAGGCGGTTCATGGCCTGGGCCAGCGCCTCATGGGCTTCCGGTGAAAGCGCGCCCAGCGACATGCCGGCCGAATCGAAGCGCGACAGTATCTGTTCGGTACCCTCGACCTCATCGATAGCAATCGGTGTGTCGGTCTTGAGCGCCATGAGATCACGCAAGGTCATCGGGTCGCGCTCGTTAATGAGCTTGGCGTAGGCCTTGAAGTCCTCATAGCGACCGCTTTTCACTGCGGTGTGCAGGGTCTGGATTACGTCCGGGTTGTAGGCGTGATATTCACCACCGTGCACGTATTTGAGCAGGCCGCCCTGGTCGATGCTCTTGCGCGGGTTCCAGGCCAGCTTGTTGAGCACACGGGTATCGTCTTCCAGGTCAATAAACTCGGCGCCCCCGATGCGTGAGGTCGTGCCTCTGAAGCACATCTCAACGACCTCGTCGGCAAGGCCAACAATTTCAAACAATTGGGCACCGCGATAGCTCGCGATTGAAGAGATGCCCATCTTGGACATGATCTTGTACAGGCCCTTGTTGATGCCTTTGCGGTAGGCGCGCTCAAGTTCTGAGGCGGTACGGTTTTTGACCTCACCAACCCGCGCCATATCGCGCAGGGTTTCATAGGCCAAATACGGGAATACGCAGCTGGCCCCGTAGCCAATCAGTACGGCGAACTGATGTGAATCGCGCGCAGTGGCGGTTTCCACCACCAGGTTGCAGTCGCAGCGCAGGCCTTTGGCAACCAGACGGTGCTGGACTGCACCGGTGGCCAGCAGGGCATGCACCGGCAGCTTTTCTTTGGCCACATGGCGGTCGGTCAGAACCAGCACGACCTTGCCATTGCGTACGGCGTTTTCAGCCTGATCGCAGATGGCGTTCAGCGCATCCTGCAATGTGCCGCTGGCGTCATAGTTGAGATCGATGATCTCGTGCGCATAGGCCGGGTTGTCGATCGACAGCAGATCACGGAATTTGCCTTCCGACAGAATCGGCGAGTCCACCAGCAGACGTGAGGCGCGCTCCGGGGTTTCTTCAAACACCGAGCGCTCGGCGCCAAGGCAACATTCCAGCGACATCACGATCTGCTCGCGCAGCGGATCAATCGGCGGATTGGTGACCTGGGCGAAAACCTGGCGGAAGTAGTCGTAGAGCGGACGGACCTTGTGCGACAGCACCGCCTGCGGGGTGTCGTCGCCCATTGAGCCGACAGCTTCCAGACCCGCTTCGGCGAGCACGCGCAGAACCTGGTCGCGCTCTTCGTAGGTAATCTGGAAGAGTTTCTCAAAGATGCGCACGGTGCCCGGCGCCATGGTTTCGTGCTCGCTTTCGGCCAGCACGGATTCCAGCCGGCGCACGTTCTGCTTGAGCCAGCTCTTGTACGGGTGGCGCGCAGCCAGACGGCGATCGATTTCGTCCGAGGCCAGCACTTCGCCTTTTTCGGTGTCCACCGCCATCATCTGGCTGGGACCGAGTTTGCCCTTGGCAATCACCGAGCCGGGTTTGTAGTCGTATACGCCGACTTCCGAGGCCAGAGTGATGTGGTCGTCGTCGGTGATCACGTAGCGCGCGGGGCGCAGCCCGTTGCGGTCGGTTGAACACGCCGCATAGCGACCGTCTGTGAACACGATGCCGGCCGGGCCGTCCCACGGCTCCATATGCATGGAGTTGTATTCGTGGAATGCGCGCAAATCCGGATCCATCTGCTCGATGTTCTGCCACGCCGGCGGAATCATCATGCGCATGGCGGAAAACACGTCCAGGCCACCAGCAAGCAGCACTTCGAGCATGTTGTCGAGGCTTTGCGAGTCCGAACCCTGCATGGTTACCAGTGGTTCAATTGCGCTGATATCGGGCAGATCCTTGGTCTGGAACTTGTGCGCGCGAGCCTTGGCCCAGTAGCGATTGCCCTGAATGGTGTTGATTTCACCATTGTGGGCAATGAAGCGGAACGGCTGGGCCAAACGCCACTGCGGTAGCGTATTGGTCGAGAAACGTTGATGGAATACACACATCGACGATTCCAGCGTCGGGTTCTGCAGGTCCAGGTAGAACGCCGGCAACGCTGCCGGCATGACCAGGCCCTTGTACAGCAGGACGCGGCAGGACAGCGTGCAGACATAGAACTCGTTGTCGAACTTGGCAACTTCGCGCTCGGCGGTACGCCGGGCAAAGAACAGCTTGCGTTCAAAATCGAACTCGGCCATCTCGTCTGGTGCGTTGACGAACAGCTGTTCGATGGTAGGCAACAGGCGCAGGGCCTGTTCACCACAAGCCGCTTTATCGACCGGCAGCTTGCGCCAGCCGGCAAGTTCCAGACCCTGGGCTTGCAGCGCGGCAGCCATGGCATCACGGGCACGCTGGGCGAGCCCGGCATCCGTGTTCAGGAATACGTTACCGGCGGCAAACTTCTCGGCCACGCGCAAACCGGCTTCCTGGCCGACCTGGCGCAGGAAGGCCTCTGGGCGCTTCATGAGCAGGCCGCAGCCGTCCCCTGATTTGCCATCGGCGGCCACTGCACCACGGTGGGTCAGTCGGGCCAGTGCGGTAACAGCGGTTTCAACCAGCCAGTGGCTGGGTTTGTTGTGAATATGGGCAATAAGCCCAAAGCCGCAGTTATCGTGTTCGAATTCGGGGCGGTATAGACCACTCTGCATCATGCTCACCTGCCAACAATCGGTGGGGCGAATCGGGCCGTCGCCAAAGAATTGACGTCGCGCAGTTCGCAAGGTGTTGATTTATTTGTGCTTTCTGGCGGAGTCTACGGCGTCCGGCAGCGTCAATCGCTTGCAGGCGAAGGCCGCTGAGCGGCATATCTCCGCGCTGAGCCGATCAATTATAGAAACCTATGTGCGCCGCAGCAAATTTTGCGCCAGTTTCCATACGCCGGCGTACAGTCTGGCCCGCCAGATCAAAGCTTGCGCGGGTTGAACATGCGTTCATGCTCATCAATGGCGAAGCGATCGGTCATGCCGGCGATGTAGTCGGCCACCGCACGCGGCAGGCCGTCGCGTTCGGCGGCTTCCTGGTGGCGCGGTGGCAAGAGGCGCTGGTCACTGTTGAAGGCCTCGAACAGCTCCCCAATCACCTGCTGGGCCTTGCGGCCGGAGCGATGCACACGATAGTGCTGATAAAGATGCTTGAGCAGGTAACTCTTGAGCTCGCGCGAATCAGCCGCCATTTCATCGGAATAAGCGACGACCGGTGCCGTGTGCTCGCGTATGGTCTGAATGCTGGTGGGTGCCAGTGCGGCCAGACGCTTGCGCGACTCGCGGGTCAAATCGACGACCAGTTCGTTGATCATGCGGCGCACAATTTCATGGCGCAGCTGGCGCTCACCGGAGTTCGGATAGGTTGCGATCACGTGATCGTGCACACGCCTGAACAGGGCCGTGTCGCGCAAGCCTTCAATGCTCAGCAGGCCAGCGCGCAAGCCGTCGTCGACATCATGGTTGTTGTAGGCGATTTCATCGGCGAGATTGGCCAGTTGAGCCTCTGCGCCGGGCTGCTGGCGCTTGAGAAAGCGTTCACCGATGTCGCCCAGCTCGCGGGCATGTTTGCGCGAACAATGCTTGAGAATGCCCTCGCGCGATTCGAAACACAGGTTGAGACCACGGAAGCTGGCGTATTTCTCTTCCAGTTCATCGACCACGCGCAAGGACTGCAGGTTGTGCTCGAATCCGCCGTATTCCTGCATGCAGCGATTGAGCGCGTCCTGACCGGCATGGCCGAAAGGGGTGTGGCCGAGGTCGTGGGCGAGCGAAATGGTTTCGGTCAAGTCTTCGTTCAGATCCAGATTGCGCGCGATCGTTCGGGCAATCTGCGCAACTTCCAGCGAATGGGTCAGCCGGGTGCGAAACAGGTCGCCTTCGTGATTGACGAAGACTTGTGTCTTGTAGACCAGGCGTCGAAAGGCGGTGGAATGAACAATCCGGTCACGGTCGCGCTGGTACTCGGTGCGCATCTGCGGCGCCGCCTCGGCATGTCTGCGGCCTCGGCTGCTTTCAGGATGGGCGGCGTAGGGCGCGAGCGTCATGTCAGGCGGTGCAGTAGTGGTGCAAAGTGTCCATCAACAAACCATCGTCGTAGTCGGAGCTGAGTATGGCATCCCCGAGGCTGCGATACAGCACCAGGCGTACGCGCCCGGCCGTAGTTTTCTTGTCGCCCTGCATCAGCTCACGCATGCGCGGGGCACTCAGGTCCGATGGCACTTCGGTGGGCAGGCCGGCCTGTGCGATCAGTTTGACCACGCGACTGCAGTCGGCATCGCTCAGCCAACCCTGGCGTTGCGACAGATCGGCAGCCATGCACATGCCGGTGGCAACAGCTTCGCCATGCAGCCAGCCCTGGTATTGCAGATGGGCTTCGATGGCATGACCAAAGGTGTGGCCGAGGTTGAGCAGCGCGCGCTGACCTTGCTCTTTTTCGTCAGCCGCGACCACCCGGGCCTTGTGTTGACAGGACGTCGCGATGGCATGGCTGAGGGCGTTACCGTCACGCGCCAGTAGCGCGGTCATGTTGCTCTCCAGCCATTCAAAAAATCCGATGTCTCCGAGCAGGCCGTATTTGATCACTTCAGCAAGCCCGGCCTTGAATTCCCGCTCTGGCAACGTATCCAGAGTGTCGAGATCGGTGATCACACAGTCGGGCTGGTGGAATGCCCCGATCATGTTTTTACCCATCGGGTGGTTGACCGCGGTTTTCCCGCCCACCGATGAATCAACCTGCGAAAGCAGGGTGGTGGGAATCTGCACCATGGCGACGCCACGTTGATAAATCGCCGCGGCAAATCCTGCCAGGTCACCGACCACACCTCCGCCCAGTGCGATGACTGTGGTGTCGCGCCCGAGCTTGAGCTGGAGCATCTGATCGAGCACGGCATTGAGCTGATCCATGGACTTGAAGCGCTCTCCATCGGGCATGACATGCACCGGGATTGAAGCGCCGAGTGCCGTTTTGACCCGCTCAAGGTACAGCGGCGCGACGGTTTCATTGGTGATGACGAAAACGCGACCCTCGCGCGCGCCTGCAGGATAGAGCGCGGCGTTGGCGATCAGGTTACGGCCCAGATGAATGGGGTAGCGCTTGCCAGGGATGTCGACAT
>JBFKEC010000067.1:0-13585 GCA_041619315.1 Oceanococcus sp. | reverse complement strand
ACGCGGCAGCCCCTGGCTGGCTATGTCATGAAGTATCGGGTTGTGCGTTTTCGACATCGTGATTCCTTGTCTCGACTTTTACGGTGGCGCGGCTTATAGCGCGTTCTTGTTATGGTTTTATGACCCAGTATAGTCCGCCATACGCGAGGCAAAAAAAAAGCGGGCCGAAGCCCGCTTGGTCACGCTCTGTTTATTTGAGCTGTATGTACTGTGCGTTGCGACTCAGGGTCTTGTCGCCAATGCCCTTGACCTGGGTCAGCTGCTCGGGCGATTCAAAGGCGCCGTTGGCTTGGCGAAACTCGACGATGCGCTGGGCGATGGTCGGGCCTACGCCATGCAGTTCCTGATCGAGCTGGCTGGCATCGGCAGTATTGACGTTGATTGGGCCGGCCAGTGCAGGTGCCGCGATGAGGGTGGCAATGGCGATGCTGGCGAGTTTGATTTGATTGATCATGTTGGTCTCCTGTGATCGGACAGTTTCAGGCTTTATGCCCTTGCCAATCAGATACGCACAGGAAAACAGAATCCGGACATGCCGCGGAGAAAAATCTAGTGGTCCTGCAGTACGGCGCGTGCCGCATTTCGCCCTGGCAGGCCGCTAACGCCGCCGCCAGGATGGGCGCCGGAACCGCACAGATATAGCCCCTGGATAGGACTGCGGTGATCGGCCCAGCCTGGCACGGGGCGCAGGCTGAGCAACTGCGAAGGGCTCATCGCGCCATGAAAGATATTGCCGCCGGTCAGGCCGAATTCCCGTTCCAGGTCCGGTGGCGTGAGTACTTGTCGGTGCAGCACCTGGGTGGAAAAACCGGGGGCGTAACGATCAATTTCAGCCAGACACGCATCCGCAAATGCATCGCGATGGGTGTCCCAGTCACCATCCGCCAGCGAATATGGCGCGTACTGCACGAACAGCTGAACGATGTGATGCCCCGGCGGCGCCAGGCTGCTATCCAGCGCGCTGGGTATGGTCATTTCAATCAGCGGATGTGGGCTGTACTGACCGTATTTGGCGGCATCGTAGGCGCGTTCCAGTGCAGCCATGTTCGGGCCGATATGGATGGTGCCGTGATGTTGTGGGCCGGGTTCGTTACTGCCGGGACAGGCGCTGAAATTGGGCAGGCCGGCGACGGCCAGATTGATCTTGGCGCTGGCGCTGGCGTAATCGATGGCTGCAACCGCCTGGTTGAATCCGGCGGGCAGGGCGTTGCTGTTCAGAAGTTGGCGAAAGGTGACTTCCGGTGTGGCGTTGGACAGCACCACCGGGGCCTGAATGCTTGTGCCGTCGGTCAGACGTACACCGCGGGTGCGGCGATTCTGATGAAGAATTTCGCCCACCCCTATGCCGGTTCGAATGTTCACACCACGCTCACGGGCGCAGGCCGCCAGAGCCTGACTGATTGCGCCCATACCGCCTTCGGCATAACCCCATACGCCACGCGTGCCGCCGGCATGGCCCATCACATGATGGAGCAGGACGTAGCCCGTGCCGGGTGTGGACGGCGCGGCCATGGCGCCGATGACACCGTCGGTGGCCAGGGTGGCCTTGACCACATCGGATTCAAACCAGCGATCCAGAACCTGCTGGGCGGAATCAAGCAGCAGGCGCATGGCGGCAGGCTGATCCTCGCCGAGGCGGGCCAGCGCGCGGCGCAAACGCAAGGTGCCGAGCACGTCGCCCAGACGTCGGGATAAGGTCTGCCGGCGCCAGCTCGATGGCAACGGCAGCAACGCCGGTACCGGGCTTTCAAGTATCGGTTCCAGCGCCTCAGCCACCCGGGTCAGAAAGGCTTCGTAGCGCGGGTAGGCCTGTGCATCGTGACGCGAAAACTTGCTGATTTCGCGCTGGTTCTGGGCGCTGTCGCGACCCAGCATGAGGTAGCGACCATCCTCCAGCGGGGTGAACGATGCCGGGTCGCGCGCGATCATGCGGTAGCCGTGGCGGGCGAGTTCGAGGTCGGCAATGATGTCCGGGGCCAGCAGGCTGACAAGATAGCTGCAGGTTGAGGCCTTGAAGCCCGGAGCCAGCTCTTCAGTTACGCACGCGCCACCGACCACATTGCGTCGTTCCAGCATGGTTACGCGCCGGCCTGCGGCTGCCAGGTAGGCCGCCGCAGTCAGGCCGTTGTGGCCGGCACCGATGATGATCACATCACAATCGTGCACCGCTGGTCGTCCTTACATGTTGCGTCGGTACTGACCGCCGACTTCAAACAGCGCGTTGGTGATTTGCCCCAGCGAGCACACCCGCGAGGCGGCCATCAGTTCGGCAAAGATGTTGCCGCGCTCGATGCACACCTGCTGAAGACGGGCCAGCGCCTGCGGTGCTTGATCCGCATGGCGTTGGTGAAAGCCCTGCAAGCGCGTGATCTGCTCATCTTTCTCGTCATCGGTGGAGCGTGCCAACTCCAGGGTGGTGTCCTGCGGGGCGTCATCATCCTTGGGGTTGCGGAAGGTGTTGACCCCAACCACAGGCAACTCACCGGAGTGCTTGAGGTGTTCGTAGTGCATCGATTCTTCCTGAATCTTGCCGCGCTGATAGCCGGTTTCCATCGCACCGAGCACGCCGCCGCGCTCGGAGATGCGTTCGAATTCGGCCAGCACCGCTTCTTCGACCAGTTCGGTCAACTGATCGAAGATAAACGCGCCCTGATTGGGGTTTTCATTCTTGTTGACGCCCCATTCCTTGTTGATGATCAGCTGTATCGCCAGGGCGCGGCGCACCGACTCTTCTGTCGGGGTGGTGATCGCCTCATCGTAGGCATTGGTGTGCAGCGAGTTGCAGTTGTCATACAACGCAATCAACGCTTGCAGGGTGGTGCGGATGTCGTTGAAATCGATTTCCTGGGCGTGCAGCGAGCGGCCGGACGTCTGGATGTGATATTTCAGCATTTGGCTGCGTGCATTGGCGCCGTACTTCTCGCGCATGGCTACCGCCCAGATGCGCCGCGCAACCCGACCCATGACCGAGTATTCCGGGTCCATGCCGTTGGAGAAAAAGAACGACAGATTGGGCGCGAAATCGTTGATGTCCATGCCCCGCGCCAGATAGCTTTCGACGAAAGTGAAGCCATTGGACAGGGTAAAGGCGAGCTGGCTGATCGGGTTGGCCCCGGCTTCGGCAATGTGATAGCCGGAGATCGACACCGAATAGAAATTGCGCACTTCATTGGCAATGAAGTATTCCTGGATGTCGCCCATGCACTTGAGTGCGAACTCAGTCGAGAAGATGCAGGTGTTCTGGCCCTGGTCTTCCTTGAGGATATCGGCCTGGACCGTGCCGCGTACGCTGCGCAGAGTCTGCGCCTTGATGCTTTCGTATTCGTCTGGCCGAGGCTGACGCCCTTCAGCTTCGGCGAAGGCGTCAACCTGCTGGTCGATGGCGGTGTTGAGGAACAGCGCCAGGATGGTCGGCGCCGGACCATTGATGGTCATCGACACAGAGGTGGTCGGTGCGCACAGATCGAATCCGGCGTACAGGTCCTTCATGTCATCCAGGGTTGCGATCGAAACGCCGGAATTGCCGACTTTGCCGTAGATGTCAGGGCGCGGGTCCGGATCCTCGCCATACAACGTGACCGAATCAAAGGCGGTCGACAGACGTGCTGCTGGCATGCCTTCCGACAGGTAGTGAAAGCGCTTGTTTGTGCGTACCGGCCCACCTTCGCCGGCAAACATGCGGGCCGGGTCTTCGCCTTCGCGGCGGAACGGGAACACGCCCGCCGTGTAGGGGAAGCGACCGGGCAGATTTTCCTTGTACAGCCAGTTCAGCAGATCGCCTTCATCGGAGAAGTGCGGCAGGGCCACCTTTGGGATCTTGGTGCCGGACAGTGATTCGCGGGTCAGGGCGACGGAAATCTGCTTGTCGCGCACGCTGTACGTAAAGCTATCCCCGCTGTAGTTCTTGACCGTTTGCGGCCAGTCTTCCAGCAGGCGGCGGGATTCCGCATTGAGGTGGTCCTCACGCTTCTTGAGCTGGTGTTCCAGCGCCTCTGTCGGTTCGCCAGCCTGATCCAGCATGCGTCTGGCTTCGCGCAGCTGCTGGCGCTCACGTGCGATCTGGGCCTGATGCGCGGCATGTTTCTTGTAGCCGCGCACAGTGTCGGCAATTTCGGCGAGGTAGCGAATGCGCGAGCCGGGTACCAAAGCGTCGCTTTTGCTCGACATGCTTGCATTCGGGCGGGTGAGCGCGCCATCCGGCAGTTGCAGTTGATGTTCGGCCAGCCGGTCCTTGAGCGCAAAGTACAGTGCGGTCACGCCGTCGTCGTTGAAACGCGCGGCGATCGTGCCGTAGGCCGGCATGTTGTCGGTCGGGCGATCAAACGCCACCTGGTTGCGCTGCATCTGCTTGCGCACGTCGCGCAGGGCGTCTTCAGCGCCGCGCCGGTCAAACTTGTTGATCGCCACAACATCGGCGAAATCCAGCATGTCGATCTTCTCGAGCTGGCTGGCGGCGCCGAATTCAGGGGTCATGACATACATTGAAATGTCGGCGATTTCGACCACGGCGGCGTCACCCTGACCGATGCCGGCGGTTTCCGCCACGATCAGGTCAAAGCCAGCGGCCTTGCACGCGGCAATGGCGCCGGGCAGAGCCTTGGACACTTCCATGCCGCCTTCGCGTGTGGCCAGTGAGCGCATGAAAATCTTGAACGCGCCGTCATTGCTTTTATACAGCGCATTCATGCGAATACGGTCGCCGAGCAGGGCGCCGCCAGATTTGCGCCGGCTGGGGTCAACGGCAATCACCGCAATGTTCAGTTCATCCTGCTGGTCGATGCGGAACCGGCGTATCACTTCATCGGTCAGCGAGGATTTGCCGGCGCCACCGGTGCCGGTGATGCCGATAACCGGGATGTGCTTGCTGCTGGCCGTCTGTTTGATGCGTTGCATGAACGCTTCGGGCACCTGTTCGGCCTCGATCAATGTGATCAGGCGGGCCAGCGCCCGTTGATCGCCCTGGCAGGTCTTGCCGAGCAGATCCTCGCCATCGCCATTGAGTGTCTGGCTTGCGCGCTCGATCATGTCGCGAATCATGCCTTCCAGGCCGAGTTTCTGGCCGTCGTGCGGTGAATAGATGCGGGCCACGCCATAGGCGTGAAGATCGCGAATCTCCTCCGGCACAATCACGCCGCCGCCGCCGCCGAAAACCTTGATGTTTTCGCCACCACGGGTTTTGAGCATGTCGATCATGTACTTGAAGTACTCGACATGACCACCTTGATAGGAACTGATTGCAATGCCGTGGGCATCTTCCTGCACGGCCGCGGTGACAATTTCCTCGACCGAGCGATTATGGCCAAGATGGATGACTTCACAGCCCAGCGATTGGAGCAGGCGGCGCATGATGTTGATGGACGCATCATGGCCATCGAACAATGAAGCTGCCGTCACAAAGCGCAAACGCGTGCTGGCCTGCGCGGTTTGCGGAGAGAAGGATTCTGCCGGTTGGCTCATGTCGCCCCCTAAACGATCGGTTAATTAATCGCAGTATAGCGAAAGCAAACCACTTTACCGGGGGATGGCCATACGCGACTCGCCGGATCGGACGAGGCCGCGATCCCGTTGATCAGGCGGCGGGTTGCCGCCTGCGCCGTTCGCCGAGCAGGCGGTCATATTCGTAGACCGCTTCGCCATGCTGTTTGCGCACGATTCCGGGTTCGCGGGTAAAACGCCAACCGCTGGCATTATTGACCCGGTTACTCGCCAGCAGCATCGGCTGGCGCTCAGTGGTGACCAAACAGCCCTGGTAATGGCGGTCGATATAGTGGGGTTTTTCGATCGGCGGCAACAGCGGCTCCAGGCAAGCGCACTGCTCGGGCAGCAAGCGCTGGGTCGCATGCACAAAATCTTCAGCCCATGCGTGGGCCTGGTCATGCAGGCTGAGGTACAGGGCAAGGTTTTCGGGCTGGCTCATGAATGCGCCCAAGGCGCTTTCCGCCGCAGCTTGTGGCGTTTGATTGCGCTGTCCGCTGGTGACGTGAAAGAACAGGTCAGGGCTGTTAAGCAACAGCAGACTGAGCGAGCGTTTCTGGCCTTCACTGGAACCGGCGCAGCCGATCAGGTTGATCGTAGGCCAGGTTTCGTGAATTGCGCGCAACAGGGTGGCGTCATCCTTGTGGCCGCTGTTGAGCAGGATGCCGCCCTGGGCCCGTGCATCGGCAAGGCCCGACATCGTATGAGCAATCACGGTGCCTACCGCTAATGCCGTGTCGCGCTCATGGCTGCAGCCTAGAACAATTTTAAACATTGCTATGCATCACATGGTGAGTTGAGATGCAGCCTAAGGCCCGGCCCGCAGTGAAAAAGTGAAGGTTCGGCGGAGCCGCTCAGGCGTTTTTGGGGCCGAAAGGCAGCTGCAATCCAATCCCCACGCCGAAGCTGCCTTCACGCTCAACGCTCGGGTCAACGCGTGGCCAGCTGTAGCCAGTGATCATTTCCAGATACACGCGCCGCCGGAACAGCGGGTGGCGATACAACATACGCAGACCATATTCACGTACAGGTACCGCGTGGCGGCTTTCGCCGCGGCTGAAGGCTTCTATCGCCAGGCCTTTTTCACCGCCCAGGCTGTAGTAAAGCCAGGCTGCGCTACGCCAGTCCAGACCTTCACTTTCCTGGCTGACGGTGCCCACTGTATCCCAGCGTGCAAGCAGGCTAGAGCTGATCACATGCATCCAGTCCAGGCCAGTGGTGGAGCCCAGGCCATCCTTATTGGTCCAGAACAGAATTTCGCGCAGCCTGATCACGTTGGCATCGTCGCTGTAGGCCAGATAACGGAATCGGTTCTGGGCAAAGAATTCGGTGTCGGTCAGGCGCTTGGCACCAATGCGCAAGTCAGATTTGAACACCCGGCTGGAACTTGGGAATCCGTAGCCCAGACCGGCCAGCCAGTCGTCATCATCGTCAAGGCTGGGAAACTCGCTGCGCAGGGCGAACCCTTCGCTGCGCCCGCGGACGAAATCGTCGTCATTGTCCAGCCCGACGAATGCCGACAGGCGTTCCTTCAGGGCTGGCAGTTCAACCCTGACCTTGAAACGTACACGGGTCTCTGCACCGCTGAATTCCGACCAGTAATACGAAGTTTCCACCCGGCCGTGTGAACGCCGCGCGGCGAGCACGTTGCCTTGACCGCCGAAGCCGTCCAGCCACAGGGCGGCACGACAAACCATCTCCTCGAGTTGGTCACGGGTGAGATCGAGCATGTCGTCCTGAGCGGGGACATGAACCTGGTCGCAGGGGCGAGGTTTCTCGCGGGGGTAGACGCGTGGTAATGGCGTATTGCCGACGCCAGCGAGTGACACATCCGATGTCGCTCCGTCATGCACGCGTGGATTGCCGGCGGACAGCGCACAGCTGGCCACCAGTAACAGACCGGTGCCAATGAGTAGCCGCGCGCAGCGTCGCGGTAAGGAATGATTCACGGCCTGCGCCATGTGCATTACAGTACGCCACTTTCCAGTCACTGGGTTAGCCCATGTTGAATCGCCCATCCGTGCTGAAGCGGACCTGCCTTGAACACCTGGATTTTGCGACATTGACGCAAAACAACTTCGGGCTGGAACGTGAAACGTTGCGCGTGGATGCCGAGGGTCGGGTTGCGGCGAGTGATCATCCGCTGGCTATCGGGCACAAGCTTACTCATCCCTCAATTACGGTGGATTTTTCCGAAGGTTTGCTGGAGCTGGTGACCTCGCCACATGCGGGAAGTGGCCCCATGTTCAGTGAATTGCACAATCTGCACAGCTGGGTTGCCCGCCATCTGGACGGCGGCGAGATGCTGTGGCCCATGAGCATGCCGCCGGCGGCCCATGAGGGGCAGATCCGGATTGCGGATTTCGGGCCCAGCGCGAGCGCGCGGATGAAGCAGATATACCGTCAGGGTCTGGCTTCGCGCTACGGCAAGATCATGCAGATCATCGCCGGGGTGCATTTCAACTTCTCGTTTGACCCGCGCTTTCTGAGTGCGCTGTGCGCTCATATGGGGCTGGCGATGAATGAGCAGGAATGTCGAAACCAGGTGTATTTTCGACTGATTCGCGGATTTGATCAGCATGCCTGGATATTGCCGTTTCTGTTTGGCGCATCGCCGATTGCGGCGCGCAGTTCCCTGGCTCAGCCTGCAGACTGGTTGCAGTCGCTGGATGAGCAGCATGTGTGCGGCGAGTTCGCTACCAGTCTGCGTATGAGCGATATCGGCTATCAGAGTCCGGCCCAGTCGGATTTGAACATTTCGCACCGTGATCTCAATGAATATGTGCGCGAACTGGTGCTGGCGACGCGCACGCCCTGGCCGGCCTATGAAGCGTTGGGGACACAAGCCGCTGATCAGTGGATCCAGCTGAATGGCAACATTCTGCAGATCGAGAACGAGTACTACAGTGCCATTCGGCCCAAGCAGATTGCACAGCGTGGTGAGCGCCCAGCCTGTGCCCTGTACAACCGAGGAGTCAGCTATATCGAAGTGCGCATGCTGGATGTGGATCCGTTTGACCCGCTTGGCCTGAGCGCTGACAGCGCGCACTTCATGGAAGTCTTTCTGCTGGCCTGCTTGGCCTGGGGTGAAGACGGTAGCGGGCGGCCCAAAATCGACAAACACAATCGCACGGTGGCGATCCGCTATGGCCGCAAGCCAGGGGTTCGGCTGATGCGCGGCGCATCCAGCGTGGCGCTGCGCCACTGGCTGGATGAGTGTCTGGATGACTGTGCTGTAATCGCCGAGCAATTGGACCAGGCCCACGGCAACGGGTGCTACGCACAGGCGGTCAAAGTACAGCGTGACAAGTGGCAAGCACCGGAAACCTTGCCATCGCAACGGGTACTTGAGGCCGGACGGGATGGTCACTACCAGGATTGGGCGCGGGATCTGGCCCAGCGCTACACCGCGGGTTTTGCTGCAAATGCCCTGGACTCCAGCCAGCTTGATGCCTATGCGCATGCGACCCGCCAGTCGCTTGAGCAAGCGACTGCGCTGCCGCCGGCCTCGCCAGGCGAGGTTGAAGCCTATGTTGAGGAATACTTTGCTTCGGTGTGTGACGACATGCTGGCCAGTTTGCTCTGATCCGGTCTGGCGCAGTGTAGGCTAGAGTCTGTGCCGATTCGATATTGAGTGACTATGGTCAATTCGGATGACAATGACGCGCAGCGCCGGGCCTTCTTTCGGTTGCCTTATCCGCACGCCGAACGCCCCAGTCTGCTGGCGGATGACGCGGTTTATCCGGTCAGCGAGATTTCCGAAGGTGGTTTGCGTGTGGTCGCACTGGATCAAGGTGATGTGCTGGCACGGCAGCAGGATGTGCAGGGCACCCTGCGACTGGCTGGCGGTGATGTCCAATTGCATGGACGGGTACTGCGCCAGCAGGGCGAGGAGGTGGTCCTCGTATTAACAGAGGGTATTCCGCTGTCGCTGATGGTGAGCGAGCAGCGCCGCCTGATCCGCAAATTTCCTTTGCTGTTCAGGCGTGACACGTAATCCGCGCCCCGCCGTGGCGGGACGCGGATTCACTTCAGGCTGCGCTGAGGGCCTGATCCAGGTCGCCAATCAGATCGTTGATGTGTTCGATGCCGATCGACAGGCGCACCATGTCCGGCGTAACCCCGGCCTGACGCAGTTCGTCTTCATTCAGCTGACGGTGCGTGGTTGAGGCTGGAATCGCCGCACAACTTTTAGCATCACCGATGTTGACCAAACGCAGAATCAGCTGCAGCGCATCATAAAAGCGCACCCCGGCTTCACGGCCACCCTTGATGCCAAAGCTCAAAATGCCGGAGGCGTGACCATCCAGGTATTTTTGTGCCAGTGCGTGATCGCGATGGTCGCTCAGGCCGGCATAGCTGACCCAGCTAACCTTGTCGTGCTGACGCAGATGTTCAGCCACCGCCAGGGTGTTGCTGTTGACCCGCTCCATACGCAAGGCCAGCGTTTCCAGGCCCTGCAAGAACAAGAAGGCATTGAACGGGCTCATCGCCGCGCCCATGTTGCGCAGCGGAACCACGCGGGCGCGGGTGATAAATGCGGCTTCACCGACATCCTGGGCGTAGTTGACTCCGTGGTAAGAGACATCTGGCTGAGTCAGCAGCGGAAAGCGCTCAGCGTTGGCCAGCCAGTCGAACTTGCCGCTGTCTACAATCACGCCGCCGATGCTGGTGCCGTGGCCGCCGATGTATTTGGTTGCGGCGTGAATCACGATGTCAGCGCCGAAGTCGATGGGCTTTTCCAGGAACGGGGTTGAGACCGTGCTGTCCACGATCAGTGGAATGCCATGGTCATGTGCCACCTTGGCCAGGTTTTCGATATCGGCCACGTTGCCTGAGGGGTTGCCGATTGATTCGCAATAGATCGCACGTGTGCCGGCATCAATTTTGTCCGCCATGCCGGCGAAATCGTCCTTGTCGACAAAGCGCACTTCAATGCCTTGGCGCGGCAGGGTGTGGGCGAACAGATTGAAGGTCCCGCCGTACAGCTCGCTGACCGAAATGATGTTGTCGCCAGCCTGGGCAATGGTCTGGATGGCGGCGGTGATCGCGGCCATGCCGGAGGCCATGGCGAGAGCGCCTACGCCACCTTCCAGTGCCGCCATGCGCTGCTCGAGCACGCTGCAGGTCGGATTCATGATGCGGCTGTAAATGTTGCCGGCAACCTTGAGGTCAAACAGATCGGCGGCGTGCTGAGCGCTGTCGAAAGCGTAGGACGTTGTCTGGTGGATCGGTACCGCAACCGCGTTCTGGTTATCCGGATCGTAGGCGTGATGCAGTGCGATGGTCTCGGGGTGCATGCTCATGGTCGTGGGGTTCCCTGGGCTGTGTTGTGAATTGCAGGCGCTTGTCGTGGACAAGCGCCTGTGCCGAATATGGCTAAGGTTGGGTTGGGCGGCGCGCGTTGGCGCAGCAGGCTACAGGCGCGTGGCGCCCGATTGTATAGCGCTGAACGTGTCCTGGTTCAGGGCGATGTAATCGTCGCCGCTGAGCATGAACAGAGGATCCTTACAGGCTTCAGGGTCGAAGCCTTCCTGCTTGAGTTCAACCTTGCGGTATTTGAACGTGCCGGTGATTTCCTGGGCCTCGCGCAAACGCAGGAACAAGGGGCGGGCGTAGGCCGGCAGCGACTGGGCGACGTGCGCTGCGAAGCCTTTGAAGTCGAACTCATCAAGGTTGCATGTCGGTGTAATGGCGGCCATGCCGGCACGCCCATCACAGTTTGGAACCTCGACGCCGTAAACCACGCCCTGATCAATCTGCGGCCAGCGGTTGATGGCCGCTTCTACTTCAGTCGTGGCCACGTTCTCGCCTTTCCAGCGGAAGGTGTCACCCAGGCGGTCGACGAATTGAATGTGCTTGAAGCCCTGGTCACGCACCAGATCACCGGTATTGAACCAGCAATCACCGTTGGCAAACACGTCGCGGAACAGCTTTTTCTCGCTGGCCTTGGCATCGGTGTAGCCCTCAAAGCCGAAGCGTTCGGTGACCTCGGTCAGCAGCAGGCCGGATTCACCTTTGCTGACCCGAACCATGTGGCCCAGGCTGTCGCGTACCGGTTCATCGGCATCAATGTCGTATTTGACCACGGCAAAGGACATCGGACAGAAGCCAGCGGTACGGTCGACGTTGAACGCATTGGTGAAAATCAGATTGCCTTCCGAGGCACCATAGAATTCGTTGATTCGATCAATGCCGAAGCGGCTTTTGAATTCGTCCCAGATCTCCGGACGCAGGCCGTTGCCGACACACAGCCGCACGTGATGCCGGCGGTCATTGTCACGTTCCGGTTGGGCAAGCAAATAGCGGCACAGCTCGCCGATGTAGCAGAACATAGTGGCGTCAAAATGACGGATATCGTCCCAGAACCGGCTGGCCGAGAATTTGCGCGCCAGAGCCATGGTCGCACCACCGCTGAGCACAGCCGACCAGGCCAGGGTGAGCGCGTTGTTGTGATACAGCGGCAGCGGGCAATAGAACACGTCACTGCTGCGTGTGCTCATGGCCGCCTGGCCCATGGCGTAGCTCGCCCGAATCCAGCGCAGATGGCTCATCACCGAGGCTTTGGGCAGCCCGGTGGTGCCGGAGGTAAATATGTAATACGCCGGTTGGCCGAGCAGGACGTCGTCGGTGCTGGGCGGGTTGGTCGAGGGTTGCTGAGCCAGTTCCAGGTCCAGGTCAATATAGCCTGCCGGGCAGGGGGCATCGTCGCCGTCGCGCAGGAACAGGCGGCTTTCAGCGAACTCCGTGCCCAGTTCATCGCTGATGGCGTCAATGGCCTCGCACAGCTCAGCGCCAACGATGGTGAAGCGGGGTTTGACCAGATTGAGACTGTGGGTCAGAACATGGTCGCGCTGTGAGGTGTTGATCATGCTGGCGATGGCGCCGAGCTTGACGATGCCAGCCACTGCAATCAGAACCTCGGGGCGGTTTTCCATCATCAGGGCAACCACATCACCGCCGCTGACTCCGCGACCTTCGAGATAGTGAGCGACGCGGTTGGCCGCCTGATTGAACTCGGCGTAGGTGTAGGTGCTTTCGCGATTGCGCAGGGCGACCTGATTGGGGCGCTGCTGTGCATGTCGTTCGATCAGTGAGCCGATTGACTGAGCCTTGTCCTTGTTGAGGAGCAACGTGCGTGCCATGGCGCTGGCTGCGCGTGGCAAGTCTGGGGCGAGTTTAATTGCGCTGCGAGCAATATCGCGAAATTCGAGCGTATTGGCACTGCTCATGCGGGTCTCCCTGAAAGTTCTTTGCAAAATGCCCAGCAGGCTGGCCGAGCCGCCCGGGATAATAGCACTCAGCCTGCTGCAGCAGCCGTCAGGTCAGGCGCATGAACAGGAACACCGACAGCATCATGATGCCGGTGGCCAGTTTCGCAGCCGTGCCGATCAGCAGGCCAATAGTGGCGCCGATACCGGCGCGTCCGGCGGCATCCAGGGTGCGGCCGGACAGCAGCTCTCCGATCACCGCGCCGGCAAAGGGGCCCACGAGCAGCCCGATGAGGCCGAAAAAGATGCCCACGATGGCGCCCAGTGTGGCGCCCAGCACGGACAGGCCGGAGGCGCCAAAGCGCCTGGCACCGAGTGCCCCTGCAACAAAATCAGCCAGCACACCGAGTAGCGCGAGCAGGCCCAGTACGATCAGCGACCATAGCCCCACATGCAGATAGTCTTCGATCCACGCCGCCATCCACAGACCGCCGAATAGCAGCGGCGGGCCGGGGATTGCGGGGAACACCAGACCAATCAGGCCCAGGCCGATTAGAGTCAGGGCTGCGCCCCACAGCAAGATGGCGCCGATCAGGTCGGCGTTGATGAAATCCACGTATTCAGTTTTTGTTGATGTGTTTGGCCAAGGCGTTGAGTTGCTGACCCTGAACCTGGTCAACGACGTCTATGAAGCGGCCCAATGGTTTGTCGACAAACCCACTGACGGTATAGCGCAAACGTATGCGTGTGCCGGCGTCTGGATTGTCGCTGTCCAGAGGTTCAAAGATCCAGTCCAGAGGGCCGCTCAAACCCATGCTCTGAAGAGGCCCCAGTCCGCCACTCATGCGCAGCAGGGCGGCTGGCCGGGAGACCACGATGCGCATGTGTTCGACCTGATT
>JBFKEC010000066.1:0-13595 GCA_041619315.1 Oceanococcus sp. | reverse complement strand
TCGCGCTCCAGCGCCGCTCGGGGTGTTTCGTCGGCTTCGATCTTGCCGCCCGGGAATTCCCAGCGACCGGCGGCAATTTTTCCAGCCGGGCGCTGGGCCAGCAGCACGCACCCATCCGGCCGGCGCAAAACCCCGGCGGCAACCCGCACAACGGCTTGCGGCTGATCCGATGGCCCTGCCATCAACTGCGATATTCGGCGTTGATCCGGACGTAGTCGTAGCTGTAGTCGCAAGTCCAAACGGTGGCGCTGTGCTCGCCGCGCCCCAGCACCACTTGTATGCAGTACTCCGATTTCTGCGCCACGGCCGCGCCGCGCGCTTCCGTATAGTCCGGATCGGGTTCGCCACCGCGAATCAGACACACCTCGTCGAGATATAAATTGACCAGACTGAGATCGAGTTCGTCCACACCGCTGCGCCCGACGGCAGCAAGTATGCGCCCCCAGTTCGGGTCGCCAGCAAAGGCTGCAGTTTTTACCAGCGGAGACTGCGCCACGGTGTAGGCCACCTGGCGCGCTTCCTCCACGCTGCCCGCTGCCGCAACTTCGACACGGATAAACCGGGTCGCACCTTCGGCATCGCGCACACAGGCCTGGGCCAGCAGCACGCACACCTCACGCACAGCCTCTCGCAGCTGCGCGAACGCCGCATCATCTGCATTCAATGGCGGATTGCCGGCTACACCAGTCGCGGCCAGCACGCAGGCATCATTGGTCGAGGTATCACCGTCCACGGTGATGGCGTTGAAGGACTCGGCAACCACTTCGTCGAGCAAGGTCTGCAAGGCCTGCGCCTCAACCGCCGCATCTGTGGCCACAAACGACAGCATCGTGGCCATGTCCGGGCGAATCATGCCCGCGCCCTTGGCCACCCCGGTCACGGTCACGCTGCGACCGTCGATCAGACACTGCCGCGACACACCCTTGGGCACGGTATCGGTGGTCATGATGGCGCGCGCAACCGCATCCCAGCAGTTGTCATCCAGCGCCGAAACCAGCCCCGGCAAGGCCCGAGCAAAAGGCTCGATCGGCAAGGCCTGGCCGATCACACCGGTGGACAATGGCAGCACTGCGGCAGTGTCCAGATCGAGTTCGTCGGCGGCCAGCGCACAGCTGCGCCGTGCGGCCTCAAGGCCAGCCTGCCCGGTTCCGGCATTGGCATTTCCGGCATTGATCAGCAGGACACGGATGCCCTCGCTGGCGGCAAGATGTTCGCGGCACACCACCACAGGTGCGGCGCAGAATGCATTGCGGGTAAAAACCGCCGCCACCTGGCTGCCTTCGGCCAGCCGAATCAGCACCAGATCATCACGATCACGGTAACGAATCCCGGCGGCGGCGTGCGCCAGCGTAACGCCGGGCACCGGCAGCAACCCCTGCGCAGGGCTCAGATTGACAGCCATGACGTCAGCTGAGCTTGCCGTGGCACTGCTTGTATTTCTTGCCGGAACCACACGGACAGGGCTCATTGCGCCCAACCTTGCGTTCCTCGCGCTTGACCGTTTGCGGCTTGGGCGGAGGCGGCGCCTGACGTTGCACACGCAAACGCTGCTGGCGTGGCGCGACGGCCGGCCCGGCCTGCTGCGCATCGGCCTGCGGCGCCTGCTCGCCAGCGCTCAAAGCACTTTGTGCTTCGGCATGTTCGAAATGCATTTCGCGTTCGCGCCGGGCCTGCTCGACCCGTTCGATGTCTTCCGGCTGCTGGATGCGCACCTTGCTGACGATGCCGACAACTTCCTGTTTATAGCGATCCAGCAGTTCGGTGAACATGCCAAAGGCTTCGCGCTTGTATTCCTGCTTGGGATCTTTCTGCGCATAACCGCGCAGATGAATACCCTTGCGCAGGTAATCCATGGCCGCCAGATGCTCACGCCACAAGGTATCGAGCACCTGCAGCATGATCGCCTTCTCGAAATTGTCGAGCGACTCGTCACCGGCCTGCTCACGCTTGCTGCGGTAGTCCTGCTCCAACATTTCGATAATGCGCTTGAGCATGCCGTCGTCGCTCAGCGATTTGTCCTCATCCAGCCAGGACTGCAGATTGACCTCACAGGCATATTCACGTGACAGCACATCTTGCAGATCGTCCAGGCGCCACAACTCTTCGGCGCTGCCGCGCGGAACATAGGTGCGGACCAGCTGCTCGATCACGTCTTCACGCAATTGCGTGATCATGTCACTGAGCGAAGCGTCGCCGAGCAGAGACTCACGCATGTCGTAAACCACACGACGCTGGTCATTGGCAACGTTGTCGTATTCCAGCAGGTTTTTGCGGATATCGAAGTTGTGCGCCTCAACCTTGCGCTGCGCGGTTTCGATGGAACGCGTGACCCAGCGATGCTCAATCGCCTCGCCCTTTTCCATGCCCAGCCCCTGCAGCATGCCGCGCAAGCGCGGGGGCGTGAAGATGCGCATCAGGTTGTCGTCCAGCGACAGGTAGAAACGGGTTCGCCCCGGATCGCCCTGACGACCCGAGCGACCACGCAACTGGTTGTCGATACGCCGCGATTCGTGGCGCTCCGAACCCAGCACGAACAAACCGCCGGCGGAAATCACTTTCTCGTGACGCTTACGCCAGTTGTGCTGCGCTTCCTTGCGTTGCTCCGAAGCATCTTCAGGCAGCGACTCCAATTCAGAATCGAGGTTGCCACCGAGCACGATGTCGGTACCACGACCGGCCATATTGGTGGCAATAGTGACCACGCCGGGGCGCCCGGCCTGAGCCACGATTTCGGCTTCACGCTCGTGCTGCTTGGCGTTAAGCACTTCATGCTTGATCGAACGCCGATTGAGTTCGGCGGAAAGAATTTCCGACGTTTCAATGGAAGCGGTACCCACCAGCACAGGCTGGCCACGTTCGCAGGCATCCTGAATGTCCTGCGCGATCGCGTCGTATTTTTCCGCCGCGGTCATGAACACCTGGTCGGGCAAATCCTCACGCACCATCGGTTTGTTGGTCGGAATCACGACCACTTCCAGACCGTAAATCTGCTGGAATTCGAACGCTTCGGTGTCGGCGGTCCCGGTCATCCCGGACAGCTTGTCGTAGAGGCGGAAATAATTCTGGAAGGTGATCGAAGCCAGGGTCTGGTTTTCCTGCTGGATCTGCACCCCTTCCTTGGCTTCCACGGCCTGATGCAGACCGTCCGCCCAGCGCCGCCCCGGCATCATGCGGCCGGTAAATTCATCAATGATCACGACCTGACCATTGCTCACGATGTACTCGACATCACGGTGGTAGCAGGCATGCGCGCGCAGCGCTGCCATCGCGTGGTGCATCAGAATGATATTCGAGGCGTCGTACAACGAGCCTTCGTTGAGCAGACCCGCTGTTTCAAACAGCTCTTCCAGGGCGGCATGGCCGTCTTCACTGAGCTGGATCTGCTTGGTCTTTTCGTCGACAAAGTAGTGGCCTTCACCCTCTTCTTCGTCCTGGCGCTTGAGCTGCGGCACCAGAGTGTTCATCTTGCGATAAACCTCCGGATTGTCATCGGTCGGCCCAGAAATGATCAGCGGGGTGCGCGCCTCATCGATCAGAATGGAGTCGACTTCATCCACAATGGCGAAAGCCTGACCGCGCTGCACCCGATCCTGCATGCGAAACGCCATGTTGTCACGCAGGTAGTCGAAACCAAATTCGTTGTTGGTGCCGTATGTGATGTCGGCCGCGTAGGCTGCGCGCTTTTCTTCGTTGTTCTGCCCGTGCACGACCACGCCCGTGGTCAAGCCCAGGAACCCGTACAGGCGCCCCATCCAGTCGGAATCACGTTTGGCCAGGTAGTCATTCACTGTGACCACGTGTACGCCATCGCCCGGCAATGCATTGAGGTAGGCGGCCAGCGTGGCGACCAGCGTTTTGCCCTCGCCCGTGCGCATCTCGGCAATCTTGCCCTGATTGAGCACCGCGGCACCGATCAACTGCACATCAAAGTGGCGCATGCCGAGGACACGCTTGCCAGCCTCGCGCACGACCGCAAAGGCTTCCGCAGCCATATCGTCCAGCTTCTCGCCCTTGGCGAGCCGGTCCCGGAATTCCTGGGTCTTCGCTTTCAGCGCATCGTCGCTGAGTTGGCGGATGCTGTCTTCCAGGGCGTTGGTCTTTTCGACCACGGGCTGCAGGCGGTTCAGCAGTCGTTGATTGCGGCTACCGAATACCTTGCTGAAAAAATTGGCCATGAGAGTCTTTGCTGAAAACACGAAAGGCCCGTCAACGAATGACCGGCCCTCAAAAGTGTCAATGATAACGTGGAATTGCCGACCCCACCGAATGCGGACATCGGACCAGACTTAACTTTGGGGTGAAATGTGCTCAGGCAAGCCCCGTATCAGAGCAATCGCTATTTCTGGCTGATGTACTGGTGCGGGTCTATGCGACGCCCGTCGACCATGACCTCGAAATGCACATGCGACCCAGTCGCTCGACCGGACTGGCCCACCAGAGCAATGGCTTGGCCCTTGACCACGCGCTCACCGATGCGCACCAGATTGCGGCTGTTGTGCGCATAACGCGTGACGTAGCCATTGCCATGATTGATTTCAACCACGCGCCCGTAACCCGAGCGGGTGCCGGCAAAAGCCACGACACCACCGGCCACGGCCAGCACATCGGTGCCAGACAGGGCAGCAAAATCCACCCCGGTGTGACGCGTACGCCGGCCCGTAAACGGATCGGTGCGAGTACCAAACAGCGAGGAAATAAAGCCGCGCTTGACCGGCCAGCCCGACGGGTACTGCTGTGAATGCAGCTGACTAACCAGCAACAGGTGTTCCAGAATATCCAACTGGCGCTGCTTCAGCTCCAGTTGCATATCCAGATCATCCAGCGCCACATGCTCGGGCGCGATGACCTCATCACCGGGATCGGCGGGCCCACCCAACGCCGGTGCGGCATCAAAGTTGAATTCCTGGCCATCCAGCTGCGCGATTTCAGTGAGCTTGCGCCCGGCTGCATTCAGGCGGGTAATCTCAGCTTGCATGCGGCCCAGACGACGCGCCACGGCAACCTGGTTGGCCGCCATTTGCTGGCGACTCTCTTCAAGTCGCGCGCGCTGCTCAGCAAGCGCTGGGCGCAGGTCTTCAATGTGATCCAGCGACAAGCCGGTGTGGGCGAGAGCCGGGGCGCTCATGCGACCAACGGCAAAGGCGGCACCGATCAGCAGCATCATTGCCGCCGCGCCACAGCCCATCAAGGCGCGCGACGACAGGCCGCCCAGCCCTTCGACCTTGATATGTTTAACCGATACACTGCTCATTGTTGCGGGTATCTCCCGAACCCTTCATTCCAGCAAACAGGACCACATTGGCACGTCAACACCAATTCAACGATCTCGCACGGCATGCCATGTCAGATCTCTGGTCAAAGGTGGACCTGCACTGCCGCATCCAGAAATTACTGGAAACACGCTTGCCACGCGCCTTCATTGGCCATGTGCAGGTTGCGTGCATAGACGGCGACCGGCTGGTGCTATGCACCGATTCCCCCCTGTGGTCGTCTGATTTACGTTATCGAAGTGCCCTTATCCTCAAAAGCGTAAATTCTTGCTACGGGCTTAATTTAAGCCAATGCAAAATCCTCGTGCGCCCCAAAGCATTTCAACAAGACCCGGCTTCCTCTAAACCGCAGCCAAACCCGGCGCGTAACTGATCGGAGCGGTTTCCAGGTCGTCATACGTGACGATGTCGAATGCCTGCTGGTCAGCAAGCAATGCTTGTGCCAGCTGGTTGTTGAGGCCATGCCCGGACTTGTATCCGGTGTATGCCCCAACGATGCCATAGCCCATCAAATAGAGATCGCCGATAGCATCCAAAATCTTGTGACGAACGAATTCGTCGTCGTAACGCAGGCCATCTTCATTCAGCACGCGGTAATCGTCCAGCACAATGGCATTGTCCAGACTGCCGCCCAGTGCCAGATTGTGCGAACGCAGATATTCGATATCGCGCATGAACCCGAACGTGCGCGCACGACTGACTTCGCGCACATAACTGGTGCTGCCGAAATCCATGCTGGCGCGCTGTACCCCGTCGGTAAAGACCGGGTGATCGAATTCGATGGCAAAGTCGACCTTGAAACCTTCGTACGGCTCAAAGCGCGCCCATTTGTCACCGTCACTGACGGTCACCGGGTTTTTGATACGGATCAGCTTCTTCGCTGCATTCTGCTCGGCAATACCCGCCGACTGAATCAGAAACACAAACGGACCGGCACTGCCATCCATAATCGGCACTTCCGGCGATGACAGCTCGATGTAGACATTGTCGACACCCAAGCCGGACAGTGCGGACATCAGATGCTCGATGGTCGCAACCCGCACACCATCTTGATCCAGCGCAGTGCACAGCGTCGTATCTTTGACCAAAACCGCACGCGCAGGCACATCCACTACCGGATCGAGATCCATACGACGAAAGACAATGCCAGTATCGGCAGGCGCTGGTTTCAGGTGCAGTGAGACCTTATCGCCCGAGTGCAAACCCACGCCCGTTGCGCGGATGTCACTTTGCAATGTTCGTTGTTTGAGCATCGGGGGATGTTCTCCTGAAACGATCGTTACCCACGATCAATGATGGCCAACTGCGGCACAAATGTAGACGCGCAGCACGGACCTATGGTTCCGAGCATACTATATAATTTATTGTGCATCGCACCAAATCAAGCGGTTTCAAACGCGGAATCAGCGCTTTATGACAATTATCTCAACCGCTTTCCGGCACTGGTCGGAATTACCAAAGGCTACAACCACATTTATACAACGAAAAAAGCCCGATGCGTGCAACACGCATCGGGCTTTGTTTTGAGCCGCGATCAGCGCAAACGCTGACCGGTTTTAGTGCTCTTAGTCAGCCTGGGTCCGCAAGAACGCCGGCACGTCCAGCCAGTCGTCATCACGCATGTTCGGCGCGGCACTGCCATGATCCATGGAGCGACCACCCGCAACCGCACGCTTGGGCACTGAAACCTTGTTCAGCTCTTCAAGCGCAGACGGTGCCTCAGGTGCCGCCGGCTTGCCGCCCTGGCTGATCGGCGTCACGCGGGTTGACGTCGGTTCTGGCAGAACCTTTTTCAGCTGCGAGTCCAATCCAGTGGCAACCACGGTCACACGCAGACCTTCTCCAGCGGAATCATCTTCCACCGTACCAACGATCACTTCAGCCGACTCGGATGCGGCCTCGGTCATCAGCTCCATGACCTGGGTGTACTCGTCGATGGTCAGGTTTGCACCGGTGACATTGACCAGCAGACCTTCGGCACCCTGAATCGACAGCTCTTCGAGCAGCGGGCACGACAGTGCCGCCTGAGCTGCTTCCTTGGCGCGGTCTTCACCCTTGCCGGTGCCGATGCCGATCATGGCCATACCCTGCACGCCCATCACCTTCTTGACGTCCGCAAAGTCGACGTTCATTTCGCCTTCACAGCTGATGATTTCGGCAATGCCCTGCACCGCGTTGTGGAGCACGTCGTTGGAGGCGGTAAACGCTTCCTTCATCGAAATGCCTTTACCCAGAACCGGCAGCAGACGCTCGTTCGGAATCACGATCAGCGAATGTACGTGCTTGTTGAGCTCGTCGATGCCGTGCTTGGCCACGGTCATGCGTTTGGCGCGCTCGAACTGGAACGGCTTGGTCACCACAGCAACGGTGAGAATGCCCATCTCACGGGCGATCTCGGCCACCACCGGTGCGGCGCCCGTGCCAGTACCACCACCCATGCCAGCGGTGATGAACAGCATGTCGGTACCTTCAATCAACTCGACAATGCGATCACGATCTTCCAGTGCTGCCTGGCGCCCCACATTGGGATCGGCCCCGGCGCCCAGACCGCGGGTGATCTGCTGACCAATCGGCAGCAAAACGTCAGCGGAGCAACGGCGCAGATGCTGTGCATCGGTATTGGCGCAGATGAACTCCACCCCTTTGATGCCAGCCTGAACCATCTGATTGACCGTGTTGCTACCGCCGCCGCCGACGCCAACAACCTTGATCACCGCTTCCTTCGTCTGTGTTTCCATCACTTCAAACACTTCGCCCATTACTCTTCTCCTTGAAACCAAATCCGTTGAGAACCTTAAAAATTGCCCTGAAACCAGCTTTTCATGCGTGCCAACATGCTCGTGAAACCGGAGTCCCCGACCTTTCCTGGTGTTTGCGGCTGGCTTTGCGCCCCGAACCGCAATAGACCCACTCCTGTGGCGTGCCCAGGATTGCCCGCCACGTCTGATAAACCCTGCACATCGGACGGAACGCCCAGGCGTACAGGAACCTCGAAAACCTCTTCTGCCAATTCGACCGCGCCACGCAACTGGGCACAGCCACCGGTGAGGACCACGCCGCCAGCCGGCATGGTGTCGAAGCCGCCGCGCCGAACCTCGCGCAGGATCAGCCGGAACAGCTCCTCCATACGTGCGCGAATCACCTCGGTCAGCACGTGCTTGGACATGCTGCGATTGGGCCGGTCGCCGACCTCGGAGACATCGATCATCTCCTCGCCTTCGATCAGTTCTGGCAATGCGCAGCCATGCTTGATCTTGATTTCGTCGGCATGCTTGGGCGGCGCGCGCAGCGCCACCGCGATGTCGTTGGACACATGGTCACCACCAATCGGAATGACCGAGGTATGACGAATCGCGCCATGCTCGAACACCGCGATGTCAGAGGTGCCGCCACCGATATCGACCAGGCAAACGCCCAGTTCCTTTTCGTCATCCATGAGCACGGCATAGCTCGAAGCCAGTTGCTCGAGAATCAACTTGTCGGCGATCAGGCCGCAGCGTTCGATACATTTTTTGATGTTCTGCGCCGCGCTGACACTGCCGGTGATCATGTGCACGCGCACTTCCAGACGCACACCGGACATGCCGATCGGCTCGGTAATGCCACCCTGGTCATCGACGATGAATTCCTGCGGCAGCACATGCAGCAATTCCTGATCGGCCGGGATGGCGACGGCGCAAGCGGCATCGATCACCCGGTCGACATCGTGCTGGGTCACTTCGCGCGAACGCACGGCCACGATGCCGTTGGAATTGAGGCTGCGCACATGGCTGCCTGAAATACCGGCGAACACCGACTGAATCCGGCAGCCGGCCATCAGCTCAGCCTCTTCAACCGCGCGCTTGATCGACTGCACGGTGGCTTCGATATTGACCACCACGCCTTTCTTCAGGCCGCGCGAGGGATGCGTACCGAAGCCCACGACATTGACCTGACCTGCGGGACTGACCTCACCCACGATCGCGGCGATCTTGGACGTTCCCACGTCCAGACCCACCAGCAGATCGTTGCGCTCACTGCGCTTTGTCATTGTTTGAACTCCTCAGCCTGTCCGGACGCTGTCCAGCGCACGGCAAATCCATTGCGATACCGAAGATCGATGGCCGCGACATCTAAAAGTCGCGGTTTGAGCACCGGCAAAACCACTTCCGCGAGCAGACGGAACTTGTCTTCCACTGGCTCGCGCCCGAACTCCAGCACGATGAGCTGATCGGCCACCGTGACTTCAGCGCGCCGATCGCCAGTGGCCGACACGTCCCAGCCGCGCAAATCCCAGCCATGCGGCAGCGCAGGCACAACCACGGCCAGATCCGCAAACACCGCCGCGGCCTGCTCTTCCGGGCCGCTCACATGCAGCACACTGAGTGGCTGCTGATCCGGCCAGATCAGATGACCATCGGCAGTCAGCACCGCGTCATCGCCCCAAGCCGCGACCGCCTGATGCGCCTCGATGCGCACTGCCAGACGATCCGGCCACAGGCGCTGCACCTGCACATCGCGCACCCAGGGCAGATCACTCAAGCGTTGCTCCAGGCGCTCAACGTCCACACCGAAGAAGCCTTCACCCAGATAGGGCGCAACCGCTTCACGCACATCCTGTGGATCGACCGCACCCAGCTCGCCATACAAATCCATGCTCATCGGCGCCTTGGCTCCACCGGTCATGGCCGCGCCAATCAGGCCGGCAATCAGCACGGCAACGCCGACACCGACACCCCAGTCCAGCGAAGGCAGGGATTTGCTCATGATCGCCTGGGCACTGCTCATGCCCCCTCCTCGCTGGTCAGCAAGATCTGCCAGATCAGCTGATCGAAATCGATGCCCACCGCCTTGGCCGCCATCGGCACCAGCGAATGCGTGGTCAGCCCCGGCACGGTGTTGATCTCAAGCAGCCACGGCTCGCCGCGCTGATCAACAAACAGATCCACCCGTCCCCAGCCACGCGCACCAACCGCATCAAAGGCGCGCAGCACCAGCTGGGCAATGCGCTGCTCCTGCTCTTCCGGCAGCCCGCAAGGACAGTGATAGGCCGTATCTTCGGCCTGATATTTGGCGTGATAGTCGTAGAACACCGCCTGCGGCTGCACCCGAATCAACGGCAGCACTTGCCCGTTGAGAATCGACGCGGTGTATTCCTGACCATGGATGAATTGCTCAGCCAGGACCTGACTGTCGAAGCGCACGGCCGCCGCATACGCGGCTGGCAGTTCATCCGCATGCATGACCTTGGTCATGCCGATACTGGAGCCTTCACTGGCCGGTTTGACGAAGATCGGCAGGCCCAGCGCTTCAACCACCGCCGCCGGATCAAATCCGGGCTGCAACAACACGCTTTGCGGCGTCGGCAATTGTTCGGCTTTCCACATGCGCTTGGTCTGCGCTTTGCTCATGGCAAGCGCCGAAGCAGCGACCGCGCAACCGGTATAGGGCAGCCCTTGTAATTCCAATGCGGCCTGAACCGTACCGTCTTCACCGCCGCGGCCATGCAGGGCAATAAACACCCGCTCAAATCCGGCCGCCTTGAGTCCGAGCACCACCTCCGGCGTAGCGTCGATCAGATGCGCATCAACGCCCAGACGCTGAAGCGCGGCAAACGCTTGCGCACCGCTTTGCAGTGAGACCTCGCGCTCGGCTGACCAACCGCCGTATAGCACCGCAACGCGGCCCATGTCCTGCGCCGTGAGCGTCATTGCAGCGCCTCCCCGACTACGCGAACTTCGGGGATCAGCTGCACCCCGTGCGCGTGCTCGACGGTGGCGCGGACATGACCGATCAATTGTTCGATATCGGTCGCGCTGGCGCTACCGGTGTTGATGATGAAATTGGCATGCTTGGGCGACACTTGGGCGCCGCCAATGCAATGACCTTTGAGCCCGCAGGCTTCAATCAGACGCGCGGCGTGGTCACCAGGCGGGTTGCGGAAAACCGAACCGCAACTCGGCTGCCCAACCGGCTGGCTGGCCCGACGCTGGCGCAGCAATTGCCGAACCTTTTCAGCCTCAGCCTCGCTATCACCGCCACTGAACTGGAATTCGGCAGCCAGGAACAGCCCGCCCTCAAGCGGCGTGGTTACGCTGCGGTAGGCATATTCAAACGCCTCCGCATCAAAACTGCGCACCTGGCCGCTGGCATCCAGCATGTCGACACGCCGCACATGCGGCCAGGTTTCGCCACCAAAGGCCCCGGCATTCATGGCCAGCGCACCACCCACGGTTCCCGGGATGCCGGCGAAGAACGCCGCACCAGACAAACCCTGTGCGGCGCAGAACTTGGCCAGCCGTGCGCAATGCGCACCGGCCTCCACGAACACACGGTCATGCTCGCGCCGAACCATGCTGCCCAAGGCGTCATACACCGTCACTGCGGCACCGCGAATACCACCATCACGGACCAGCAGATTGCTGCCCAGCCCCAGCCACAGCACCGCGCCATCGTGGCCAGCCAGAAACGCCTGCAAGTCAGAACGATCACTCGGCCGATACCAGATGTCGGCCGGGCCGCCGACCCGCCAGCTGGTGTGCCGACTCATCGGTTCATCGCGACGCAAATCACCGAGCAGGCTCATGCGTCCACCCCCGGCAATCCATCACGCGCCATGCTCTGGGCCAGATGACCGATATTGCCGGCGCCCAGCGTGAGCAGCAGATCGCCGTCACTCAGCACGCTGGACAAACGATGCGGCAACTCACTCAACTCGGCCACAAAGATCGGTTCGACATCACCACGCAAGCGCACCGCGCGGGCCAATGCGCGACCGTCAGCATTGGCAATCGGCGCCTCGCCTGCGGCATAGACCTCGGTCAGCAACAGCACGTCGGCAGCGCCCAGCACCTCGGCGAAGTCATCCAGAAGATCACGCGTCCGGCTGTAGCGGTGCGGCTGAAAAGCGACCACCAGGCGACGCTCTGGCCAGGCATGGCGCATGGCCTGCAAGGTGCAGGCGATCTCGCGTGGATGATGACCGTAATCATCGATCACATAGACCTCACCGCTCTTGAGCTTGAGGTTGCCGAGGCGCTCGGCACGCCGCCCGATGCCGGCAAACTGATCCAGCGCGGACTGAATCGCTTCGGGCGCAACATCCAGTTCACGTGCGATCGAGACCGCCGCCAGCGCGTTGAGCACATTGTGCTCACCCGGCAGATTGAGGCGGATATCCAGATCCTGGTCCGCCGCGCCAATCACCGTAAAGCGCGTTCCACCCGCATCCGTCTTGAGGTTCACCGCACGAATGTCGGCATCGGCATTGAGCCCATAGCTGACAACCGGCCGGGCAACTTCAGGAATCAGCTTGCGCAGATTGGCATCGTCGGAACACAGCACGGCAAGACCGTAGAACGGCAGGAAGTGCAGGAATTCGACAAACGCATCACACAACTTGTTGAAGTCGCCGCCGTAAGTTTCCATGTGATCGGCGTCGATATTGGTGACCGCCGCAATCATCGGTGTGAGATGCAGGAACGAGGCATCTGACTCGTCCGCTTCAGCCACCAGATAGGGCCCCGCGCCAAGCTGGGCATTGCTGCCACTGCTTTTGACCAGACCACCCACCACGTAGGTCGGATCCAGCCCGCCGGCAGCGAGCACGGCCGATGTCAGACTTGTGGTTGTGGTCTTGCCGTGGGTCCCGGCGATCGCAATGCCGATGCGAAAGCGCATCAACTCGGCGAGCATTTCTGCACGGCGAATGACCGGAATGCGGGCCGCCTGCGCAGCCTTGATTTCTTCATTGTCCAGCGCAATGGCGGTCGACCTGACCACCACATCAGCTCCGGCCACGGCAGCGGCGCTATGGCCCTGCGTCACCACAGCCCCGAGGCTGACCAAGCGCCGGGTGACTGCGGTGTCACCCAGATCGGTGCCACTGACCTGATAGCCCAGATTGATCAGAACCTCAGCAATCCCGGCCATACCGGAACCACCGATGCCGACAAAGTGGATGCGCCGCACCTTGCCCATGCGCAAGGCCAACATCTGTTTGAGACCGTCGGCATTGATCATGCGGCAGCCTCCGAAAGTTCGCGTGGCAGGCCCAGATAGGGACGACACACATCAGCAATCTGGGCGCAGGCCTGCGGGTGTGCGCAAGCTCGCGCAGCGTTGGCCATGGCCTGCAAACGCGAACGATCGACGAGCAATGCTTTGACCTGCGCGCGCAGCGCATCGCTGCTCATGTGCGATTCCGGCATCAGCACGGCCGCACCGGCCTTGACCAAATGCTCGGCATTGCGGGTCTGGTGATCATCGATTGCATACGGAAAGGGCACCAGAATCGAGGCCACTCCAACCATCGCCACTTCGGCCAGGGTGAGCGCACCGGCGCGG
>JBFKEC010000065.1:0-13651 GCA_041619315.1 Oceanococcus sp. | reverse complement strand
TCGCACCGCGGTCACGCCATTGCCGACCTGCTACGCCAGCTGCGCAAAGCCTGATCCGTGCCCAGCACTCAGTTACCACTGACCCTGTACGTTCACCTGCCCTGGTGCGTACGCAAGTGCCCGTACTGTGACTTCAATTCACATGCCGGCGAGCCGGAGGAACAGCGCTATGTCGATGCGCTGATCCGCGATCTGGATTTTGAACTGCAAAGTCGCAAGCAATGGCCACGCGTGCAGGCGATCTTTTTCGGCGGTGGCACGCCGAGCCTGTTCAGCGGCGATGCCATAGCTCAGATACTTCAGGCCCTGCACCAGCGACTCACCATCACGCCTGATACCGAAATCACGTTGGAAGCCAACCCTGGCACGGCCGATGCCGCCCATTTCGCCGGCTATCGCCAGGCCGGGGTCAATCGCCTGTCCATCGGCGTGCAAAGCTTTGACGATGACCAGTTGCGCCAGCTCGGCCGCATCCACAGCGCAAACTCGGCGCGCGATGCCTACACGCTGGCGCGTGATGCCGGTTTCGACAACATCAATCTGGACCTGATGCACGGCCTGCCCGGGCAGCAATTCGACCAGGCCCTCAATGATCTGGACCAGGCCATAGCGCTGGCCCCTGAACACCTCTCCTGGTACCAGCTGACGATTGAGGACGGCACCGCATTTGCGCAGCATCCGCCGCAACTGCCAGACAATGACGCCCAGGCCGATATCGAAGAGGCCGGGCTCAAGCGTCTGCGCGCAGCCGGCTATCGCCGCTACGAAGTCTCAGCCTTTGCGCAACCCGGACGCCGTGCAGCGCACAATCTCAATTACTGGCGATTTGGTGATTACCTGGGGATCGGCGCAGGCGCCCACGGCAAGCTCAGTTTTGCGCACGGGGTGCGCCGGCGGGCCCGTTTGCGCTCCCCTCAAAAATATATGGCGGGGGCTGGAAGCACGGCCGCCCTGGCCCGCGAAAACTGGCCTCAGCCCCAGGAACTGATCAGCGAATTTGCCCTCAACACATTGCGTATTGACGGCGCATTCAGCCGCCCCCGCTTTGAACGCACCACCGGACTGGACTTTGCACTCCTGACCCCGGCGCTCGACGAAGCACGTGCGCTGGGCTTGGTCCGCACACGCGAAAACCAGATCCTTCGCACTGCGCTAGGGCGTCGACATTTGAATCGACTGCTCGAATGCTTTGCCGAACTCAGCGCATTTAAGTAGACTACGCGCCCTTTTTCTCTTGCCTTGCGAGCAGAAGTCATGAAACCCGATATTCATCCCCAGTATGCAGCCATTCAGGTCACCTGCAGCTGCGGAAACAAATTCGAAACCCGCTCCACCATGGGCGAAGATCTTCAGATTGAAGTGTGCGCGGAATGCCATCCGTTCTACACCGGAAAACAGAAGGTCCTCGACTCCGGTGGTCGTGTGTCCAAGTTCCGCGAACGTTACGGCTCCTAATAGAACCAATCTCTTGTACTTAATCGAGCGCAGCACTATGAACACGGGCGTTTCCGCATGACCGACAACCCCCGCAAACAAGCCGCACTCGATTACCATGAGAAACCGCGACCGGGAAAACTCGCGATCGCGGTGACCAAGCCGTTCACCACACCTGCCGAGCTGGCGCTGGCTTACACGCCGGGTGTTGCCGAGCCTGTCAGGGCGATCATGGCAAACCCGGCGGATGCCTACCGCTATACCTCCAAGGGCAACCTTGTGGCTGTCATCAGTGACGGCACGGCCGTGCTCGGCCTGGGTAATGCGGGTCCGCTGGCCTCCAAGCCGGTGATGGAAGGCAAGGCGGTGCTGTTCAAGAAGTTCGCCGATGTCGATGTCTTCGATATCGAAGTCGAATCCAAGACCCCGCAGGAATTCATCGACACGGTGGCCAACATCGGCATCACGTTCGGCGGCATCAATCTCGAGGACATTGCGGCACCGCATTGTTTCGCGATCGAAAAAGCGCTGCAGGAACGTCTCGACATTCCGGTCTTCCACGATGATCAGCACGGCACCGCAATTATTGTTGCCGCCGGTCTGCTCAACGCCCTGGAACTGCAAGGCAAGCGCATCCAAGATGCGCGCATCGTCTGCCTGGGCGCTGGCGCCGCAGGTATGGCGTCGCTGCGTCTGTGTCAGGCCCTGGGCGCGGATCGCGACAACATGTTCGTGATCGATCGCGCAGGCGTGATTTATGACGACCGCGACAACCTGCCGGACTACAAGGCCGAGTTCGCCCGCAGTGGCGACGGTCCACGCACCCTGAGCGAAGCCATGCAGGGCGCCGACGTGTTCATCGGTGTGTCAGGCCCCGGCCTGGTTGATGCCGACATGATCGCCAGCATGGCCGAAAAACCGGTGGTGTTCGCCTTGTCGAACCCAACCCCGGAAATCCTGCCTGAGGTGGCACAAAGCGTGCGTACCGATCTGATCATGGCAACCGGTCGCAGTGATTATCCCAACCAAGTAAACAACGTGTTGGGCTTTCCGTTCATTTTCCGCGGTGCGCTCGATGTGCACGCCAGAACGATCAATCAGGCCATGCATCTGGCCGCCGTTGAGGCCCTGCGCGCACTGGCCCATGAGCCGGTACCACGCACCGTGCTGGATGCTTACGACCGCGAAAGCTGGTCATTCGGCCCCGAATACATTATCCCCACGCCCCTGGACCCACGTCTGATTGACGTGGTGCCCAACGCCGTGGCGCGCGCTGCCGTTGATTCCGGCGCCGCGCGCGCACCTTACCCGGCGCACTACCAAGACAACTAACCAGGCACGCAGCCTTACGTCCGCGCTGCACCATTGGAGATCATGATGAGCGACAGCAAATTCGTCCTAACGAACCCGGAAGGCCAGACGACCGATCTGCCCCTGGTCGAAGGCACTCTGGGACCCAAAGCGGTCGATGTACGCGGCCTGTACGGCGCGACCGGCACGTTCACCTACGACCCCAGCTTCAATTCGACGTGTAGCTGTGATTCGGCCATCACCTACATCGATGGCGGCCAGGGCGTGCTGCTTTACCGTGGCTACCCGGTCGACCAGCTGGCCAACAGCTCCAGCTTCATCGAAGTCAGCTACCTGCTGCTGTACGGCGAATTGCCATCCGCCGCACAGCTGGAAGAATTCGACCAGGCCATTCGTTACCACACCATGTTTAACGAATCGCTGCGCAGCTTCTTCAATGGCTTCCGCTACGATGCGCACCCGATGGCCATGATGGCCGGCGTGGTCGCTTCGCTGTCGGCGTTCTATCACGACACCACCAACATCAACGATCCGGAACACCGCAATATTTTTGCCCGCCGGATGATCGCCAAGATCCCGACCATCGCTGCAGCGGCTTACAAGCGCTCGATCGGTCAGCCGTTCATGTACCCGCAGAACAACCTGGACTACTGCTCGAACCTGCTGCACATGCTGTTTTCCGTGCCGGCCGAGAATTATGAAGTGGACCCGGTGGCTGCCAAGGCGCTGGATGTCCTGTTCATCCTGCACGCCGACCACGAGCAGAATGCTTCGACCTCGACGGTTCGCCTGGCCGGCTCCACCGGCTGCAACCCGTACGCTGCGATTGCTGCCGGCATCACCGCTCTGTGGGGCCCCGCACATGGCGGCGCCAATGAAGCCGTGCTGCGCATGCTCGACGAAATCGGCGACATTTCCCATGCCGACAAGTACATCGCCAAGGCCAAAGACAAGAACGACCCGTTCCGCCTGATGGGCTTCGGCCACCGCGTGTACAAGAACTTCGACCCGCGCGCGACGATCATTCGTGAGCATTGCCACAAAGTGCTTGCGCATCTGGGCATGGAAAACGATCCCAAGTTCGAACTCGCCATGAAGCTCGAGCAGGTTGCGCTTGAAGATGACTACTTCAAGGAGAAGAAGCTGTATCCGAATGTCGACTTCTACTCCGGCATCATCTACAAGGCATTGGGCATTCCGGTGTCCATGATGACCCCGATGTTCGCCATTGCGCGTACCGTCGGCTGGGCCGCCCACTGGCAGGAAATGACCGCGGATCCGAGCAACCGCATCGGTCGCCCGCGTCAGATCTACACCGGCAGCCCGAATCGCGATTACGTGGATATCAAGCAGCGCTAAGCACCCGCTGCACACATCAGAGCCGCGGCCTCCCTATTGTGGAGCCCGCGGCTTTTTTATGCCTGCTGGGTATCGGCCAGACTGGCCTGCAGCGTGGGCAGATCCCAGCGCGTCATGGGCTTGCCGTCGATCGGCGACAACGGCGCCCAGCGCAGATCATCCTGATCGAAAATTACCAGCTCCACTTCCGTATCCTCGGCCAGAAACACGCACGTGGGTCGGCGCAGTTCGCGCCCGGATGGATGCAGCAAACGGCATTCATCATCGTCGAACGGGATGTTGCGATCACCAAGAAAAAAATCGACGGCCTCGTCGAACGGGCTGAACAGATGCAGAACCACATTGCTGCGCGGGGTCGCCAGGCCATTGACCACGGCTCCGACCGCGCGCGGGCTGAATTCCGCTGTCAGTTGCATGGCCTTGAGTGCAATCTGGCGCAAACCACGCAAACGGGTGGTCCACGCCTCGCCATCCATGACTTCCAGATAGTCACGCAGAGACGCAGCCACCTCCAGGTTGCTTGGCACCGGCGCGCGCAACCCTCCGGTTAAAGATTCGGTGGCCTTGTTTTTGGCCAGCGCAAAATCGCGCACGCCCTGCTCACACATCAAGCGAGCCGCCTCACGTGCGATCTCATCGCGCAGATCCCCGCCATAACTCAAAAGATATCCTCGAGCAGCTCGTCTTCTCGACTCGGCGATTGGCCCTCATTAACACCACTGTCCTGGGCGCCATAGCCGTAGTCAGCTGCTTCCGGCAGGTGGCCCTCAATGAAGATCTCGAATTTCGACTGTGCCGATCCATATGAGGACAGCAAGCCGGTTTCAGGATCGACCCGCGCACTCACCACACCAGCCGGCTGTGGCCTGATCTGACTCGGCACCCCATCCAGGGCCACCGCCATGTAGTCCATCCACATCGGCAACGCCGCCTTGCTACCGGTTTCACGCGCACCCAGTGACTTGATATCGTCAAAGCCAACCCAGGACACCGCCACATGCTGGGCATTGAAGCCGCAGAACCAGGCATCAATCTGATCATTTGTGGTCCCGGTCTTGCCCGCCAAATCATCGCGACCAAGCTGCAGCGCGCGCCTGGCGGTGCCACGCTTGACCACGTCACGCAACATGTCGGTCATGACATAGGCATTGGCAGCCTCAATCGCGCGCTCGGCGTCAGGCGGAAATTCGACGCGCTGCGCATCTGCCTCGCTCAGCGCCGCAGTGCCCAGGGCGTCGCGAACTTCCTGCAGTTCTGCCTGCGCTTTGAGCTGTTCCTCGCGCTGGCGCTGACAGCGCGCCTCGCACACACTCGGCGGCATGGCCTGATGCAGAATTTCGCCCTCGGATGTGCGCACCTGCTCAATCAGGTACGGCTCAATGCGATAGCCACCATTGGCAAACACGGCATAGGCACCTGCCATTTCCATGGGGCTGAACACACCTGTGCCGAGCACCATGGACAGATCGCGCGGGACCCGTTCACGGTCAAATCCAAAGCGCGTGACGTAATTGCGCACAGTGTCCAGCCCCGCGGCCTCAAGTACGCGAATAGCGACAAGATTGCGCGAGTTATAAAGCCCGGTGCGCAACGGGGTCGGCCCATAAAAACGCCCGCTGTAGTTCTGCGGACGCCAGGCGCCACCCAGCGCCTCATCGTGAAACACAACGGGCGCGTCGTTGATCACCGAGGCCGGCGTAAAGCCATTTTCCAGCGCGGCTGAGTATACGAACGGCTTGAACGAAGACCCGGGCTGACGCTGCGCCTGCATGGCCCGATTGAACTTGCTGGCAAAGTAGTCGAAACCACCGGACATGGCTTGCACCGCGCCGGTCTCAGGATCCAGTGCAACCAGCGCACCCTGCACTTCTGGAACCTGCGCAAGCACCCAGGGCTGCGCCTGCTCCGATTGCGCCTGCAGGCGCACCAGATCGCCATGCGCAAGCACCTCGTTCAGCTTGTCGTAAGGCTGCGCAGCCGGATCCAGATCGACCAGCCCGCTGTCGCTGGACCACACCTGAATGCGCGAATCATCAACGTGCAGCACCAGCGCAGCCTCTAGCCCGCCGACAGACGAGAATTCCTCAAGCATTGGACCCAGCAATGATTCCAGCTGCGCTGCGTCCAGCCCATCCAGCTGCTCGCCCAGATCGCCCAGTTTGGCTTCTGGCCCGCGATAGCCATGGCGTATGTCGTAGCTGATGAGATGCTTGCGCAAGGCGGCAATCGCCGCTTGCTGGCTGCGCCCATCAATCGTGGTCATCACCTCAATACCGCTGGTGTACGCATCCAGACCGAATTGATTGATGATCCGGCCACGCGCGTACTCGGCAACATAGTGGGCCTCGACATCTATGGTGGCGCGGCGCAACTCGGCGCTGATGGGCTCTTCCAAGGCAAGATCAAATTGGGCCTGATCGATGTAATCAAGCTCGAGCATGCGGCGCAGCACATAGTTTCGGCGCAGCAAGGCGCGCTGCGGGCCGGAAATCGGGTTATAGCGCGATGGCGCTTTGGGCAAACCGGCAATCATGGCCATCTGGGCCAGACTCAGATCATCCAGTTCCTTGCCGTAATAGACCTTGGCTGCGGCGCCAATGCCGTATGCGCGATGGCCCAGAAATATTTTGTTGAGATAGAAAGTGAGAATTTCCTGCTTGCTCAGCTGACGTTCCATTTGCAACGCAAGAAGAATTTCACGCACTTTGCGAACATAGCTTTTTTCCGAACTGAGGAAAAAATTGCGCGCCAACTGCATCGTGATGGTGCTCCCACCCTGCGCTTTTTCACCGGTCAACGCCAAAACCCAGGCGGCGCGTAGCAAGCCCTGGTAATCCACTCCGGGGTGCTTAAAGAAACGATCATCTTCGGCCGCAAGAAAGGCCCTGATCAGCGGTTCCGGGATTTCACCATAGTCCAAAGGCTCGCGCCGTTCCGCGCCATATTCACCAATTAGCTGCTGATCTGCGGAATAAATTCGCAACGGCACCTGCAAGCGCACATCGCGAAGACCTTCGGTGGAGGGCAGATCGCGAGAGAAATGCCAGACCACACCGGCCACGCCAATAGCGGCCAAAACACCGCAGACAAGACCGAAGATGAACAGATATTTGATCAAACGCATGGGGATATGTGGTGCTCACGGCAAGCGGCGGACGAAGCGCGCGCAAGTGCTGCAAATGATTGAAGTGGCTGCAAGAGTTGAAACCTGCTTGGTGTGAGATATAGTAGCGCTTGGTCGAAATGACGGCCACGTGAAACGGGATCGGGATCATGCGGGGGCCCCGGAATGGGTGTTTTGAACAATCTGTTTGCAAAACGTTCGACGCCGCTTATTGGCGTTGATATCAGTTCGTCCAGCGTAAAAATGCTGGAGCTCACCAAGAAAGGGGACAGCTACCGTATCGAAGCGTATGCGATTGAACCGCTGCCGGCTGGCGCCGTAACTGAGCGCCAGATCAGCGATTCGGACGCGGTTGGGCTGGCTTTGGCCAAAGCCCTGAAGCGCTCAGACAGCAAATTGCGCAAGGTTGCCACTGCGGTGGCCGGTTCATCGGTGATCACCAAGATCATTCAGATGCCCGCCGATATGCGTGAACTCGAGATGGAAGAGCAGATCAAGCTCGAAGCGGACCAGTACGTCCCCTACCCCATCGATGAGGTCAATCTGGATTTCCAGCTGCTTGGCCCAACCGCCAACTCGCCAGAAACCGTTGACGTTCTGCTCGCTGCGTGCCGTACCGAGACCATCGATGAACGGGTCCTGACACTGGATCAGGTGGGTCTGGAAGCGGTGGTTGTGGATACCGAAGCACAGGCACTGGAAAACGCCTGCATGCTGCTCCATCCGCAAATGCCGAACCGCGGTGAAAACGTCACCTGCGCGGTGATTGATGTTGGCGCGACCAACACCGTGTTTATGGTGATGCATGATCGCAAGGTGATTTATCGCCGCGAACAGGCATTCGGCGGCCGCCAGCTGACCGAAGACATCATGCGCCACTACGGCATGTCGGAAGAAGAAGCCAACAACGCCAAGAAAATGGGCGGGTTGCCGGAAGACTACGACAGCGAAGTGCTGCCGTACTTCATTGATGATCTGACCCAGCAAGTTGACCGCTCACTGCAGCTGTTCTTTGCCAACTCGCCGAAGTTCAGCGAGATCGACCAGATCATACTGTCCGGCGGTACGGCGAACATTCCGCATCTGGCCGAGCGGGTGCAGGAAAAACTCGGTGTTGCGACCGCCATTGCCAATCCGTTCAAAGGCATTCCGGTCGCCAACAAAGCCCGCCCCCGGCAGCTCAAACAGGACGAAACCTCCTTGCTGCTGGCGTTCGGCCTCGCCATGAGGGCCTTTGACTGATGATAAGAATCAACCTGCTCGATTGGCGTGAGGCACAACGTCAGGAAAGACAGAAACAATTTTTCATCGCGCTTGCGATCGCTGCATTCATCGGCGCGGCCATCGCCTATACGATGAATGCCAAGGTGGTCGGTGACGTTGATTTCCAGAAAAGTCGCAACGCGCGTCTGAAGCAGGAAATCAGCCTCATGGACAAGAAAATCAAGGAAATCGACTCGCTCGAGAAGGTCAAGGCTGACCTGCTCGCACGCATGCGCATCATTGAAGAGCTGCAGCGCAGCCGGACGGAAATTGTCCACTTCTTCGATGAACTGGTAACCACTGCGCCCGCCGGGCTGTATCTGAAAAGCCTGCAGCAGAAGGACCGCACCACCAGCGTGAATGGGGTGGCTGAGTCCAATGGCCGTGTATCAACTTATATACGCAACCTCGACGGATCACTCTGGTTCGAAAAATCACGTCTGATCGTGATTCAGTCGCAGAAGGACAATCGTCGCCGCCACAGCGACTTCCAGCTGCAGTTTCAGGCGTCCAAGAAGAAAGAGGAGGACGGCCAGTGAATTTTCGTGAGGCCCTGGACGAACTCCAATCCCTTGATCCGAACAACGTCGGTGCATGGCCCGCGTTTGTTTACATCGCCGCCTGCATCATCGTCACTGCGGTTATTGTTGTCGGCTCTTACTACTATCTCGTGACGCCCAATCTTGAGCTTCTCGAGCGTGAAAAGCGCACCGAAGTCTCGCTCAAGCAGGATTTCGAGAAGAAACAGCGGCGCGCTGCCAATCTCGACGCCTATCGTGCTCAGCTTGAAGAAATGGAACGCTCGTTCGGCAGCATGCTGCGCCAGCTTCCAAGCAAGAGTGAAGTCGCCAACCTGCTCAACGACATCTCGCAGACGCGTGTTGCAGCCGGCCTGGAAGAGCAACTTTTCCGCCCGGAAAATGAGCGCCCGCGTGACTTCTACGCGATCCTGCCCAACCGCATCGTAGTGACGGGCACGTATCACGAGATTGCCGAATTCGTGAGCCGCGTTGCCGCGCTACCGCGCATTGTTACGGTCAATGACGTCAAGCTCAGCGCGGAGGCCAATTCCAGTGACCTGCGCATGGAAGCCATCATTACCACCTACCGCTATCTCGACGAGACGGAGGGCGAATGATGTCGCGTTCAAACAAACATTTCGCAGCACCACTCGCCGCAGTGGCATTAAGCCTGGCGCTGGGTGGTTGCGCCCGCGACATGAGCGATCTCGACAACTACATTGCTGATGTCAAAGCGCGCAAGGCCGGGCCGATTGACCCGATTCCGCAGATGACGCCGTATGAGCCGTTCGCATACACCCGTCATGGTGAGCGCAGTCCGTTCGAACCATTTGATCAGGACGAACCGACCCAGCTCGCAACCAACAACCTGCCGCTCAACACGCTGCGGCCGGATTTGACCCGCAACAAAGAACCGCTGGAACAGTTCCCGCTCGATGGCATACGCCTGCTTGGCACACTGGAAATTCGACAGCAGACCTTCGCGCTGCTGGGCGCTCCGGATGGCATCGTGCACCGCGCTACCTATGGCGATCATCTCGGCCAGAATTACGGCAAGATCGTCAAAATCACAGACGCGCAGATTCAATTGGAAGAAATCGTTCCGGACGGTTTTGGTGGCTATGTGAAACGGCCCGCTGTCGTGGCCATATCAGACGAAAGGTAATCATGTACTTGCGCATCAAACATCAGACTGGCAGTACCGCAGGTACGGACTTTGGGGGGCACAAAGTGAGAACAAACATGGCGACGCACGTCAAAAACACCTTGCGCGCAAGCTTCGGCTTGTTGCTGGCGGTTGCCCTGCCCGCAACCGCTCAGGCCACGCAGCAACTGCTCGAAGTCAATTCCGCCCCGCTGGGACAGAATCGACACTCTATCGAGCTCAAACTTGATGGCACCGCGCCGCAGCCTTCCGTTTTCGCACTGGAAACGCCTCCACGCATATCCATCGATCTGGCCGATACCAAGCTGGCACTGGATCAGCGGCGCATCCCGCTCAATGTCGGCCCGGTACAAACGCTGACCGCCGTTGAAGCCAGCGGCCGCTCGCGTGTGGTGCTGAGCCTGAGTGAACTCACGCCGTATACCGTGCGCGCTGAGGGCAACAGCGTGATCATCGAACTGGATGGGCCCTCCGGGGCAAGCACTGCGCTTAAAAGCCCGGTCACCGCCGGCGTCGTCAGCGCGCCGAGCAACACCGCTGTCAGCTCAGCCACAGCCAATGCAGCCGATGAATTCGCGAACATAGACTTCCGTCGCACCGAAACCGGCTCGGGCCGACTGGTTGTCGAACTTGGTGTCGACAGCGCAGAAGTCGATGTGCGCAGCGAGGGTGGCAAAATCGTCGCGGTTTTCCGCGGCATTGCGCCCACCGACGACATGCTCGCGCGCATGGATGTGCTCGACTTCGCGACCCCGTTCAAATTCATCGATGTGTCGCGCGATGGCAATGACGGTCGCATCGCGATCACGCCAGTTTCCGGCGCCCAGTTCGATCAGGTCGCTTACCAACTCGGCGGCAGCTTCACACTCGAATTGCAGCCCCTGAGCCGCCAGGAACAGGAAGAGCGCGCGCGCGAGGAACCGCAATTCCAAGGTGAGCGCCTCAACGTCAACTTCCAGAACATTGAAGTGCGCGCGTTGCTTCAGATCATTGCCGATGTGGCCGGAAAGAACCTGGTGACCTCCGATTCGGTGGCTGGCTCGATCACGCTGCGACTGGAAAATGTGCCTTGGGATCAGGCCTTGGACATCATTTTGCGCACCAAAGGCCTGTCCAAGAGCGAAGCCGGTAATGTGATTTGGGTGGCTCCAACGTCTGAAGTTGCAGCCCAGCAGAAACAGGAACTCGAAGCCATGAAGCAGGCTGAAGAGCTTGCTCCGCTGGTCGGCGAAATCATTCAGATCAACTATGCCAAGGCCATTGATATTGCCGGCCTGCTGGCCTCTGAAAATTCGTCGTTTATCAGCGAGCGCGGCACGGTCACGGTCGATCAGCGCACCAATGTTCTGATCGTCAACGACACCCGCGAAAAACTCGCAGCCATTCAGAGCCTGGTCCGCCGTCTCGACATCCCGGTCCGTCAGGTCCTGATTGAATCGCGCGTTGTGGTCGCCACCGATGATTTCAGCCGTTCAATTGGCGCAAGCTTTGGCGCCAGTTTCGGCGATATCAGTGGCGACACCATCACCAGTGGCTCGGGCTCACTAACCGCCGCCGACCAGATTTCCCAGGGCTTGGCTGCGGGCACCGCGGTGATCCCCAGCTATACCGACCGACTGGCCACCAACTTCCCGGCCTCGACCGATGGTGCGGTCCTGCCCACTTATGGCGTGTCCATTCTCGGCTCGGACTTCCTGGTTGATCTGGAGTTGACCGCTCTGCAGGCTGAAGGCAAGGGTGAAGTGGTTTCCACCCCGCGCGTGATCACTGCCAACGGCAAGGAAGCGCTGATCGAACAGGGTGAAGAAATCCCTTATATCAACACCGTGGCCTCTGGTGGTGGTGCAGCTCAGCAGACCCAGTTCAAGAAGGCGGTCCTGGCCCTGCGGGTCACCCCGCAGATCACCCCGGACAACCGCGTGATCATGGATCTGGAAGTGTCCAAGGACACCCGCGGCGATGCCGCCGCCCAGGGCCAGCCGGCGATCGACACCAGCAGTGTGAATACCCAGGTCTTGGTCAACAATGGCGAAACCGTGGTTCTCGGCGGCATTTTCGAGCAAACCACCCAGGATGGGGTCAACAAAGTGCCGTTGCTGGGTGACATCCCGATTCTCGGTTTCCTGTTCCGCAATACCACGCGTCGCAACGAGAAACGCGAACTGCTGATTTTCGTGACACCGAAAATCCTCAGCGACGGGATCAAGACCAACTGATCCGGTAACCAACCTGTTAAGGCCCCGATCGTTATAATCGGGGCCTTTTTATTTCTGCGGTCCGAACCGCACCGGCTGTTTTGAACGACTCGCTTCCTGTTTTCCTTGTTGGGCCCATGGGTGCCGGCAAAACCACCGTCGGTCGCCATCTTGCGCGGATGCGCGGGATGCAGTTCATTGATGCCGATCATGAACTTGAAGCCCGCACGGGCGTCGACATTCCGTACATCTTCGACAAGGAAGGTGAACCCGGATTTCGCGACCGTGAGGAGCAACTGATCGACGATCTGTCATTGCAGCGTGGCATCGTGCTGGCAACCGGCGGCGGTGTCGTTATGCGCGCCGCCAACCGCGAGCATCTGCAACAGCGTGGGCGCGTGATCTACCTCTATACTGAGGTTGAGCAGCAATGGCGCAGAACGCGCAAAAGCAAGAATCGCCCGCTGCTGCAACAGGAAAATCCCAAAAAGATTCTCAAGGAATTGATGGCATTGCGTGATCCGTGGTATCGCGAAATCGCCCACCTGATTGTTCCCAGCCGCGCACAGTCCGCCCGCGCGCTGGCTTTGCAGATCAATCAAAAGTTGAAGCACATGGAGCACAACTCTTGAACACCGCACGTGTCGATGTCGACATCCCTGGCAAGCGCTACCCCATTCATCTGGGCCGTAACCTGATCGCCAACGCCGCGCTCTATCCTGCCGGCGCGCGCGAGGGTCGCGTTTTCGTCATCACCAATGAAACCGTCGCGCCACTGTACCTTGAGCGAGTCAAAACGGCACTCGGCGCTTCAATCCCGGTGCATGTCATGCCCGATGGAGAGCGCTTCAAGTCCATGGATCAGCTCAATGCCGTGCTCGATCAGATGCTCCAGCGCAAGCTCGGGCGCGACACCACAGTCATCGCACTGGGCGGAGGTGTGGTCGGTGACCTGGCAGGATTTGCCGCGGCGATTTATCAACGTGGCGTCGCCATGGTGCAGATTCCCACCACCCTGCTCTCGCAGGTTGATTCATCGGTGGGCGGGAAAACCGCGGTCAACCACCCGATGGGTAAAAACATGATCGGGGCATTCCACCAGCCCGATTGTGTGATCACCGATCTCGACACTCTGGATACGTTGCCAGAGCGGGAATTCAAGGCCGGGCTTGCTGAAGTGATCAAATATGGCCTGCTCGGAGACATCGGATTTTTCGAATGGCTGGAGAGCAACATGACCGCGCTACTGGCGCGTGACGGCGACGCCCTCAGCCATGCC
>JBFKEC010000064.1:0-13824 GCA_041619315.1 Oceanococcus sp. | reverse complement strand
GCGCCAGTTTGCCCGCGCATTTGCCCTGCAATCCGCCTGTGACGGCAAACGCGTGGTCATGGCGATCTCGGAAACCGGTTTCCTGCCTCAGGGCATTCGTCAGACGGTCATGCAGAAGATCGCCGATGACCCAGAGCTGTCGGAGCACTATGGCCAGGACAACGTCATGCTGTCCGCCACCCATACCCATTCAGGGCCAGGCGGTGAGGCGCACCACACTGCCTACAACGTGTTTCGCCTCGGCTATGACGCACTGGTCCATGAGATCTATAGCACCGGCCTGTTCCGCGCCATCCAGCAGGCCCATCGCAATCTGCAAGCCCATCCTGAAGCTGGCACGGTCAAACTCGCCATGGGGGAGTTGCTGGACGTCAACACCAACCGCTCGGAGCCGGCCTATGCCAACAATCCGGCCGAAGAACGCGCCCAGTGGCTGGATCAGTCCGGCCAAGAAGTCCGGGTCAACAAACGCATGGTGCAACTGCGCTTCGACCGTGCCGATGGCAGTCCGATCGGCCTGCTCAACTGGTTCGGTGTGCACACCACCTCGGTAGGCATTCATGAACCTCTGATCAGCAGCGACAACAAGGGCATTGCCGCCTACACCCTGGAACGCATGATGGGCACTGACTATCTGGCCGCCGACGGCGAGGATCGTTTCGTGGCGGCGTTTGCCCAATCCGATGAAGGCGACTCCAGCCCGAATCTGTGCTTCCGCGAACACCCATTTCCTGACCTGTCGATCGGTTGCGGTGTCGATACGCTGCAAAGCACGGCCGCATCCGGCGTCAAGCAGCTGGCACGGGCGATCGAGCTGTACGACCAGGGCGGCACGCCCCTGCGCGGCAGCCTCGACAGCCGCCTTGTCCATGTGCGCATGGATGACGTCGAGATCACCGATCCGATGGTGTTGGCCAGCCTCAAGCATCCGCCCGAACTGGATGACGAGGTCAAGCGCACGTGCACCGCTGCCCTCGGCTTTTCCATGGCCGCCGGCGCTGAAGACAACCCCGGGCCGAGCCAGGAAGGTATCAGTTGCGCCAATGTCGACGCCGCCGATGATCTGGCCGCGGACATCCAGAGCGTGCTGAACACTCTGGCCAACAGCGCAAGCGGCTCCGGCTACCCCGTCCTACCTGCCCGAACGGTGGGCGGCGTGGTCGGCTGCGGGCTGACCAATGTGACCGCCATCGCGCCAGGCCTGCCCGATGCCGACTACAGCTGCCAGGCGGAAAAGCCCATTCTGTTCCCGATCGGCAGCACCGAGCTGATCAGCAACGCCGATCTGCCGTTACAGATCGTCACGCTGGGCCAACTGGCCATCATTGCCCTGCCGTGGGAGGTCACAACCACCTCGGCCCGGCGCATTCGCGCCACAGTGCTGGCGGAACTGCAGGATGCCGGCATCGAACACGCCGTGGTTGCCGGTCTGAGCAATGACTTCGTGCAATACCTGACCACCCGTGAGGAATACGCCACCCAGCAGTACGAGGGCGGCTCAACCCATTTCGGCCCGTGGACACTGGCTGCGGTGCAGCAATCCTTGCGCCCGCTGGCGATCAGCCTGCGTGACGGCGGCCAGCCCCCTGCCGGCGTTGCACCGCCACAAACTGCGCCCGCTGTGCCCCCACGCACACCGTATATCGCGGCGGATTTCCTGATGCCGGGAAGCAGCTATGGTGATGTGACGCTTGATGCCAATGAAACCTATAACGCCGGCGACACCGTGCAGGTACAGTTCGCGTCCGCCCACCCCAGAAATGATGCGCTGGAGAAACTCAATCAGGCCTATCTGCTGGCTGAACGCGAAACGGCCGACGGCCACTGGCAGGTTGTCGCCAGGGAGCGGGACCCGGAGATCATCATGCGCTGGCATGCAACACCGCAAAGCCCGGTTCTTGGCCAGACCCTGCCGTTGCGCAGCTCGCAGGTCGAAGCCTTGTGGCACCTGCCGCGCAACTTGCCGGCCGGTCGCTACCGCATACGCCATGAAGGCACGGCCGTGCCTTTGCTTGGCGGCGACAGCTTCGGGCCGAAAACGCCATTTACTGGCACCAGCTCAGTCTTCACCGTTCTCGGCCCGACGGATGACTGCCCCGGATACCCGGCCATGTTCTGAGCCCACATGGCATCGGAGTTGCAAGCCATTGGACCCATGCCATCTCGCCCGCACACTCTGATGCCAATCAATATTCACAGATCCTATGTTTGAAACGCTCGGTATCAGCCCTGAACAAGAGCGCCTGTACCGCACCCTGGTCGATCAGCCGCAGCTTGATCGCGCCGCCCTGCGCAAGCGCCTTGGCCTGAGCGCCAGCGCGCTCGACAACAACATTGCCGAACTGCTCAGGCTGGGCCTGCTGCATCAGGACCCGATCAAGGACCGGCTTATGGTGGCCGACCCGGAAGCGGCATTAAGCCAGCTGCTGCACGACAGACAGCGGGCACTCGACGCCATGCTCAAGGAATCGGTCACCCTGGCGCAGACCTTGCGGCGTAATCAGCAGGCCAGCGAAGTCAGTTCCATCATCGAGATCGTGACCGGTTCACAGGCCATCACCAGCCGCTGGGAACATGCCCAGAAAACCGCGCGTGAGCGCATCCGCATGACAGACCGGCCACCGTACTATGCCGGCGCCAAAATCGAGGGCATGAACCTGCAGCTGGCGCGTATGGCCGAAGGTTTGCCGTTTCAGACCCTTTACGATGCACGCCTTTTTGATCATCCCTACCATCTGCACCGTGCCCGCATGGCCATCGATGCTGGCGAGAACGCCCGTGTGTTGCCCGAGGTTCCGATCAAGCTGGTGCTGGTCGACGATGAGCTGGCCTTTCTGGTCTTGCTTTCGTCTGCCGAGCAACGCGAACCCACGGTCATACTGGTACACCGCTCCGCCTTGCTGGATTCACTGTCCGAGCTGTTCAACCTGCTGTGGAGCCGGGGCGTGGCGATGCCGTCCGGCCAGCTTCCACTGGCATCCGATGAATTGTCAGACGATCAACGCAGTCTGATTGCACTGATGGCCTCAGGCCTGAAAGATGAGGCCATTGCGCTTGAGATGGGGGTGGCCGCGCGTACGGTACGGCGCCGCGTTCAGGAACTCTACGAACTGCTTGGTGTACGCAATCGTTTTCAGGCCGGTATAGCGGTCAAGGAACGCGGCTGGATTTAGCGGATGCCATGAACAACAAGGGCCGCGTATGCGGCCCTTGCTTTGTCGCTGTATTCAGCCCGCCCTCGCCGCTTCCAGTGCGATGACGGAACTGAACGCAGGCTTAAGGTGTTGCGTACAGCTGCCCGTGACCGCGCACAACCACGCTGTTCAGCAGCGAGAAGTCGGTGTTCTGGATGTCGACAAAATTGAACATCAAGGTGCACGGCACTTCGCCGAAATTGAGCAACGATTCCACACAGTTGGCCTGATGATGATGAGCCCCCATCAGGTGTCCGATCTCGTGTGCGGTGGTTTTGGCGGCTTTTTCGGTATTGAGTTTGTACAGCAGAAGATTCAGCGGTTGGCCCTCCCAGGCCTCACCCACTGCGAAGGCGCGATCGGCGTATTTGACCCCGCCAATGCAATCCGCCAGACCTGCGAGCGTGTTCAGGTCCTTGTCGGTCAGCACATAAACAATGTCAATGCCATCCGGACGCACACCGCCATAGTAGCTTTTGGCCTGATCGATCAAGCCTGCGGCATCCAAGCCGGAAAAACCGACCGTTTCATAGCTGCTGACCATGGTGATGCCCAGCGGGGCAAACGAGTCTGCCGCCCGGGACATGATCTGCTCGGCCGAGGGCTGCGCCACGCCATCAAGCAGCACACGCACATCCAGCGTTACCGGGGTGTTGTCCAGTGAGATCGCCGCTGGCGTAAGAGCGGTACAGGCCGGAATGTCACCAATTTCGATCGGTGCCGCGAGAGCGCCCCAGCTGGCACCCAGCAAACCCAGGAAAGCAATTTTCCGCATCATGTTCATCATCCTTTGAATGTCACTTTATTAGCCACCGCAATAGCGGTGGTGATCCATGAATCCAGTCTTTCGCATGGCTCTGGCCGAGGCAAATCATCTTTAGGCCAGTGGCCTGTTAATGCCAAAGCGGCATTTACATGCCCAGCTCAGCGCCCCGATTTCGTGCACGCAATAGCCGCCACAGCCCCAATCAAAACGCCCGTAATCATGGCTCCTGCCAGCCCGGGCCTCGCACCACCTGGCCGGCACGCGCCGCGGTTACCGCACCATCCTTGAGCGCCCATTGTCCATTGACGAAAACGTCACGAACCCCGCTGGCCAGCTGATGTGGCGCATCAAAGGTGGCGTGATCGATGATCGTGTCAGGGTCAAAGATGACCACATCGGCATAGCAGCCGACATCCAGGCAGCCGCGATTCTTAAGCCCCCAGTTCTCCGCCTGTAACCGGGTCAGACGACGGATAGCATCAGCCAGCGGGGCAACCTGCTGATCGCGCACATAGTGGCCGAGGTAGCGGGCAAACGAGCCGTATGCGCGTGGATGGGTCAGCGATTCCAGCACTTCACCTTCCGGCGCACTGGCTTCACTGTCCGAACCAATACCGACCCACGGCTGTGACAAACCCAGTTTGATGTTGTCCTCAGACATCAGAAAGTAGGCCGTGAGCACCCGGCTGTGATCCTCGATCACCAGATCCATGGCCGTTTCTTCAGGTGTCGTCCCGCGCATGGCCGCCACTTCAGCCAGGGTCTTGCCGATCAGCGGCTTGAGCTTTTCATTCTTGAAACCCAGCAACAGCAGGCCATCAGCCCCGGCGCCAAGCAGAAGGTTTTCCCAATCCTCACCGGGCTGGCGCATCTCGGCGGCCAGTCGCTGACGGATCGCCGGGTCCTGCATGCGTTCTATCCAGGCATCCAGCCCGCCAGCCTGCACCCATGGCGGCATCGCCGCTGTCAGCCCGGTCGCCCCCGCCGTGTAGGGATACATGTTGGCGCCGACTTTCAGGCCGCTCTCGCGCGCTTGCTGTATGCGGGCAATGGCCTGGGCCATTTTCGGCCAGTTGTCCTTGCCGGCTGCCTTGAGGTGATAGGCCTCGGCACGTGCTCCGGTGTCGCGGGCAATCTCGATCAATTCGTCCAGCGCCTCAAGAAACTGATCGGCCTCGCTGCGCATGTGCGAAATGTAGCCGCCACCGAATCGTGCCGCCTCTTCAACCAGCGCCTTGATCTCATCCGTCTGGGCATAGGCGCCCGGCGCATAGATCAGCGAACTGCCGACACCCAGCGCCCCCTCCTGCATGGCCTGGGCGACCAGCCCGCGCATGCGCGCAAGCTCGTCTTCGGTAGGCGCGCGGTCGGCCTCACCCAGTTCATGGATGCGAACCGTGGCAGCGCCGACGAAGGAAGCGACATTGACACTCACCCCCCGTTCGACCAGCGCCTCCAGATACTCCCCCAGGGTGGTCCAGTTGATCTCGTAGCCGGCCTCGAAGGTGCGCTCAAGCTGTGCTTTCTTCATCGCGCCATTCAGCGGCCCCATCGACCAGCCTTCACCAAACACCTCCAGGGTGACGCCCTGGGTAAGGTCACTCATCGCACGCCCGTCACGCAACAGGGATTCACCGGCCCAGCTCAGGATATTGATGAAGCCGGGCGAAACCGCCAGACCATTGGCATCGACTTCACGTGCTGCAGTCCAGCCCGACAGATCACCACGGGCCACGATGCGCTCACCGCGCAGGGCCAGATCACCGCTTGTCGGCTCAGCGCCGCTGCCGTCATACAGCGTTCCATTGCGGATGATGACATCAGCCGTTTGCGTGGATGTATCCAGCATTGCGCATGCGGACAGATTCAACGCCACAACTCCGACAATAAAAGTACGAAACAACATGAATTCACTCTGAGGATTGAAATCGCCACAGCGGATTACGCCGGGACATGAACGCCGATCAGATTCCACACGCTCAGCGACCACAAGAACGCCACAGCCAGGCTTGTGGTCAGGCTGTAGGTCAAGCGGCCCCAGCGACTCCACCAGCCCTTGAGCCAGGCCAACAGCGAGAACAGCACCATCAGGCCGGTCAGCGGCAGGGCCACTTGAGGCAGCCACAAAGCGCCGCTAAAGATCGCCGGATACGGCTCCAGCGGGTTGTTGGTCAGGGCCGATACGCTGAGCGCGAAAAGCACCAGGAACAGCAGCTGCGCAAGCCCGACAAGCGCCGCGGTGAAACGTGCCAGATGAGCCATCGCCGGGCCTTCCCGGTCGCTGCGCCAGCGCCGCAACAGCGCAACCACCGCGGCCAGGAATGCGAGCGCTGATAACGCCTGAATCAGCCAATGCAACGGCGGATTCTCGGCTGCAGGCACCCGATAGGCCTGCATCGACGGCAAATATCCCGCATTGAGCAGATAGGCCACCTGCCCCTGTCCGTCCCGGCTGAAGGCCAGCGTCGCATCATCGTCAATGCGGCGAAAGGTATCCGGGGCCACTTCGACCCATTCCGTGGCCATGTCGCCGATACCCGTGAGAAGCAAGGTATTGCGCGCGCTGGCGGACACGTTCAAACCACCAGACAACAGCGAGAAGGCCTTTTCCGCCGTGGTATAGGCATGCCGGTTGAAACGGTAGCGGCCGACATAATCGGCGGCACGCTCGGCAAAATCAGATGGCGGCTCAACCTCAGGCAAGTGGCTCGGGTAATAGCGGTCCATGAACGCGTGCAGCAGATCACGCCGGGCAGAGAAGCCCAGAGTGGATGCCGAATTGACGCAGAAAAACAGCCCCACACCTTCGTCAATCAGCAGGTTGAATTCGGTCTGAAACTGGGTGGTGTTGCCGGCATGAACCAGTATGCGACGGCCGTTGACCCAGTTTTCATAAAAGCCCAGCGCGGCGCCGGTGAGATGAGGATTGGGGCTGAGCGCACGCGCATGCATCTGGCGCGCGGCAGCCTCACCCAGAATTCGATGGTCTCCCAAAGCGCCATCCTGGGCATGGGCAATCATGAAGCGGGCAATATCGCTTGCCGTCGCACTCATGCTGCCGGCCGCCGGATACATGACATATTCAAACGGCTTGGGTTTGAGCTGCCCACCGCTCACGCCATAGCCCACCGCCAGATTGTCGCGCAGCGCTTCGGGCACCGGCTGGCGAAAGGTGCTGTTGTGCATGCCCAGCGGTTCAAAAATGTTCTGTTCGATGTACTGGTTGAACTCAAGGCCTGAGACGTTGCTGACGATCAGTCCTGCCAGCTCTGTGGCCCAGTTGGAGTACGACGCCATGTCACCATTGTTGAAGTCACCCGAAGCCGGTGGCCTGACCCGCGCCGGCATGTAGCGGGTGAGTGCATCAGCCGGCGCCAACAGACGCTCTTCTCTGTCAACAATCAGAAACCCGACCGCCCCGTCTTCCAGACCGGCACTGTGGGTGAACAGATTGCGCACCGTGATGGGCTGGCCAGCAAAGGTATCGGGAATCTGGAACTGACTGATGTACTGGTTGACATCCGCATCCAATGACACCGCGCCCGCCTCTACCAGCTGCATCAGCGCAGTCCAGGTGAACAGCTTGGAGACGGAACCCGGACGCACCAATGTGCGCTCGGCATCCATGGCCACACCGGCTTCGCGATCAGCGTATCCATAGCCTTTGGCCAACAGCACCTGGCCGTCTTTGACCACCGCGACCACCCCACCAACCGTTTGCTGGGCGAGCATCTGGGCGTTCATCACCCCATCAATAAAGGCTTCGAGATCAGCCCGGCTGGTAATCCCCGCTGCCTGCTCCAGAGGCTGCGGCGACACCCCTTCAATCGGCAGATACGCCTGGGTCTGGATCTGGGCCTGTGCCACGGGCGACAACGCCAAGCTGGCGAAGACCATGGCCCGCGCCAGCGCTGGCACTCGAAACAGTTTGCTCATAATGCACACCCCTGGGCATCAACGTTGCTGTCATCAGAACTGCCGGGGCACTGGTCCTGGTCATCGAGCACCCCATCGCCATCACTGTCGGTCGGGGTCACTTGTACCGCCGCTGGCGCAGGTTCATCCGGTGGCGGTGGACGTTTGCTCAAGGGCAGTTGCAAGCCCACACGCAGCACCATGTCACTGAATTCAGCAGGCTCACCCTCACTGGATACAGGTTGCTGCGTATCCAGACGATAAAGATATTCGACACGCACAGCGAGGTCGTAGCCGAACAGCTCAAACGAAGGCATATAGCCCAGACCGGTGTCGATCAGGTAGGTCTCATCATCCTCGGAAAAGCCGGGATGATCGCGCCGCTGATTCCAGGCATAACCCACAATGAAATGCACATCACGCACCAACGGCAGCATCGCCAGCGGGGCCACCAGCAGACTGACGCCGACATTGTGCAATTCGGCGCTGCCGCCGTCCGTTGTATCCAGCGACACCGCTTCGGTCTTGAGTTCCACCGCAGCAAAGTCGCCGCGATAACCCAGACCCAGGGCATAACCAAGCCCATCGTCAACTGCGCGCTGATCATCCACAAGCTGATAGCTCAGCATCGGTGCCACATAAAACCCTTTGCGCAGGGCATCGCGGCGTGGTTCGAAATCATAGGCTGCGGCCGGGATTGCAAGCATCAGCCCTACAATCAATGCAATTCGTGCTTTCATAATCTTAGAACTTCAATCCCAGTGACATGATCAGGCTGCGTGGCCGTGTGAAGTAGTAGGCATAATTGCTGCTGGTGCGTCCGCCGCTCACGCTGGCCACACCGCGCACATCGCCTATGTTGACCAGCGAAACCGTCAATTCCGGCATGATTTCCCAACGCGGCTGGGACAGACTGAAACTCACATCGATGGTGTCGTAGCCACCCACTTCGCGGGTGTAGAACAGGTCGTTATAGGCTTTGCCGATATGACTGTGGGTCAAGCCATAGGTGGTGTGCCAACCACCCGCAATTTCTGTGGCATAGGTCAGCACATTCGACATCTGGAAATTGGGGCTGTTGGGCAAACGCGAGCCGGCCGGGACATCGCCAGCTGAGCTGGCAAAAAACTCGGTGGTCTGGGCATGCCCCCAATAGGCACTGGTGGTGAAGGTCAGGCCGTCAGCAGGCTTTACCGACAGCGCGGCCTCCACCCCTTTGGATTCGGCCGAGCCGACATTTTCGATGAAGCCGACCTCGTAGATGTTCTGCGTTGCCGGCGTGTCAATCAGCGGCTTGCGCACGGTGATCTGCATGTCTTGCCAGTCCAGGAAGAAAGCGGTCAGATCAAAGCGCAGGGCGCGATCAAAGAATTCGGTCCGCAACCCGATTTCATAGTTCCACAGGGTCGAGGACTTGAACGAATCGAAGTTGGCCGGATCGGCCAGGGCCAGCGCCGTGACCGGCGGGTTGAGCTGCACCCCCCCAAACTGGAAACCCTTGGCAGCAAGCACATAGACCTGAATATTCTCGTTGAACAGATGACGCAGGGAGAATTTGGGGTTGATGCCCTGCTCTCGCACACCGGACTGAGACTCGGTGCGTACATTGCCAGCATCCAGCGCAATGATCTGAATGCCTGACAGAAAACCCGCTGCATCCAGTTCGGTCTTGTACAGGCGAGCACCCAGGGTCAATTCCCAGTCCTCCCACAATCTTGCGGTGGCCTCGGCGAATACCGAAACCTCCTGTGCAACCGAATCCAGTTCGGCATACAGATAGCTGGTGTCCTGACTGCCGGCGAGTGGCCCGGCCGGCGTGTCCAGCGGGAAAATCGGTAGCAGATCGATCAGGCCGACAATCGGGACAAGCCCCTCAACCAGATCGGAATCCTGTTCATAGCTTTGCTCGGAACGCTGGTAGGCCAGCCCGGCAAACCAGTTGACCGACATCCAGTCGGTCGGCACCCAGTCGCCACCCGGCGGCGTATACAGGCGAAATTCCTGAAAGATGGTGCTGGTGTGCGACAGCAGGTAGCCCGACGACACGTCATACAACCCGACATCTTCCGTGCCCGGACCGTTGTAGCCGCCATCGCCGTCCGGATCACCGGTCTGCTGGGACCCCACAGACACCGGCCCCAGCGCACTGACCTCGACATCCTTGGTCTGGTAGTTGCTCGAAGACTGGAAGGTGAAGGCATCGAACTCATAATTCACAAGAAAGTTCGTGCCGGAAAATGCACTGAAGATCTGGCCGGTGCCCGAACCTTCACGGTAAAAATCCATGGGATTGTTGGCAAACCCCTGGCCCTGCTCGCTGTCCTGGTCAAAATAGAAACCACTGAGCTTGAGCCGATCAGTCGGCTGCCACGCACCGAGCACGCGGACCGTGGTTTGATCGAGTTTGTCCTGATCTTCCAGACCGCGATCAACATCGTCATACATGCCGGAGTTTTCTCGCGAGACACCGACCAGGCGCAATGCCGCATCCTGGGTCAGCGGCACGTTCACAGCGCCAGCGTATACCGGCGACAGGCCGTCACTCTTGTCGTTGGCTGTATAGGTTGCGCTGAGCTTGCCTTCCCAGCTGTCCAGCACCGGTTTTTGCAGCACGTATCGAATCGCACCGGACAGGGCCCCCGAGCCGAACAAGGTGCCCTGCGGCCCCTTGAGAATCTCGACCGCATGCAGGTCAAACGGATTCACATCGGGCTGGGAAAACGGCACGAACAGGTCGGTAAACGGCATGTCATCGACATATATCCCGACCGTGAGCGGACTGAACTGATTACCGGTGCCGGAATTCGACGATGAAATCCCGCGTATCACCGGGATGTTCTGATCTGCACCGCGCTCGGTCAGCACAACGCCGGGCACCAGCTTGAGAAAGTCGGAAAGTTTCTGCGCCTTCATGTCCTCAAGATCGGTTCCCATGATGGCCTTGGCGCTGCCGGCCAGTTCATCAACAGCAATGCCGCGCTTGCCAGCGGTGACCACGATCTCTTCAAGCACCGTGCGTTTGCCTGCGTATTGACGTTGCGGTGCCTGCTCGGCCGGCTCGACATCGACGGTTTCGACCTCGTCCTGTCGCTCATCACCACTGTTGTCTGCGCTGCTCTCCGAGCCCGCCGCAGATTCCTCGTTCTGGCCGGAAGACGCCTCCCCGTCCCCCTGCGCACTTGATGCGTCATCGCCGAACAAGGCATCCAGTTCACTGGATTCTGATCCACTCTGGGCCCAGGCGCCGGTGTGCATCAGGAGAACAAATACGAAGGAGGTCAGAGCGAAACGCATCGCAAGCACGGGTTCGAAGTTGCATTCATGGTAGCCACATTCTTTTCCGTTTGTAAAATTATTTTCCTATGCGATAATTTTTCCCATGAATTGCTATGACTACGCCGTGATCGGGGCCGGCATTGCCGGCGCGTCCTTCGCTGCCCGTGTGGCACCGCAGGCTCGCGTACTGCTGCTGGAACAGGAAATGGCGCCGGGCTATCACGCCACCGGACGGTCAGCTGCACTGTTCAGCAGCCTGATCGGTGACCACATGATCGGCGCCATTACCGAAGCCAGTCGTGAGTTTTTCACGACGCCGCCGGCAGGGTTCACCACACGCGCCCTGCTCCAACCGCGGTGCTCATTGCATATCGGTCGCGCCGACATGGGCCCACAGGCCAAGCAACTGGCATGCCGGCCTGGCACCCGCATCATCAATACCCAACAAGCGCTTGCCATGGTTCCGACGCTGCGCCCGGAATCCGCGGTCTACGCCGTGCTTGAACAGGAATGCTGCGATATCGACGTCAACGAATTGCATCAGGGTTACCTGCGCATGGCGCGCAGACATGACGCCGTGTTGATCAATGATTGCCGCATCGAAGGGTTAAGCCGCCACCATGGCTTGTGGACCCTGGATGCCGGTCACAGCAGCTTCCAGGCCAGGGTCGTTGTCAATGCAGCCGGCGCCTGGGCAGACAACATCGCCGAACTGGCCGGTTGCACCCCGCGCGGCCTGCAGCCGTTGCGCCGCACGGCGCTGCTGTTTGACCCGCCGCGAAGTTTTGACGTTGCGCGTTGGCCGGCGGTGATCGCCATGGACGAAGCCTATTACTTCAAACCGGACGCCGGCTGCCTGTTGGCCTCGCTGGCCGACGAAACACCGAGCCCGCCGTGCGATGCCCAGGCCGAAGATCTGGACATTGCAATGGCGGTGGACCGGATTGAAAATGCCACCACACTTGAAGTGCCACGAATCAATCAGAGCTGGGCCGGGCTGCGCACCTTTGCTCCGGATCGTCACCCGCTGATCGGATTCGACCGCGATGTGCCAGACTTCTTCTGGCTGGCCGGACAGGGTGGATACGGCGTTCAGACCTCGCCGGCCCTGTCAGCATTTGCCGCAGCGCTGGCGCTGGATACGCCCCTGCCCGAAAGTGTGCTCAAACACGGCATCAACAATCGCTGCGCCTTTTCTCCCAATCGACACTTTGCTTCAATAGACCATCCCACCGAACACCTGGAAAGCCCTGCCCTGATGGATACCAAGCTGTGACCAAAGAAGCCCATCTGGGGCGCGCCCTGCGCCAGTTGCGCCAGCAGAACGACTGGACCCTGGCCGACGTCAGCGAAATGACCGGACTGTCGATTTCAGCCCTGTCCAAGACCGAACGCAATCAGCTGTCGTTGAGTTACGACAAGCTGATTCAGCTCAGCCAGGGCCTCAAGGTCGACATCACTACCTTCTTTGAAGATGCTCCCGGCACGGCGGCGCAGAGCGGCAATAGCGCCGGACCGGCAGGCCGGCGTAGCATCAATCGCGCCGATGACGGGCGCATGATCAAAACCCCCAATTATCAGTATGTCTACCTTTCAACCGAACTGCTGAACAAGAAGTTCGTGCCTATCGTGGCGGACATCAAAGCACGCAGCCTGGAAGAATTCGGCCCCTTGGTCGCACATGACGGCGAAGAGTTCACCTATGTGCTGCAAGGCAGCGTGGAAGTGCACACCGAGCACTATGCACCGGCGATTCTCAAAACCGGAGAATCGATTTATTTCGACAGTGGCATGGCCCACGGCTATGTCGCCTGCGGTGACCAGCCATGCCGTGTCATGTCGGTGTGTTCCTCCCCGGAGGCCTCGCTGATCAATTCACTCAAACAGCATTTTGGCGAGGTCGACGAATCATGAGCACAGCAGCACCCGTTCAGCGTATCGGCCAGCCGCCACAGTTGGCCGACGGGCGCATCATCCCGCTCAGCCCCGCGGTGCAGGCGCAAGGCTTGCTGTTCGTATCTGGCCAGCTCGGCCTGGACGACCAGGGCCAGCTGGTTTCGCCGGATGCTGGCGCACAGACACGCCAGACCCTCAACCGCATCGAACAGATTCTGCATCAGGCAGGCTCCGATCTCAGCCGCATCGTGAAAGCCACCATCTGGATAACCGACAAGGCCGACTTTGCCGCGGTGAATAAGGTTTGGGCCGAGTTGCTGGGCGCGCACCCGCCGGCACGCTCCACCGTGGTCAGCGAACTGCTGATCCCTGGCGCCAGAATTGAAATCGACGTGATTGCAGCAGCATCCTGACATTTTGATGTCATTGGCCTAATCAGGCCATCAAGTACCCGACGTGTTCTGCTAGCGTAATTTCCTATCAGAAAAACCACAGAGGGATCAATATGCAAAACCGTCCGAACAACACCCTGTCACGCACAATTCGTAACGGGCTTTTTGTCAGTGCCGCATCACTGGCACTGAGCGCCTGCGGTGACGATGCCGCCAGCATCCCGAGCGCAGCAGCGGATACCGCCGCAGTGGTCGAAGCCAGCCCGGACAGCACTGGCGCCAAACCCTACATCGTTCGCCTGAACGACAATCTGGTTGGCTTGCAGTTGGTCGAAAATCTGGTGTCATCAACCCTGTCGCTGATCGGTGCACCACCCGCCCTTTT
>JBFKEC010000063.1:0-13837 GCA_041619315.1 Oceanococcus sp. | reverse complement strand
GTTATCTGGTTCCAGCCTGCGGCGTATTGAGCGTGGTTTGTGGCGGCCCTGAAGGCGCGTCGCGAGTGCCAGCATAGTCACAAAGTAGGCCACGTAAGCAGGGATGCGGAAATTGAACTCGACCGTGGCATGTAACAGGCCAGCGGCGATGATGGCTAACACGGCGGCACCCGTGGCACGCCGCCAGCTACGTGCTTCGCGCAGGGCTCTGGCTGCAGACCAGGCATGGTAGAGCAACAGAGACGCAAGGATCGCAAGACCGGGCAGCCCAGCCTCAATCCAGAACTCGTAGTAATCATTGTGCGCATGGCGGAAGCTGCGCTCGAAACCCTCAGGGCGAACTGACTCCTGCAGGGTTGGGTAGCTGCCGAGTCCGGTACCGATGTGGCCGATGTTTGCTATCAAGGCGCGCGACATGTCGTTGGCCACGGAACGCACTTCGGATTCATAGTCCGTCTGTTCGATGCGCTCCATCACCCGCTCCAGACCATAGCGTTCGCTGACTAGCAGGACATCGGCAACGACAATGGACAAAAACAGGATCAGACCGCGGCCGAAACTGCCGGCGCGGCGCGTGCTGAGCAACCAGGCGATTGCCAGTACGGTAACCGCCAGCGCCAGTGCGGCATTGCCCATACGCGATTGTGACAGCACCACGCCGATGACAATAACCAGTAGCAAGACTCGATATAGCACCAGTTCACTGGTGAGCAGGCTGAGTATTGCGCGCAGGCGCGCGCGCCAGCTGCCGGCATTACCAGTTGCGCTGCGGTGCCCGAGGATCAGACCGACTCCGGCACTAAAACCCAGACATAAGAACGCGGCAAAATGATTGCGATTGGCAAATGTGCCGGTGGCCACGCCTTGATGGGCATTGTCTGGGTGAAGCATTGGATGGCCGATACCGGCCAGCAGATTGAGGGCGCCGAACATCGCTTCCAGACCTGCTGCGACGGTGATCACGATCAACACCTGACGGATACTGTCACGGTCGCGCGCAATGCAGGTTGCAGTCACATAGACAAAGAAATAAGTCAGGCTGAGGATCAGCAACTCAAAGCTCTGTGCTGGTGCCAGCGAGAGGGTATAGCGAGCCTGCCCTCCAGCTACGGTGACTGCATCATGATATGCCTGTGTTGCAGGTGACAGCTGACTGAACAGTTGTGGCGTCAAAGGGGTCAGCTGAAAGAGCTGCCAGCCCAGCCATGCGATCCATAGTGCCATTGCCGCCCATGGCCAGGATGAAGACGGACGGCTAGGCGGCGCGAACGACGCTAAAAGCAAACTGATGGCGCAGCATGCCAACAGTATGAGTGGAGGCATGTCGGCATAACCGCCACGATAAATTGGCAGGATGAGCAATCCAGCAAAGAAAACCCAGCGGGCCAGTCGCATGGTCATGGTGTGAGCAATCCGGCACGGGCGCACCACTGGTAAACGTCCGAATTTTTGGTCGCTGCGCGGCATGCGGCCTGGTAAGCCGGCAGGCGGGTACACCAATCCTTCAGCGCCGAGTTGGCCCGCGGAACCTGACACAAGTCTTGTGCGACACCGCTGCGATTGGCGTGATAGACCAAGACTTTGGGTTGATCCAGCGCCAGTTCCAGGTGACGGTCCCAGGTTTGCCGGGTCGGCTCAGAGACATCACGCCAGTTGAACGCCGCGATCACGGATTGTTCCAGGGCTGTCTCTATAGAGTGCGGAGCCAGCTGCAGGGTGCGTGTGACGGCTTGTTCAAGGGCCTCGCCTTGATGGTGGTAGCGCTGCAGATCAACCGCATAGCGGCTCCAGTAACGTGCATTGGCCGGGTTCATGGCGAGCCGCATCAGGTGCGCTTGGCGCATGGCCTCAAAGTTCTCGCCCCGGCGCAACTCTACGCGTGTGTCCAGCGCCTTTTCGCCGAGATCCCAGAACACCGGCACTGACGTGGCCAGCTGCCTGGCCTGGGCCGCGTCTTGGCGATACCAGTCAAGAAGGTTCTGGTGGAAAACCTGTCCGAGTAGCTGCGTCAGGGCGACAGTGAGTGCGCACAGGCCTAGCGCAAATTTGACGCTGGAAAAGCCGGCTTGAGCTGAAGACCGAGGGCTAGTAGCGGTAGCCGTAGTAGCCATAGTAGGAGCCACCACGTTTCAGCGAAATACCATTGAGCACAAAACCAAGTATTGGTGCTTTGACCACATTGAGCTGGCGCAATGCGCTTTGCAGTGCACGCTTGTGCGTGCGGTGCGAACGTGAGACCAGCAAGAAGGCATCTGCGCGTTTCGACAAATGCAAAACGTCACTCGATGCGCCCAAGGGCGGGGTGTCGATAATCACATACCGATAGTTAGTGCGCGCCTGCTCCAGTAGTTCTTGGAACATTACTGAGTCGAGCAGCATGGCCGGGTTCGCAGGGACTGCGCCGGCTGGGAGGAAATCGACACCGGACAATTCGTCGTGGACCACGGCGTCCTCGAATGTGCACATCTTATTGAGTACATGGGTCAAACCCTGGCGGTTGCGCTGGCGTTTGAGCCCAAACTGCTCGGAGATGCGCGAGCGACGCATATCGGTGTCGATGATAAGCGTGCGGTCATTGGTGGCGAAGGCCGCTGCTAGCGCCGAGGACAACGTGGTTTTGCCTTCACCGGGTTCCGTGGAGGTCACAACAATGCATTGCAGCTTGTCACCATAGCCACCCAGAGCGACTGCGGTTTTCAGGCTGCGCACACTTTCGGCAAAGGGTGTTTTGGCATCCGATGCAAAGTAGTGCGCGGCGCGATCCAGCTTCTTGGCGGGCTGTATCGCTGGTACAACCCCGACCACGGGGTGCGGACCGAATGCTTCTAAGTCATCGACGGTCTCAATCCGCGTGTTTAGCAATTCCTTGAACAGCAACGCAAAGATAGTAAAGATCAGACCGAAGCCGCCGGCTATCAACGTGATTTTTGCCGTTTCCGGTTTGTGTTTTTGGGTCGGTGGGTATGCAGGGTCCGCAATGCGTGCATTCACTTCCGAGCTGGAGCTGTTGTTCTGGACTTCCTTGAAGCGCGACAGGAACAGATCGTAGAGCTGCTGGTTGCTGGTCACTTCGCGTTGAAGTTGACCGAGCTCGAACTGCTTGCGATCCAGTTTCTTCAAGCGTTGTCGCACGCCCTCAACTTGCGCCGCGAGTTGCTGTTCATTGCGTCGCGCAATGTTGTACTGAGATTCAATGCTGCGCGCCTTGATCTGCAGTTGTGCGACATAGGACTGTCGGGCCGTTTCCAGGCTCGCGCGCGCTTCGGCCATGCTGGGATGGCGCGCCCCGTAGCGCTTTTCCAAAGTCTGCAGGCGATTCTGTGCGGTCAGATAGCGCTCAGTCACGTCGTTGACAACCGGGTCAAGCAGCAAGGCGCTGATCCGTGTGAGCGCATTCGGATCAGCGCCCGCATTACGGATCTCGCGAAATGTGCTTTCCAGCGACGTCGCTTCACGCTGGGCTTCGCGCAAGCGCTCGCTCAGGTCGCGAAGTTCTTCTTCCAACAAGCCGCGTGAGCCACCCACATTGACGATGTCTGCATTGTCGCGAAAGGACTGCAGCTGACCTTCAGCGTCGCGCAGCGAGCCCGAAATGGTGCCGAGCTTTTGGGTCAGCCAGGACGTAGCTTTGCGGTAAATTTCAAGCCGCGCTTCAAGCAGTTCTTCAATATACAAGTCGGCCAGAGCATTGGCGGCATTGGCAGCGAGCTCGGGGTCACGAGAATCGAAATGCACCTGGAACAATGTCGACGACGTTGCCAGTTCGACAGATATGGCTTCCTGCACCCGGGCCAGTACGCGGTTGTGTATGGCTTCGTCGGTTTCCGCCTCCGGTGGAGGTGGTGGCGGCATGAAGGGCAGGAAGGCAAGCCAGGTCTTGACCGTGTGTGCTGGATTCGGGCCTGGCTCGGAGAATTCATCGATGGCTTGCAGGTCTAGCCTTTCGATCAGGCGGATTGCAAGCTTGCGCGACTTGAGTATCAGCGACTGAGTGACATAGTACTGATAGCTGCCATAGCCCGGGTCATAAACCTCGTTGATCTCCGAGACCGTATTGACCGGTTTGGGGTCGAGCTGCAGCCAGGCCGTTGCACGAAAAATTGGGGTCTGACTCAGCGCCAGATAGAGTCCAATTAGAGCGAACGCAATGGGGACACATATCAGGCCAATCAGATTCTGACGTATCAAAGAGACAACGTCGGACAGGCTGACCAGATTGGAGTTGTACGGCAGTGTTGGCCCAACAGGAGCGCCGGGCTGCGCAGGCGAGTTCAGAACAGGCGCTCCTCGATAGTTACGATGTCGCCCGGATAGACGAAAGTATCCGGGGTCGCGCGAAAGCGTTGATCAGGACCGGAAGCATTGCGCTGTATGTAATATTTCTCGGCAGCAAATCGCGTTAGTCCGCCAGCAATAGTGGCCGCTTGCTGGGCCGTGAGCCCCGGCGTGAACGGGTATTCACCAGGCGAGTGGACTTCGCCGCCTACAAATATGGGTTTGTACGCAACCACCGTTGCGCGTACGTCAGGCGAAACCAGATAACCCTGGGCCAGCCCATGTTTGATGGTGTTCTCAAGCGTGGCGGTGGTTGTGCCTGAAACGGTCACGCGGCCCAGCAACGGATAATTGATCTTGCCGTCAGACTCAACGGTGAACTCGCCGCTCAGGTCGGGCTCCTGAAAAACCTTAACCAGCACACGGTCTCCGACGTTCAGGCGATAGACGGAAGCCTGAAAGGAGGGTTGCGATGCTGTGCTGTTTGATTGGTTTTGCGGCGGCGGAGAGCTACTGCTTGCACATCCTGTGAGCAGAGCTATGCCACTGAGCAGGGCTACGAGTAGCAACGACGGTTTAAATGACATCAATTCAGTTTGGCTTCCAGTCCGATGATCGCTGTGTTTGTTTCAAAACGCTCGCTGACGTTGATCGCGTCACGGTCGAGGTAGCGCGACGAAACGTAGATGCGCAAGTCACGATCGAGCTGATAGGTCAGGCGTCCGGTGACGCTGACAATGTCATGTTTTTCATTGGCACCGACGAAATCACGTTCCGAATAACCCAGAATAAGGGCCGTGCTCCATCGATAAGTCCACATTTCAGTCCATTGCAGTCTGATCGACTGAGCATCAATAAAGACTGCGTCGAACCGGTATGTCGGTGAATATTCTCGCGCGCCGCTCAAGCGGAATGTGGAGCGCTTGGTCGGGTTCCATGTGATGGAGGCATCGTAATAGCTGGAATCGATGTCCTCAACGCCAGCGCTGTCGGCTTGCCACTGCCCGCGCCCAACCCGGATATCGCCTGATGTCTTGGCGGTGGCTTCCCAGCGGACGCCAACCAGGCCGATCGAGGCATCGCCTGAACGGTCAATGGTCCCGGCCTGGACATGGTCGTAATCAAGCGCCATGAAAGAGCCTTGCGCGAGTACGGAGAGCTTCGGGGTGACGTGATAGAGCAGTGTTGCCGAAGCCGAATTGAATGTGCGGTCAAGGTACTGGGTGCTGACTTCATTGCTCTGATATTCACGCATCAAAGATGCGTAACTCAACTCGAAACCCAGTCGGGAGCGCTCCGCCTGGCCGCCGACAAGAGCAACCGATCCAGTGTACTGCGACCATTCATCAAGCGTCTGGTTTTGCGATGGCTGACCTTCAGTACGTGCGGTACCGAACGGGTCGTGCCCCAGCTCGGCGATACCGGTAAAGCCGAGCACCAAGTTGCGCGGCAGTTTGAAATTCAAAGCAGCCGAACCCAGGCCATCAGCGTAATTGTCTTCAGTGCCGTAGTTGAAGGCAGCAAACTCACCTTTGGCCGTGAGGCCTAGGGTGGTGGTGGCGGAATCGCGGGTAAATTCAACTGCCGGGCTGAGCACAGCCCCGGTGGCCGAGCGCTCATTGGCCGACTCATAGTAGAAGTTGTCGGAATAGGTGCCTTCGAGTCCGAGTTTGACTTCGAAGCTGTTGGCACCCTGGGCGGCGACTTCTGGTGCCTGGGCGGCCCCGAGTATGCAAGCAGCAATGGCGATTTGCGCGCATGCCGAACACTTGGAGCGATCCGCTCTATCCAGTGACATTTACTTTCTCCTAAAGCGTCAACGATCGTTATGCCGGGCTGACCGGAGGGTCAGGCGACGGAGACGGATCAGGGGGATCGCTGGGTGTGGGGGTCGGTTCAGCCGTCGGCGTCGGCGATGGCGTAGTCGATGGTGTAGGCGTAGGGCTAGCAGTTGGTGTTGCCGTGGCTGTAGGCGTAGGCACTGGGCTGGCACTTGCCGTCGGCGTAGGGCTGGCGCTAGGCGTCGCTGACGCGGTAGGCGAAGCGCTGGGTGATGCGGTCGGGCTAGCGGTTGGAGCCGGGCTAACGGTCGCACTCGGCGTGGGTGTCGGTGAAATCGACGCGCCAGGCGGCGTGGCTGTGGGACTGCCTATCGGCTGATCCGGATCGGGGAAGCCGGCGTCGGGGTCACCGATCTCGATTTCGATATCAATGTCGATGTCCACGCCAGGCGGCAGAGAGCCGGCCGGGCCAGGGGGCGATGAGGAGTTCGGGATGAACACGATATCGCCGGATTCCAGCAGATGGGTGCCGGAATCGTTGGAGAACAATACGATCCCGCCGGCGACATTGATGTAGGTACCGATGTCGGCGCCGTCGACCTGAACGTTGCCGGGCAGACTTTCGGTCAGCACGAACACACTGAATTCGCCCTGCATGGCGTTGATCGTGCCGCTGGGGGTGTTGATCACAAAGTTGGCCGGATCGACGCTGCCTATAGCGCCGGAAATTACGCTGATGCCACCTTGCAGCAGATCAATGACCACGACGCCAAAACCGTTCGCACCCCCGCCAGGCTGGTAGGTGAACTCGCTGATGCGCAGTATGGTGCCGCTTTTCATGCGGAACACGGCGCCATCACGCAGCTTCAGAACTGTGCTGGACAGTTCGCCGGTGCTCAAAGTATCGCCAAGTTGTATGCCCATGCCGGGTACGCTGTTCAGCAGCTTCCCGCCACGCTCGGTGGTCGCGTGACCGGACGCGTTCTGAATCTGGCCAACCTGTGCTGATGCCGTGGCACTGAATGCCAACAATGCCAGAACCAGCATTTGGGGCATGATCAATTTCCGCATGGCGCCTCTCCTTTTCGCCGAGTCGCGCTGATTTTCGGTCAGAGCAACTGATTTATGCTGCTAGCGTGTGGCTCCCCCTGTGGATGACAGCACGCTGAGTGCGATTTCACTCCAATGACATTGTCTGATATCGGATTTTTCGCACACTACTGCAAGTATAGACATATTCGTGTGGGCCCGGCTATTCACGCAGTTCGTAGCTCTCAAGAACTTGAGCCTGGTTGATCTGTTCGGCCGTAAACGGATACGTCGCCCACTGTTTTTCTGAATAAGCCTGGGTCAAGTCATTGAAGTATGGCGATGCCGGATCGGTTGACTGCGAATAGGTGACGAAGCCCTGCGCCTGTGGCGCACCTGTTGCGACATCCCAGGTCACCACCTGGATGTAGCTGTTGCCATAAGTTACAGGGTAGCCCTCATCGCTGAGCGCGCCTGAGCTTGCGATCGTGAATGAGCCTTCAAAGCCTTCACCACCAAACACCGGGATGTCGCCGTTGACGCCGGAGCGCTGCATTGCGCCCATGGGGGTGTCGAGTTCATAAACGGAACTCTGAACACTGGCCACAGCATCGGCGAATGCGGTTTCGACAAACGGGTCGAGGACATTGAGGCTGCTTGGAGTGTTAACCGGGTCAGCGCTGCTGAACGGAGACAGCCATTTCAGGCTGACCACATCGACCGGCAAAGGGCTGTCGGAGTTGCGCCAGAATTCCCGCCAGATGTGCCCGCCGACTGAGTCCAGGTTGTTGCTGCGGTCCCAGTTTTGCAGCACCTCACAGGCGCCGCTGATGTCCACCGGGCCACTGGTGCCCAGCGCAATACCGAGTGGGCAGTAGGTCGACAGGATGGCATCCAGGCCAAGCTCTGCGGTGTACACCTGCGAATCCAGAACGATGTCCTTGAGCAGTTCGAAGGTAAAGCCGGCGCTGTCATCACGACCATCGCTGCCATCCAGGCGGCGCTGTACCTGCAACATGCACAGGCGGGTTCGCATGGAGCGAGCGCTGCCTTCATCGCCGATGATGGCGGCATAGCCGGTGAGTGGTTCGTCCGGGTTGCTCAGCCAGTACGAGTCATTGCAATTGTGGACCCAGTCATTGCGCTGCAGTGTGGGCAGGTTGGCCGGGCCGAAGATGCCGGGCGCTGGCGCATCCTCGTCGCTGTCCCATTCACACTCAGAGCGTGAGCCCTGCAGGATGGGCAGGCCGGGCATGAGCAGGCCTAGCGCCGTTTGCAACGGCTGCGCACCGCACGAAGTGACTTTGCTGTCCGGCACATTGGGCACCACGGTGACATCGCCGTAGTACACACCTTGTCCGGGGCCAGTGGCCACGGTGTTGACCCACGGTACGCCCAGTACCGAGCCATGCAGGTCGATGAATTCATCCAGACTCTTGGCTTGATTCCAGCGGAAGAACTGATTCATCAGGCGGTAATTTTCGGCGTTGGCATCGCGCAACGCATAGGCTTTGAGTGGTGACCATTCCAGAATCGGCACGCCGGACACCTGCATTTCCAGCATGGGGCCATAGTGCGAGCGATACAGGGTGCGCGCCTCGGTGGTGAGGCTGCCGTCCTCTTCCAGAACGTCAATCTCGATCTCGCTGGCCTGCATGTCGCGCAGTTCCCCGTCGTAGAAGTACTGGGTCGGGTCCAGCGGATTGAGATCAAGTTCGTAAAAGGTGAAACGGAACGCGGTGGAGACAGTGTGGCTCCATGCGAAATGCTGGTTGAACCCGATCAGGGCCGCGGGCACACCGTACAGGCCGGCGCCCATGATTTCCATGTCCGGAAGAATGCCGTGGGCCAGATACAGGCGCTCCGTGCCTTGCCAGGGGAAGTGCGGGTTACCAAACAGTATGGATGAGCCATCCTGCGTGGCATCGGGGCCCAGGGCATACATGTTCGAACCGATCGGCAGTCCGTCAGCCAGCGGTACGTTCGCCGGGTCCAGTTGGCTGATTTGCTCGGCGCTGGCCTGGATAAGCGGAAGATTGGTCAGGCTGGGCGGTTCGGCGGTGGCGATTTCGCTGACGAAAACGGATGAGGATGCGAGCACCGCAAGGCGATAGAAACGCCGGAACATGTCATCTTCGCTGATCGGTCCGATCCATTCAGTATCGCGGCAGTCCGCATGGCGGCCAGCATGCTCACCGGCACGCAATTCGCGGACATAGCGGTTGTAGCCGGCAACAAAGCCACGTGCGGCGTCCAGTGCCTGCTGGTCGGATTCTTCACGGATGCGATCAACCACTTCGTCGGTGGCCATCATGGTCCAGAAAAAATCTGAATTGACGTTGCCGCTGGTATTGCCATTGGCCGGAATCGAGTAGCTGCCGTCGCGCCCAAGGTAGCGCGCGCGCTGTCCGCGAATGGTCAGAAAGTCCTCGGCCAGTACACACAGATTGTCTTCGGCGTGGACATAGCCATAGCCGTAACCGTAGCTGGCGAAATTGTCCGCAGTGATGTGCGGAATGCCGTATTCGGTGCGTTTGATGCTGGCGTGATAACCGTTTTCAGATTGATCGCGTCCGCCGCCGCAGGCGCTCAGGCTCAACGTCACAAATGTGGCAATGGCCACCGCGCGGGTGGCCAGCAGATGATTTCGCATTGTCTCTCTCGCATGTGACCGCGCCTCATGGCGCGGTCTTTTTATTTTGTTTGGGGCATGGCAGCGCGCTCAGTACAACGCTCGCGAAAGCGTGTGATCGCTACGCAACAGGCGAGCAGTTTGGCCGGTCGCGCCCCACAAGCAGTGTTGCTGCTTTAGTTGTCCCAGAGTACCTTCTGGCGCGCCGCATACCAGCTTTCAATCTTGGGCTCATAGTGCTTTTCCAGCACGTTGCGCTTGATCTTCATGGTCGGTGTCAGAAAGCCGTTCTCGATGCCCCACTGTTCCTTGACCACCACCGCGAACTGCATGCGTTCATGGTGGTCCAGGGTTTCGTTGACCTCATCGATCAACTGGGAGATTTCCTGTTCCAGTTCTTCGCGACCTTCGCTGCTGGCCGCCTGGGCCAGGGCCTCTTCACACAGCATGATCTGGGCGAAGGTTGCGGGCTGGTTGGCACCGGCCACACATACGGCTTCGATGGCCGGGTGATTGACGATCTTGTTCTCAATCGGTGCCGGGGCGACGTATTTGCCCTTGCTGATTTTGAACAGCTCTTTCACGCGACCGGTGATTTTCAGGCGACCACTGTCGTCGATTTCACCCATGTCGCCGGTTTTCAGGAAGCCATCCTCGGTGAAGCTCTCGAGGGTTTTTTCCTCATCCTTGAAGTAGCCGACCATGTCGGCCGGGCTCTTGATCAGGATCTCCTGATTGTCCCCAATCTTGGTCACAACCCCGGGGTTGTCGGTGCCCACGGTGCCAACCCGCGCTTCGCCCGGCTTGTTGAAATGCGAGTAGGCCATGTTCTCGCTCATGCCATAGCCTTCGAGCAATTCCAGACCAAGGCTGCGGTACCAGTTGATGGTATCTGCCGACAGCGGTGCCGAACCGGTTCCGGCAAAACGGACGTGCTGCAGGCCCAACTGCGTCAGTATTTTCTTCTTGATCTTGCTGCCCAGCAGCGGGATCTTGAACAGGACTTTCTGCTTCTTCAGCGGCAACTTGGCACACACGCCGGCCTGGAACTTGGTCCACAGACGGGGCACTGAGAAGAAGATGGTCGGTCGGGCGCGCTGCAGGTCCTGTACAAAAGTGTCCAGTGAATCGGCGAAATAGACCTGGCAACCGCGGTAGATCGACAGATTTTCCACGCATACGCGCTCGAATACATGAGCCAGCGGGAGATAGGACAGCAAGCGATCGTCTTCGCTCACGCGCAGTCCCTTGGTTTCCATCAAGTCGGTCATGCTGCTGCCGCACACCCGAAAGGCGTTGAAATTGTGCATCACGCCTTTGGGCTGGCCGGTCGAGCCGGAGGTGTAAACAATCGTGGCCAGCTCTTCCATGCCGCGATCCGGTTCGCCTTCAAGCGGTGCGGTGGCCGCGACGATTTCGTCCCACGACTGGCCGTTGTTGGGCGGCGCCAGGGGCAGATCAATCATTGGCAGGTCGGTCGGGACTCCAGGCTTCATGTGATCCCAGTCGTCCAGCTTGCCGACGAACAGCAGCCTGGATTCGCTGTGATCAAGAATGTAGGCCACGGTTTCCGCATTCAGCGTCGGGTAAATCGGCACCGTGCAATGGCCGGCCATCCAGATGGCCCAGTCGGCCATCATCCAGTGCGCCGAATTCTTGCCGATCAGTGCGATTTGCGAGCCCGCCGGCAAATCCAGTGATTGCAGATAGGCAGCCATGCTGCGCACCTGGCGCATGGCTTCCTTCCAGGTGTATTCAGCAACCTGGCCATTGCCCACAGGTTGGGTGAAATGGACTTTGTCCCCTGAGGTTTTTTCCCAATGATAGAGTCGCGCCAGCGGCGTCTGGTTTTCCAGCGCTGTGCCCATGGATATCCCCTGATACGTTATTTAATTAGCGGTCGACATGCTGAGAAACATGCATGTTCTGAAACCCGTCTAAAGTGCCATGGTGCTACTGCTGTTGTCCATACGCAGGCGAATGTCAGGCCTCGGTCACGCTGTCCGGCAAGGTGGCAAGCTGCTCGATCAGGGCCTGGACCTGGTCCGGGTCATGGGTGTCGATCAGGCGCTGTCCAACCTCACGCAAGTCCGCCAGATTGGACTCCCGAATGAGTTTCTTGACCTCCAGGACACTCGACGGGTGCATCGAGAATTCGGTCAGGCCCAGCGCTAGCAATAGCCGCGTATAGCGCGTGTCACTGGCCATTTCACCGCACATCGACACGGGCACGCCGCGCCGCTGTCCCGCCGCGATGGTCATGTAAATCAGGTTCAGCACGGCCGGGTGCAGGGGGTCGTAAAGGTAGTTGACCTCATCGTCCACGCGGTCGATCGCCAGGGTGTACTGGATCAGGTCATTGGTCCCGATCGAGAAGAAATCGGCATGCGGCGCCAGCATATTGGCGGCCAGTGCGGCGGCCGGCACCTCGATCATTGCGCCGACCGGCAGATCGGGATCGAAGGCGCGCCCTTCATTGCTTAGCTCTTGTTTGAGTTCTTCAATCAGAGCGCGGGCCCGCAGCAGTTCGTCGAGGTTGGAGATCATTGGCAGCATGACCTTGACCTTGCCGTGCGCCGATGCGCGCAACAGTGCGCGCAGCTGAACCCGGAACAGCTCCTCGTCCTTGAGGCACAGGCGGATGGCGCGCAGGCCCAGGGCCGGGTTGTTTGGGGTTGGCCCCTGGATGCGCCCGGAATCGACCTGCTTATCGGCGCCCAGATCCAGGGTGCGGATGGTTATCGGACCCTGGACCGCCTGGATGACGCTGAGGTAAGCCTGATACTGCTCATCCTCGTCGGGCGTGTCCTCGCGGTTCATGTAGAGGAATTCGGTACGGTACAAGCCCACGCCGGCAGCGCCCACTCCATGAGCATGCGCGGTGTCTGCCGGCAGTTCGATGTTGCACAGCAGTTCGATCGGGTGTCCGTCGGCCGTGACCGAAGGCACATCGCGCAGCTGTTCCAGCATGGCGCGAAAACGCGTTTCGGCGCGATGCCGTTCTTCGTACTCTGCGCGCTCGCTGGCACTGGGCAGGCCGATCACTTCGCCGCGCTGCCCGTCGATGACGATTTCATCGCCGTCGTTGATCAGGCGACGTGCATTGTGCGCGCCAACGATCGCGGGCAGCCCCAGGCTGCGGGCAAGAATGGCGGTGTGTGACAGCGGACCGCCGTATTCGGTTACGAACCCGGCGACACCCTGTTGGTTAAGCAGAATGACGTCGGCCGGCGTGATGTCGTCGGCAACCACCACAGCCGGTTCGGTCTGGGCCGAAACCACAAGGGTTTTGTCGCCCTTGAGCAGAATGCGCTGGATGCGCACGACCACGTGTTCGACATCATCGCGACGGCTGCGCAGGTAGGCGTCGTCCATCTGCTCGAACACCGCGACCAGATTGTCACGCTGCCGGTTGAGCGCACATTCAGCATTGATGTGCTCGCCACGAATCATGTCGGTGACCGCATCCGACAGCGTGCGGTCATCCAGCATCAGCAGGTGTGCATCAATGAATGAGGCAATGTCGCGCGGGGTGTCTTCGGGGATGCGTTCGCGGATATCGCGCAGTTGCAGTTTGGCTTTCTGTCGCGCCGCGGTATAGCGCTCGCACTCGTCTTCAATTTCGGACGCGTCAAGCTGGCGCTCAGGGACATCAAGATCGTCGCCATGCAGTTTGTGCACACGGCCCAGCGCAATGCCGCGCGAGACGCCGATGCCTTGCAGATGTGCGTTACCGCCACCCATGCGCGATCAGGCCTCTTCGCCGAAGCGGTCGGCGACCAGTTCGGTAATCGCATCGAGGGCTGCCGTGGCGTCGCTGCCGCTGGCGTCCACGCTGATGGTTGTACCCTGGGCAGCGGCCAGCATGAGGACACCCATCATGCTTTTGCCATTGACCTGGCGGTCATTACGACGCAGCACGATGGTTGCGTTGAATTGCCCGGCCAGGGTGACCAGCTTGGCGGCGGCGCGAGCATGCAGTCCGAGCTTGTTGACGATGGTCAGCTCGCGGCTGTGAACAGGCATATCGGTCGTCATCAGCTGTGGCCCTCGCACAGAAGCACGCCACGCTGTCCGCCTTCGACTGCGGCGTGGGCCAGCGCATCAAGCTTGAGTGTGG
>JBFKEC010000062.1:0-13846 GCA_041619315.1 Oceanococcus sp. | reverse complement strand
GGGCTCGACAGCTTTGCCGACATCATCGAAAAGTCCGACATCTGCATTGCGGTTCACGATGCCGAGTTTTCAGAGTGCCGGCTGATTCAGCTGGTTGAAGCGGTTCACCGCCACAAACCACAGATTCCGGTCATGCAGCTGAGCAACAACAGCGATACGCGTAGCGTTACCGACGCCATGGCTCAAGGTGCGCGCGGCATCGTTTCACTGGGCAATCTTCCGCATCTGGAAATGCTGTTCCAGCAGGAATACGAACTCTACGCCATGCACGAAGAGCTGCAGGGCTTGCGTGACAAGATCGCCGAACTGGAGCGCGTTCGCACCCAGGATCTGGGCAGCACCAGCGCCCCCGGCCTGCGCGTGCAGGAAGGCATCGTGGTTCATGCCAACCAGGCTCTGGCCGAAGCCCTGCGCTTTTCCGACCCTGAAGACCTCATCGGCTATCCGTTGATGGATCTGGTCGCCAGCCAGGATCAGAAAACCGTCAAGGATGCGGTCAAAGCGGTCATGAAGGGCCGGCTTGATGACTCTCCGGTCGGCTTCACCCTGAGCAGCGACAGCGGCGCAACCAAGCGCTTGGACGCGCGCTTCATCCGGATCGAGCACGATGGCGAACCGGCCATTGAAATACGCGGGCAGGAATCGCGCGGCCCGGCCGGCGACACCAGCAAGGATGCCAGCGTGGCCCGTCAGGGCTTGATCGCAGCGATTCACGAGCAGGCTCTGACCAGCATCGGTGATGCGGTGGCCAGCCTGATCTTCGTTGGCCTGGATGACTACGCCGGACTGGAGCAGCGCGCCGGCTACGACGGTGCCGAACAGGTCGCCGAACAGGCCATCGACATCATTCGCGAAACCAGTCGCGAAAACGACAAACTGTTCCGCTTTTCCTTGTCCGAGATGGTGGTGTTGGGCTACCGCGATTCGCTCGACGACATGCACAGCAATCTGGAACATTTCCAGCGCACGCTGGCCCGCCATGTGTTCAAGGCGGGCAACAAGGAAGTCACCTGCACGGCCAGCGTGGTGATCTATCCGCTAGCCAGCGACCCGGAAGATCCACAAACGCTGCTCAGCAAGCTGCACAACCAGACCCAAGACATACAGAGCAAAGGTGGCAATACCATCACCATTGCCGGCGATACCGCCGAAGAGCTCAAGCTCAAAGAACAGCAGGCCATGTGGGCGGCCAAGGTCAAGAAGGCTCTGAGCGACAACCGCTTCGATCTGGCTTACCAGAACATCGCCAGTCTGGCCGGCGAAGAACGCCAGTTTTCAGACATTCTGCTGCGCATGATCGATGAAGATGGTGAAGAAGTCGTCGCCCGCAACTTCATGCCGGCGGCCGAAGCCAGTGGCCTGATGCCGCACATCGACCGCTGGGTAGTCCAGCGTGCCGCTCAAGTCATCAGCAAGCAGCTCTCAGAGCATCGTGACCCGTGCTTCTTCGTACGTGTCGCCGAAAGCACGCTGGCCGACTCTGACAAGTTCATTGCCTGGCTGAAACCATTCGTCGAGAAGAATGCGTTTCTGCAGAACCACATGGTGCTGGTCATCCGCGAGAAGCATCTGCAGGACCACATCGCGCGTGCCCAGAATCTGGTCAACACTGCGCAGGAACTCGGCCTGGCCACGGCTCTGGACCATTTTGGCACCAACCGTCAGTCACATCAGATGCTGGAACGCCTCAAGGTCGGCTACATCAAACTGCACTCGGACTTCACCGAATCGATTGGCAAGGCAGGCGCTGACATGCAGGCCCTGGAAGCCATCATGGAATATGCCAAGCAGCACGGCGTCAAAACCATTGCCGAGCGCGTCACCGATGCCAACGGCATGGCGCGGCTATGGCAGATGGGGGTCAACTACATCATGGGCAGCCACGTTCACGAACCCGATCGCGAGCTGCGCCGGACCAACTTCGCATTGAGCTGATCCCGTCTCAGGACAAACGTCAGGCCGCGTGGGCCTGGCGTTCGCTGCCGGCGTTGTGCGCGATGTCCTCGACCGCAAGATAGGCAAATGCCATGGCCGGACCGAGGGTTGATCCGGGGCCGGCATAGGTCTTGCCCATCACCGCAGCTGAACAGTTGCCAACCGCATACAGCCCGTCAATCACGCTGCCATCTTCACGCAGCACACGAGCCCGCGCATCGGCGTCCAGCCCGCCCTTGGTACCCAATTCGCCGGGCATGACCTTCAGGGCATAGAACGGCCCCTGCTCGATGGGCCCCAGGCATGGATTGGGCTTGTGCGACGGGTCGCCGTAATACGTATCAAATACGTTTTCGCCCTTGTGGAATTCTTCGTCCACACCGCGGGCAGCCATCGCATTCAAGCGCTCAGTCTGAGCCAATAGCCCTTGCCCATCGACGCCAATTTTGGCGGCCAGCTCGGACAGACTGGAGGCTTTGAAATACACACTGTTTTCCCATTCCTTGGGAATCGCGCGATCGGGCTGCAACTGACTCGGCATGATCGGGCCGAGCGGGAATTTCTTGCGGAAACGCGCATCGCAAATCAGCCAGCACGGCACACTGCCACCGGTTTTCTGATGATCTTCATAGATGGCGTACACCACTTCGGTATACGGCCCCGCTTCATTGACGAAACGTTGGCCCTGCCCGTTCACCAGCATGCCTCCAGGCGCCGCTCTTTCAACAAACAGACCGGCCGCCGGACCGCCACCAGGCAGCACCGTAGACGGCGTACCCCAGGTCAGATTCATAAATCGGGTACGCGCGCCCAGGCGCAGCCCCGCATTGATACCTTCACCATGATTGATGCCTGGGGCGACGCTCCAACGCGCATCGGTCGGCGCTGCCAGATACTTTTCGCGCATGGCCTGGTTGGCTTCAAAGCCACCGCTGGCCAGAACCACACCGTGGCGTGCTTCGATCTTCAACAACTGCCCGTCACGCTCAACCTGCACACCCACGACCCGCCCGTCACGCTCAATCAAATCCTGCATCCCGGTGTTCAACCACAACGGCACGTCATGCTCGAGCATCGCCTTGCGCAGGGACGCGACCATGGCCTGGCCGAGGACTAAACGCCGATCAAATTTGCACTTGCGCCGCCAGGCGAAGTCGGTCCAGTAATTCCACATCACCTTGAGGAACAGCCAGACCCAGCCCTTGTCCTTGCACAGCAGCGCATGGGCATCGACCTGATTCATGGCCATACGCCCCATCAGCAATGTTGAGGCATAGGGTGGCCGTTGATTGGCGTACTCATCGCCCAACTGATCGGCGTAGAAATCTTCCGGCTCCATGGTCCGAAAGCCGGGCTTGCCACCCGGTTTGTGGGGGAAGTAATCGGGATAAATCGGGATCGACTTGAAGCCGATGGCAAAACGTTCCCGCAGAAACGCCACCATCTCCTTGGCTCGATGAATGTAGGCATCCAGGCGTTCCGACTCGACTTCGCCTTCGGTCAGAATATCCAGATACTGGCGCGCCTCCTGATAGGAGTCCGGGCACCCCAGCGCTTCCATCTGATCATTGCACGGGATCCAGATGCCACCACCAGAAACAGCGCTGGTGCCGCCATATTTGTCGCTTTTCTCGACCACCAGCGCCGACAAGCCCTTGGCTTGCGCTGTCAACGCAGCGGTCAGGCCACCGGCCCCAGATCCCACGATCACAACATCGTAGCTGTGATCCCATTGCTCACTCATCGCCCAGTTCCCGCACGCATTGGTCCCGACACTGCTTGCGCAATGCTTTCGTCGTATCGCTGCTGCGACCTCAAATGAAGAAGTCGCTGTTTTCCATGCCCAGGCTGACCGCACCGTAGTTCTTGCCGAACTGATCCGGATTGTTGGCGTAGTGCCCACGTGCGGCGAAGATGTCCATCATTTTCTGGTTGAGCGCAAAATCGCTGAAGATGCCGCGACCACCGCAGGCAGAAAACAGCTGATAGGCGTGCTTGGCGCAACGCTCGACCACCTGCGAGGCCTGGTAGCGGTAATGCAGACGCTGATTGATGTCGTCCAGCGGTTGACCGGCACGCACCTTGCCCATGAGCACGTCAAAATTGCGCTCCAACACCAGCTTCATCTCATCAACAGCAACTGCGGTTTCAGCCACGGCCAGTTGTGCCGGGCCCTGCTCGGCGGTCTTGTTGCCCATGTTGCCGACCTGTACTTTGCCGAAGTCGACAAACTGATCGAGCATGCCCTGCAAAGCGCCGATAGCCGCTGACGATACCGCGCGCACGAAGATCTGACCGAACGGCAGTTTGTACAAATCCGCAGTGAACGTTTCACGCCCCGGGTTGGTCCCCATGAAACCATCCGAGGCCTTGTGCGTGCGGTGTTCCGGAACGAACACATCCTCAACCACAATGTCTTGTGAGCCGGTGCCCTTAAGACCAATCACGTGCCAGGTGTCGACCACCTTGTAGTCGGACTTGGGCAACAGGAAGGTGCGGTATTCCGGCGGTTGACCTTCGCTGAAGATCAATCCACCCAGGAACACCCAATCGCAATGCTCGATACCGCTGGAAAAGGCCCAACGCCCGGAAAACTTGAAGCCGCCTTCAACCGGCGTCACCTGGCCTTTGGGCATGTAGGTCGAGGCGATCAGCACATCGGTATCACCCGCCCCCCAGACATCCTGCGCCGCCTGCGGATCGAACAGTGCGATCTGCCAGTTGTGCACCCCGATCACACCGTAAATCCAGGCCGTTGACATGCACCCTTCCGCCAGAGTCATGCACACGTCATAGAACACTTGCGGGTCCATTTCGTAGCCGCCGTATTTCTTCGGCTGCAGGATGCGGAAGAAACCGGCCTGTTTCATGTCCGCAATGGTTTCGTCTGGCACACGGCGCATTTCTGCCGCCTTGGCGGCACGCTCGGCCAGCACCGGCACCATCTCACGGGCACGTTGGACCAACACTTCTGGGGATACTTCGGACACTGGGGACTCCTCACTCTTGGCACCCGGGCGCTTGGCACCGGCACGCAGGCTATCGATCATTTCTGGGGTGGCTACGGACATCATTGGCCTCCTTGTTCAAAGAACCCGGAGACCTCAAGGCCGCGATGCCCGAGACCCATGTCCGGATTACGAATAAGGAAGTTTTCTCAAAGTGAGCCGAAACAGGCTTCGTCCGAAATGACTAGCGCTCTGAGCAGACGTCCACGCAACCCGACGTCATGCATTGCTGTGCGGGCGCTCAGGGCTGAATGGCAAATGCCGCCAGTTCGTCTTCGCAGTCATCCAGCGAGAGTTGTGCGCCCAGCGCATGCATGGCCAGCGCGCTGATCGCGTTCATTGCCGCATCCTGACGGGTCGCCGAATGAATGCGCGCTTTGAATGCTTTGTTGACCACCATCAAATCGTCAAACAAGGTGTGCAGCCCATCCAGCGACCAATCCGGCTGGCCACCGCGCTTTTCAACCAGCATCTGGCCCAGGTAGTAGGCGCCGATAAACCGGAACAGTGTTTCTTCGACACTCTGAAACGGGGTATGGGTGCGGGTCAGACCGCGCAATCGCCCAAGCACCGGGCAGGCGCTGTTGGCCATGATCAAACCCATCAATGCACTCAGACCGCTTTGTGCATCGCCGTCCTTCAGGATATGCCGCTCGTTGACTTCAACGATGACGAACACGTCTTCGTGCGAAATCACCTCGTTGAACGCACTGACAACCTCTTCCAGATCAACCGCTGGCGGGCAATGGCTGGCCTGATCATCTCGCAGGGTGCAATTGGCGCACTTGTTGCGGCTCAAGCGGGTCCAGTCACTCTTGCCCTGACGCAGCGGTGCGGGCGCCGAAATATCGATTTCGAAGTCCCGCAACGTTTTGTCGTTGTGGCGAAACTGATAGCTGATTTTCATGTCCGGTTCCAGCGCGCACGGGCTCATACGCACACAGCATCAGGCCACCGCTCATGCGTCCGGCTTCCAGCGAAACGCTTCAGGAATATCCGGATCGGGCGGCTCCCCAGCCTGAGCGGGGCGCGTACTCAGTGCAAAGATATAGCTGAGAACCTCGGCAACAGCAAGATAAAGGCCGGCTGGAATCTCGGCCCCGACCTCGACATGACGGTACAAGGCACGGGCCAGCGGTGCGATTCTCAATTGCGGCACCGCGTTTTCACGCGCCAGATCACGCACCAGCTCAGCCATGTGGTCCGCGCCCTTGGCCACCACCACCGGCGCAGCATCGCCTTGCGGATCGTAGAACAGCGCCACCGAGAAATGTGTCGGGTTATTGATCACCACATTGGCACGGGCCATATGCTGGGCCATGCGTTTGCGTGACATTTCCTGCTGCATACGCCGGACTTGCTGCTTGACCTCAGGGCGCCCTTCACTTTCCTTCATTTCATCGCGCACTTCCTGCAGGGTCATGCGCAGCTTTTTGCGATGGGTAAAGAACTGGAATGGCGCGTCGATGGCAGCGATCAATGCCAGACCGATACACAACGACGACAGCGTGTAGAAGCACAGCTTCAGCCCGGCAGACAGGCCGGCACCCAGATCACGCATGCCCAGACCCAGAACGTGCTCACGCCAGGTCCACAGCACCAGCACCGCCATACCGCCCAGCAGCACGAACTTGGCCACCGCTTTGAACAGCTCCATCAAAGCCTGGGCGGAGAAAATGCGCTTGAGTCCGGCCAACGGGTTGAGCCGTTCAATCTTGGGTTGCAGGGTCTTGCTCGAGAAATTCCAGCCGCCCATGAGCAAGGGCGCGACAAACGCAAACACAACCCCGCCGATCAAGAATGGTGTGCTCCATTGCAAACCCAGTAGCAGCGCATCATGCAGCGCGGCGGTCATCGCCTGTGGCGCGACCACCTGCGCACGATCCAGGCTCAGGCTGTTACGCATCAGATCCATAGCCGCCTGCACCAGCCAGCCACCACATGTTGCGACCACCAGCACCGCACCGGCCATCGACGCCAGGGTTGCCAGCTCCCGTGAGCGCGCAACCTCACCCTTCTCACGTGTTTCTCGTAAGCGTTTGGGGGTGGGTTCCTGGGTTTTTTCGGCCGAGCTGTCAGCCATAGGTCTGACTCAGGCGCACGAAGGCGTCGGTGATCGCCAGAGTGAACAGCCGCTGCATCGCGGGCAGGCTGAGCAGCACCAGCACCAGCCCAAGCATCAACGATGCTGGAAAGCCAATCGCAAACAGGTTCAGGGCCGGCGCCGCGCGACTGATCACGCCAAAGGCCAGATTGACCAGCAGCAAGGCAATAATGGCCGGCAGCGCAATCTGCAAGGCCCCGGCGAACACCAAAGCCGCCCAGGCCACAGGCGCGTAGATCTGACCCATCTCCAGCATCAGCACGCCGGGCGGCTGATGGATAAGACTGAGGCTAACCCATTGAATAATTTGGATATGCCCGCCGCCAGCCAGAAACAGCAATATGGCGAGAATCGAGAAATACTGGCCCAGAACCGGCGCGGTCGAGCCGTTGAGCGGATCGGTCATCTGGGCAAAGCCCAACCCCATGCCCAAGCCAATGATCTCGGCGGCCAGCCGCACCATTTCGAAAACCAGCGCCAGGGTGAAGGCCATGAGCACACCCAGAGCAATTTCCTGGATCACCGCCAGCCACCAGGCGCCCCCCCACACCGGCGGCAGTGTCAGCGGCGGCATCAGCGGCGCCACCACGACAGTGCAGGCCAGCGCCAGAACCAGACGAATACGCCCGGCCAGCACCCCGCTACCGAAAACCGGCATGGCCATCCACAACGCAGCGATGCGCAGAAAGGCCCATAGATAAGGAATCAGGGATTCGGCGATCTGATCCAGGGCGATCATGTCTTAACCGATCAGATTCGGCAGATCCATGATCAGCTGACGGGTGAAATCCACCAGCAAGCGCAGCATCCACGGGCCGGCAATCAGAAACGCCAGCCCCATACCCAACAGCTTGGGAATGAACGACAGGGTCATTTCCTGAATCTGTGTGGCGGCCTGAAACAGCCCCACAACCAGCCCGACCCCGAGCGCGGTCAGCAGCAATGGCGCTGACAGCATGACGGTCAACTCCAGGGCCTGACGCCCCATGGTCATGACAGTTTCCGGCGTCATATCGCGAAACTCGCGGCCAGCGAACCGACCACCAAAGTCCAGCCATCCACCATCACGAACAGCATGATTTTGAACGGCAGAGAAATCAGCATGGGCGACAACATCATCATGCCCATCGACATCAGCACCGAGGCGATGACCAGATCGATGACCACAAACGGGATAAACAGCAGAAAGCCAATCTGAAACGCGGTGGTCAGTTCACTGGTGACAAAAGCCGGGACCAGCACCCGAAACGGAATGTCTGCAGGATCGGCATAGCCCTGCCCGTTGCCGTCCAGATCGGCAAAGCCCATCAGGCTGGATTCGCGCGTTTGCAGCAGCATGAATTCACGCAGCGGTACGCTGGCCGCCTGCAGCGCGGTTGGCATGTCGATCTGGTCATCCAGATACGGCTGCATGGCATCGGAATACACACGCTCCAGCACCGGACCCATGACAAAGAACGACAACATGAGCGCGAGCCCGACCAGAATCTGATTGGATGGCGTCTGCCCGGTTCCCAGCGCACTGCGCAAAAGGCCCAGCACAATCACAATGCGCGGAAACGCGGTCATGCTGAGCAGGATTGCCGGCAGCAGCGTGACCGCGGTCATCGCAATCAGCACCTGCAGCGACAGACTGTAGGTCTGAGCACCATCGGCGCCCGGCGCAACCGTCACCGCTGGCAGCCCGGCGGCTAAAACCGGCCAGGGCACAAGCAGCAATGCGCTCACAAGCAGGCGCATCAGGACTCGTCCTGCTGCATCACTGCACGGAAGCTTGCTGGCGGCGTGTCCAGTACATGCAGGGTGCGCACCTGACCCGGTGCCACGCCGAGCACCAGATAGGTATCTGCTGCGCGCACCATCACCACACGCTCACGCGTACCCACCGCCACACTGGCTTCGATCTTGAGCGCATCGGAACGGCTCATTCCACCCAGCGGCATACGCTTGGCCAACCAGGCACACGCGAAGATCAGCAACACGACGGCGATCAGACTGCCCAGCATCTGGGCCACGCTGGCGGCTTCCATTACTTGAGCTTGCGAATGCGTTCGGCCGGGCTGACGACATCCAGCAGGCGCACGCCAAACTTGTCATTGACCACCACCACCTCGCCATGGGCGATCAGGGTGCCGTTGACGAACACGTCCAGCGGTTCGCCGGCAACGCGGTCTAGTTCCACCACCGAACCCTGATTGAGCTGCAGTAGATTACGAATCGGCACACGCGCATGGCCGACTTCCATCGACAAGGTGACAGGCACATCCAGAATCAGGTCGAGGTTGATCTCGGCCTGACCCTCATCATCACTCTGGCCGAAGGATGGCGGGGTGTAGCCTTCCAAGTCTTCGCTCGGCGCCGGCTGCTCGCTGGCCGCATGCATGGCCTGAACCTGGGCCAGTTCTTCCGGCGACATCTGCGCCTGTGCGTTGTCGTTTGTATCGCTCATGTGAATTCCTTGGATTTACTGAATCAGCGCGGGCTTGGCGCGCAGCAGGAGGTCTTCTATGCGCACGGCGTTGTTGCCACCGGAGACACCAAACTCGCCGCGATAACTGGAGATGCCCTCGACTTCCAGTTCGGTTTGTCGCGGCATGCCGATGGGGATGACATCGCCAGGCTGCAGCGCCAGCAGTTCGCGCAAACTCACGCGTGGGCGTGCCAGCACGCCGGCAATCGACACCTCGGCCGATTCCAGCTGTTGTTTCATGGCGCGCGCCCAGCGGTCATCGTGATCGCCGCGATCACTTTGCACACCGGCATTGAGCTGCTCGCGTACCGGCTCGATCATGGAATACGGCAGGGTTACGTGAACATCGCCTCCGCCGCCTTCCAGTTCGACCCGGAAACGGCTGACCACAACCACCTCGGTGGGGCTGACAATGGTGGCCAGATGTGGATTGACTTCGGATTGCAGATACTCGAACTCAACCTCGAGTATCGGCCCCCAGGCTTCGGCCAGGTCGGCAAATGCCGCGTTCAGCAACAGCTGCACCACGCGCATTTCGGTGGGGGTAAATTCACGCCCTTCGATCTTGGCGCGATAGCGCCCGTCACCACCGAAGAAATTGTCGACTACCGCGAAAACCAGGCGCGGCTCGAATACGATCAGGGCGGTGCCACGCAAAGGCTTGACCCGCACAAGATTAAGATTGGTCGGCACATACAGCTTGTGCATGTACTCGGAAAATTTCAGCGATTCAACGCCCACCACAGAGAGCTCCGGTGAGCGTCGCAGCATGTTGAACAGGCTGACCCGGAAATGCCGGGCAAAGCGTTCGTTGATCATTTCCAGGGTCGGCAGGCGACCGCGCACAATGCGGTCCTGCGAAGCCAGATCCAGTGGCATGACCTCGCCCGGCTGCGGTGCCGGCTGGGTGTCAACATCGCCGCTGTCGACGCCGTCGAGCAGCGCGTCAATTTCGTCCTGGGAAAGTATCTCGGCCATGGCTACTGCATCACGAAGCTGGAGAAATAGATTTCTTCGACCGCCAGCGCATTTTCGCGCGCCGCAAGAATCGCGTTGATGGCATCCAGCACGGCCTGCTGAAGGGCCAGCTTGCCGTCCAGGCTTTGCAGATCGGACGGCTTCTGGCTGCCCAGCAATAGCAGCAGATCATTGCGAATGGCCGGGTTGTGACGCTTGACCGCCTCAGTCACCGCCGCATCGCGGGCCATCAAATCGATTTCCAGTTGCAAAAAACGATTGCCGGGCAGGTTCACAACAAACGCGGGACGCAGCTCCGAATACAAGGCAGGTGCCGGCGTCGGCTCGGCAGCTTCAGCCTCACTTTGCGCTGGCTGCATGTAGAGCATGTACCAGGCACCGGCGCCACCGCCTCCCAGCAACAGCAGAAGCAACAGAACAAACCACGGCCAACGCGATTTCTTTTTCTTGGGGCTTGGCGCTTTTTCGTCGGACATCGGGCATACGAGCGAAGAATGTAGTTGTCCTAGGGCAATGCCCGTGCCACGCCAGCCGTGATTTCAAAGCTGACGCGCAGAGCCCGTCAGGCGTAGAGATCGAGCCCGTCTGCCGGCAAAGCGATCGCCACTTGCGGCGAATTTTTGACGCCTTCGTCGTGGCCTGAATCTGTTGCCGGTGCCGGCGTGTCGGCATTCTGACGCTCACCCTGATCTCGCACCGAAACATCCAGACGGGCCAGCTGCATACCGCTATCGCCAAGCCGCTCACGCAAGCTCGCCATGTGCTCGTTAACCGCACGTCGGGCGGCATCGCTATCCACCGTGATGCTGAGCTCCAGACGTTTACCGTCCTGCTCGATCTGCAGATCAAGCGCACCCAGCTCTGCCGGATGCAGCGACATGCGCACTTCCGCCTGATCAGCACCCTGATGGCGAATGGTCGCCACCGTGTGCTGGGCCAGATCGGCAACCGGAACGGCTTGCGCAGGCTGGGCCGGCGCCAAGGCGCTGGTGGGACTCGGGAGCCCGGCAACCGGTGCGGCACCAATGGATGGCGCCGAGTTCGAATTGGCGCTGTTGGTCGACAAGGCCATTGACTTGAGCAGGCCCTCGCCCTCGCTGGTAAATTCCTTCACCGCGTGTGCATCAGCCAGCATGGCGCCGACTTCCAGTGACGGTGTATCGCTGACCATCGCCGCTTGCGCGGCATCGACAGGCCGTTCGGGCACGCCAGCCGGTGTTGGCTGTGCAGACGCGGTCAGCGCTGGTGCCACTTCATTTTGCAGTGCCGTGCGCATGGCTGCGCTGACCGGCGACGCGATATCCGCATTCGCTGCGACAAGATCAACGTTGACCGACGCCACCACGGGCGCGCCGCCAGCGGCCTGGACCAACAGCCAGGCGCCCTGCTGCAAACTGCTTGCGGGCATTTCTGAAGTGAGCGTGTCGCTGTCCGGCGTGTCTGCGGCGTCACTCGCCACATCGGGCAAATAGGCTTGCAGCGGCAATTCGGGAAGGCTGTCCAGATTCAGCAGCCCGGCAAATCCACCACCAGCCCCATCAGCCAATGCGCCCGCGACTTTATCAGGCGTACTGCGCCCGGCCGTTTGCAGACTGTCCAGAACGTTATCCAGCATTCGCCCAACCCATTTGCAGACCGCGCAGGGCAAAATCGTCCAGGGCGCGCTGCTCCACCCGCACCTGCCGTGCAGTCTGTTCCTTGGCCCGCTGCTGTTTCAGGACTTTGAGCGCTTCAAGCCGACGCCGCTTGTGCTGCCAATGCGCAGCCAGCTTGTCACTGTTTGAGCGGGCTTCATTCACCACTTGAGTCTGCTGCACGATGGCCGCACGCAAACGCTCACTGAATCGGCTGTGGTTGAGCAACACGCTGGCCGCCACACCGTTCTGCAGCTGTGCCGGCGCGTAGTCATTCAAATAGGTCTTGAGTTCGCTAAGTTGCTGGCTGTGACGCTCGAATTGATGCTGCGCGGCAAGCCAGCGCGATTGCGCCTGCTGCTCCAGCATGTGCGCGTGCCGCAGCAAGCTTTCAAGCTGTTGAGGTCTGGCCATCATGAGCTCCATCGAGTGATGCTCGGGCTGTGCAAGTTTCGTGCACCACCACCCCAACGCGGCTGAGCGCGCCGGTTTCAACGCCGGCGGGCAAACCCGTAAGACTCCACAGCCATGGCTTGAATCGGTTATCGTTGCCGCCCACTTCGTAGGCCTGCGCGACGCCGTAACACCGCCTGCACGCGCAGATTCATCCACGCCACAATGCGCATATCGTGACCAACGCCCTGACCTACACGGACAACCTGGCCCGCGTGGTTCACGCCACGGACACGCTTGTCGATCTCAGCTTCGACTGGCGCCCTGATCTGTGGCCGTGGTTGTCGCTCCCGCCATCACACCCGGTTCTGGTCGAGAAGTACCAGTACTTCGCGACCATGACGGCGAGTTGGGCGATGGGCACATTCAGTCCCGAAACCTACACCGCATTGACCATGTTCGAGTGGCAATGCAGTGCACTGGCGCTGGGCCAGCGTTATCCCACACATGCACGCTACGAAAACTGGACAGAAAACGGCGACATGGGCTTCACGCTGACGGTCACCGATGAGCAAGGCCAAACGCTATATTCAACCCGCGGTCAGGGCTTTGCCTTTCGTGACCGCGACTTCCAGCAATGGCGTGAAAAAAGCCGGCGCTCGGCGCAGCAGGCACGCCATGTTCTACAGGTCGAGCCGGTCGATCCGGGCAAAGCTGGCCTCGGCCCACAAGGCCACAGCTTTGTCACCGAGGTGGTCGATCGAGTGGGCAAACCCACGGTGTATGCGCGGGTCCCCAAACATGGCGGCTTTTATCCTGAGCATCCGTTTCATACCGGGTCCGGCGATCATGTCAACGCGGCGCAATTGCTCGATTGCGCACTGCAAGCGGTGCACGTTTTTGCCGGAGATGGAAAGCTGTGGACCCAGCCGATGCTGTGCACCGGCGGACAAGCCCAGTTCCGGCGCTATGTCGAACTCGATGTGCCGTTCGAGATCACTCTGGATGCCTTGCACAGCGACAGCGCAGATCTGCATCTGTCTCAAGCCGGTCGTGACAATGTGTTGCTAAGCCTGACTTTGCAGCCGCCTGCGAACTGAAACCGGGCCGCCTTGCCGGCTGAACGCTACAGCGCATCACGTTGATGTGCCGATGAAAAATCCAGCTGTGGACCCAGCGGTATCACCCCACTGGGATTCACCGTGGTTTGACTGCGGTAGTAATGTTCCTTGATGTAGTCGATATCCACGGTATCGGCAATGCCGGGCTGCTGATACAAATCGCGCAGATAACCCCACAGCGCCGGGTAATCGCGAATCTCGCG
>JBFKEC010000061.1:0-13895 GCA_041619315.1 Oceanococcus sp. | reverse complement strand
GGCGAACTGATTGACCAGATTGGCGGTCGCGAGAGCTTTCAGGCGGGCCTGTATGGCGCCACCGAGATGTTTGTCGATGGTTTCATGCATCTATATCAGGCCGGCATCCTCAAGCGGCGTGTGTACGACGACGAGCATTTGCAGCGCCTGCTCAACCGCGGAGACATTCGTGAAGAGTTTGGCCCGGAACTGCTGGATCTGATGGAGGCAGAAGGCGAGCGGGTGATCCGCACCCGCGAGTTCGAGACCCTGCAATATCACGGGGTTTTTCGGGATGACTGCGGTTACGACCTGGGCTATGTGATCGCACCGGATGGCGAACGCATCATGGCCAATCTGGCGATCCCCGAATCGCGTGCGCGCTTGGCGCAGAAGTGCCTTGGCACCCGCCTGCGCAATGGCGTGGTGCTGCATGGCGGGTTTTTCCTCGGGCCCAGGGATTTCTATGCGGCTCTTAGCGACATGCCCGAGGCCGAGCGCCGGCAGTTTTTCATGACCGGTGTGGACAAGATCAATCAGCTTGATCGCGACCCTGCGCTGTACGCTGCCCAGCGGGTTCATGCACGCTTCATCAATACCGGCATGTTGGTGACCTTGGGTGGGGCAGTGGCGTCCGACGGTTTGCAGGATGGGCGGGTGGTGTCCGGGGTGGGTGGCCAGTACAACTTTGTCGCCATGGCCCATCAGTTGCCCACTGGGCGCTCCATACTGATGGTCCGTGCGGTGCGCGAACAGGCTGGCGCTGAGCCCACCTCCAACGTGGTGTTCAACTATGCCCACTGCACCATTCCACGCCATCTGCGCGACATTGTGATCACCGAATATGGTGTTGCGGATCTGCGCTCGCGCAGCGATGCAGAAGTGGCAAAAGCGTTGATCAACATCGCCGATTCACGGTTTCAGCCGGCGCTGCTTGAGCAGGCCAAGAATGCCGGCAAGATTGAAGCGGATTACCGCATTCCAGAGCCATTTTGTAACAACACGCCGCATCGCCTGGAGCAGTGCCTGGCGCCGTGTCGAGAGCGTGGAGGTTTTCCCGAATACCCACTGGGTTGCGATTTCACGCCACAGGAGCAAGTTCTTGCCCGGGTGTTGTTGGCGGTGAAAACGCGCGCCGCAAGCATGCCGCGCTGGCGTTTGTTGCTGCGTGGATTGCAGCCAATCCGGCTCAGTGCCGCCATGCAGCCCTATCTTGAGCGCCTCGAATTGCTCAGTCCGCAAGGGTTTCAGGCGCGTGTGGCGCAGCGCTTGATTGTCGATGCCTTGCAAGCTGAAGGATTGGGTTGAACGTTGTAGCGTGGTGACGCTGGCCAATAATTACGATTGAGCGTTGTGGCGTGTTTCGGTTTAATGACCAATGGGAACTGCTGAGTAGGTATGACAATGGTATTTAGGGGAATAGGGGTTGCTCTGACGGTTATGGCGTTGGCCGCCTGTAATGGCGCTGGACGCGGTGAGCCGGGCGGTGGCACAGGGGAAACCGGCGAAGGCCGTGTATTCGTGATCGAGCCCGGCGCAAATGCGACGGCTGACATGGTCGAAGCCATGGTTCAGGTTCGGCCCAAGGATGTGATCGAATTTACCGAAGGGTATTTCGAACTCACCACCGGCCTTCAGATTTCCAGCACGGAAAACATTCTTGTGCGTGGTCAGGGCATCGACAAGACCGTACTGTCCTTCAAGGGCAGTGGATCGCAGGAGGGTTTTCTGGCCTCCACGGTGCGCGGTATCACGGTCGAGGATTTGACCGTACTGGATACCCCGGGCGATGCGTTCAAGTTGCAGGGGGTCGATCACGGCACGTTGCGACGCGTCCGCGCATTGTGGTCCAGCGGGCGCAATACCGATGATGAAGACACCATCACGGCGGACAATTACAGCGACAAGCTGAACGTCGCGTGTACCGATCCGGCGCGGCATAACCCGGCCAATCCGAATCCGCTGGAAACCGACACCACCTCGCCGGACTACACCGTCAGCGTGGCCTCAGGGCGTTATGGCATTTATCCGGTCAACTCGCAGAACATTCTGGTCGAGTACAGTGAATCGGTAGGCGCCTCGGATGCCGGCATCTATGTCGGCCAGACCGACAACGCAATCATTCGCAACAGTCGTGCGGCGTTCAATGTCTTCGGTTTCGAAATCGAGAACGTGCGTGGCGGCGAGTACGTCGACAACCTGGCCGAGTGCAACACCGGCGGCTTCCTGGTTTATGACCTCGATGGCCTGACCCGTTACGGCAAGCGCACACGCATGTACCGCAACCATGCGCGCAACAACAACACCTATAACTTTGCCGAACCGGGCAGCATCGTATCCAATGTGCCGCGTGGCGTCGGCATGATCACGCTGGCCTACGACAAGATCGACGTGTTCAACAACGTGTTCGAAAATCACGGCACCGCCGGCATCGTACACACCAGCTACGAAGTGCTGGGCGAGCCGGGCGATCGGCGTCTGGATATGTACACCGAAGGCGTGCACATCTGGGGCAATACTTTCCAGGACAACGGCAATGATCTGCCGCTACCTGATCTGGCCACCATACTGGCCAGTGGCGGCAGCCAGGTGACATCGGCCTTCCCCATGATCATCGGCTTGAAGAACCTGGCCGGTGGGGCTGGCTATCGTGGTGGTCATATCATCTGGGATGGCTATCTGGACGACCTGAGTGACTGCCCGTACCCGACCGATGATCAGGGTCAGCCGATTCCTCAGGATGAAGAGGGCAAGCCGATACAGGGCAACCAGTACCCCAATCCGGATTGTCGTTATAACGCGTACAAGTTCGACGATCAGGGTGAGCGCATCAAGCCGGGCTGGTGGGCGTCGTGTATCGATGCTGACAACGAGTTCGCCGATGACAGCCTGACTTATGCCAACTTCCACGGTCTGGACGGGCTGGAAGCGTTGCTGGGTCTGGATCCTAGCGATCCGGCCAACACCATTGCGGCGGTTATAGACAATGTGACCAGCGTACCCAATTTCCCCTCGGATACCGACATGTCCGTGCATGATTGCGTGGCGCAATACGGCGAGAATCTGCCACCTCTGGATCCCATCGTGATTCCTGAGTTTGTGCCCTCCGGAGAGTTTGATCCGGCGCCCGGTGATGAACGGGTCAAGCAGTTGTGTGAAGCGGCGGTGCCACAAGGTCAGATCAATGCGGCAGCCTATGAGGTCAATTGCCCGACGCTGGACCAGTATCACCTGTTTAGCGACGCGCAGGATCCGATGAGCCTGCCCAATGGCCGTGGCGTGCCGTTTGTGCTCAATACCAAGCTGTTTTCGGACTATTCGACCAAGTATCGCGTGGCCTATATCCCCGACGGACAACAGGCGCTGTACCGCGACGGACAGGACAACATCAACGCCACCATTTTGTTCCCGGTGGGTACGATTCTGGCCAAGACCTTCGCTTTTGCCGATGAAGAGGCCGGCACGGAAGTGGCGGCGGAAACACGCCTGTTGATCAAGCGTGAGACATCGGCCGGGCAGGCATACTGGGATGGTCTGGAGTACATCTGGAGCGAACAGGACGGTCAGCGCGTGGCCCAGTTGGCACAGGGCGGTGGCACGGTTGCGGCCAGTTGGGACTACACCGATGTCCATAGCGGGGTGCGTCACACCGGTTCCACCGACAGCTATCTGATGCCCAATGCGAGTCAGTGCCTGACCTGCCATGCCAATGATGATGCGGAAACCGGTGCAGCACCGATCGGCCCCAAACCACGCAATCTGAACTTGCCTTACGCCAGTGAGTCTCCGGTGCCCTCGGGCGTTGAAGGTCATGCGGTGGCTGGCCAGAACCAGCTCATGTACTGGTGTCAGAACGGTTTGATGGGCAACTGTCCTGAGTTGGTGCTCAATCCGGTGACCGGCTATGTCAGCAGTGTTGAGCGCAATCCGATCTTCAATCTTCCGGGTGATTCGGGCTACGCGGCCGGCTCGGACGAAGACATCGAAGCCCGTGTTCGCTCTTATCTCGAAGTCAACTGCGCACACTGTCACAACCCGCGCGGGATGGCACAGAACACCGGTTTCTACATGGATGTGTTCCGTCCGGTTAACGACACCTACGGCATCTGCAAGGGGCCGACCGCGACCGGTAGTGATGGCCGCGGTGGTCACGAGTACGACATCGTGCCGGGCAGTGCAGCGGATTCCATCGTGCCCTTCCGGTTGGGGTATGAGGCTGACAAGTTGACTGAGAAAATGCCGCCGTTGGCACGCAGCGTGGTCGATGACGAAGCCTTTGCCCTGATCACCGAGTGGATCGACAACGTGGTGGACGAGAGTTATCCGAATGCCGATGCCTGCAGCAGCGGTGGCGGGATTTTCGGGCGCTAGCTGACAGCCACTGAGCCGTATCGAAACCCGCGCCAACAGGCGCGGGTTTTTTGTTTGCACCGGCCCCACCTGGGGCTAGTCCTAATGGCCGAGTCGAGGCGCTGATGAACTGCGTAAGATCGAACAGCCTGTGCAATTGAGGTATATTCCTTAATTACAGCCGTCTTGAACGACAAGGACTGATTGTGAGCGCCACTGCAGAGATCTCGGACACCATCGCTACCAAAACCACGCCCAAAGTCTCCGGCCTGCCGTTGATCGGAAACACGCTGGACATGGCCAAGGATCCAGCGAAGTTTTTTGTTGATAGCTATCGCAAATATGGCTCGGTTTTCGAAATCAACGTGCTGGGCAAACACTACAAAGTCATGGGTGGTGTCGAGGCCGCAACCTTTATGGGTTCGCGCGAAGGCAAGGAGTGCTTGCGTTCCAAGGAATTCTGGCAGGGTCTGGTCAAGGAATTCGATGCGCACCTGTCGCTGCCCGGTGCCGATGGTGACGAGCACAAAGAGCTGCGCGACATCATGCGCCATGGCTACTCCAAGGAAGCCATCAAAGGTCGTTACAACCAGCTGATCGACATTACAGACGGTTCGATCGAGCGCGACTGGAAGATCGGCAGCATGGTCCCGGTGGTTCAGGCTTTCCAGTTCATGGTGACCGACCAACTGGGCACCATATTGACCGGCAGGGCGCCGTTGGAATACGTCGAGGATATTCGTATCACCATCCTCAACATCCTCAATGTTCTGGTGACCCGTCAGCGGCCGCGTTTTATGTTGCTGAACCCGGCTTATCGCAAAGCCAAAAAGCGGGTATTCGAACTGGGCGATCAGATGCGTGCCGAGTATCTGGCCGACCCCAAAGTGCGCAGCGAAGACAACCGCAATCTGATCGACGACATCATGGAGGCCAACCTTAAGGGTTCGCCGCTGATGCCCGATCACAATCTGCGCCTGCAGTTGGTGGCGCCCTATGTGGCCGGTCTCGATACCGTGGCCAACACCACCGCTGCGGTGACCTACGCGGTGCTCAAACACCCCGAGGTGCTGGCCCGGATTCATGCCGAGGTCGATGAGCTGTTCGCCGAAGGTGAGATTGATGAGGCCGGGCTGCTCAAGAGAATTCCGGTGTTGCAGGCCGCGATCATGGAAACCATGCGTCTGTACCCGATTGCCGTGGCGCAGATGCGTTGTGCCAACAAGGACTTTGTGTTCGAAGGCCATCAGTTCCATGAGGGTGAGATGATCTACATTGCCACCTGCGTGCCACATTTCATGGAAGACCTGTATCCAGATCCTTACAAGTTTGATGTGGATCGCTACCCCAAACCGCGTGCCGAGCACCGTCAGACCGGGGCATATTCGCCATATGGACGTGGCCCGCACACGTGCCTGGGCAAATCACTGGCCGAAATTCAGCTGGCCTTGACCATGGCGCGGCTGTTTTATCGTCTGGATCTGTCGCTGGAGTCGCCGGACTATCAGCTCAAGACCAAGACCGCGCCGACCCCCGGGCCGGCCATGAGCTACAAACTCAAGGTCAACGGTTACCGCCATTAAGACCCGTGCGTATCCGTCAGAGCGATGGCGGATGCAGCCGCGGCACGCGAGTTGCACTTGGAGTCCCTAAACGGGAGTTGTTAACGGAAAGTTGACGGCCCCCGATCAACACTGGTTTCACAACCTATGTGGGGGACTCCAATGGAATTACTCAAATCAGCGATGATCATCGCGGCTGCAGCTTTGCTGCTCAATGCGCTGTTGCCCGTTCGTCGTTTGGTCACCGAGTTGCCCAAAGGCGCCAGCCGCCGCGGGTGGCACTGGCTTGCGGCACTGGTTGTGATCATGATCGGTTGCTATTCGGCCTATGCCCTTGGGCATCGCGTCAGCGTCAAGCTGGCTGAAGAGCTGATCATCCCTTCACTGTTGCTGTTCGGTAGCTGGTTCATTCTGATGGTCAGTCAGTTGTCAGCGGCCGGCATTCACGATGCACGGCGCCTGGCACGTCTGGAGCGTGAATGTATTACCGATGGTTTGACCGGGATCTACAATCGGCGCTTTTTCGATCATCAATTGCTGATCGAACATGCCCGCGCCGTACGCAACGATAAACCGGTGTCTCTGATGCTGATTGATATCGACCATTTCAAATCGGTCAATGACGCGCACGGCCATCAGGCCGGCGATCAGACCTTGATTGAAATCGCCGGGATTGTGCAGCGCTTGTCGCGGTGCGATGACGTGGTCGCGCGCTTCGGTGGCGAAGAATTGGCAATCATCAGCCCGGGCTCAACCCTGGAGCAGACTCAAGTACAGGCTGAACGCTTGCGTGAAGCGATCAGAAAGCATGTCACCGTGCGTGGTGGTGATGCAGCCTGGCGCGTCAAAGTGACTGCCAGCATTGGTGTTGCGACCTTGCAAAGCGGTGAGGCCAGCGAGCCCACAGCGATTTTGCGGCGCGCCGATGAGGCCCTGTACCACGCCAAGAACAACGGTCGCGATTGCGTGGCGGTCGAAGGCAAGTTGCCTTCGCCGCGGGTCGTCAATCTCAAGGACTGGGCGGCCGGTAAATCGCCCACCCAGGCCGCTTGAGGTTAGATCAGGCCGCTGAGCTTGAGTAGCCAATAGGCCAGGATGACCCACTGACCGGTCAGCATCAGGGCGCGGATGAACACCATTATCGCGTTGGTGTTGATGATGTGGATCAGCGACTGGGCCAGACGGAATCCGAAGTAGGTCCAGGCCAGTTGATCAATCAGTGTGAGCTGACCGAGCAGTGATGCAGCGAGCACCACGGCGGCATACACCGGCAGATTTTCCAGGCAGTTGAGATGGGCGTGCTCAAAGCGCGTTGCCCAGGCCGGATTGGTCCAAGTGGCGCCGCCGCGGGTCCACGAATTGGCCGCAGTTTTGCCGGTAAGTACCAAGGCCACGCGATAGTTCACGTAGACCGCCACGAGGATGAAGGTCAGCGCGGTAAACGCCAGCAGAACCGCAATTGAAGGTGCCATATGTGTGCTCCCGTATTGTTGTGATGGTTATACAGCGAGCCGATTGTGCCTTACCGAACGGTTAATTGGCGAACGCGGCGATGCCGGTCTGGGCCCGGCCGAGTATCAGCGCATGGATGTCATGGGTGCCTTCGTAAGTGTTCACCGTCTCCAGATTCAGCATGTGACGGATCATGTGGTAGTCATCAACAATGCCATTTGCGCCGTACATGTCGCGCGCCAGGCGGGCGATCTCGAGCGCCTTGCCGCAGGAATTGCGCTTGATCAGCGAGACCAGTTCCGGCGCGCATTGATCGCGGTCCATGAGGCGCCCGGCCTGCAGGCAGCCTTGCAGACCCAGCGCGATTTCGCTCTGCATGTTGGCCAGTTTGAGCTGAACCAGCTGATTGGCCGCCAGCGGGCGTCCGAACTGACGCCGTTGCAGGGTGTAGTCACGGGCGGCCTGCCAGCAGAATTCAGCTGCGCCCAGCGCACCCCAGGCGATCCCGTATCGGGCTTTGTTCAGGCAGCTGAATGGCCCCTTGATCCCGCGCACGCCAGGCAAAAGGCGATCCTCAGCCAGCTCCACATCCTGCAGGATGACTTCGCCGGTGATCGAGGCGCGCAAGGAAAATTTGCCCTCGATTTTGGGGGTGCTTACGCCGGCATCGCCACGTTCCACGATAAATCCGCGAATCTCACCATCCAGCAAAGCCCAGATCACCATCACATCGGCTAGCGGTGCATTGGTGATCCACATCTTTGCGCCGTTGAGGCGGAAGCCGCCGTCAATGCGCTCGGCCCGACTGCGCATACTCGCTGGATCCGAGCCCGATTCGGCTTCGGTCAGTCCGAAACAGCCGATGGCGGTGCCGCGAGCTAGATCCGGCAGGTAGCGCTGGCGTTGCTCATGGCTGCCAAACGCCCAGATGGGGTACATCACGAGTGAGGACTGCACGCTCATGCACGAGCGATAGCCGGAATCAATCCGTTCAACTTCGCGTGCAATCAATCCGTAGCTGACATGGTTCAGGGCAGCGCCACCGTATTCGCCCGGCAGGGTGCTGCCGAGCATGCCCAGACTGCCCATTTCGGGAAAGATGTCGGGCTCAAACTCCTCGTTGCGAAAGGCCTGCTGAATGCGAGGCATCAGCCGTTCCTGGCAGTAATCGCGGGCGGCATCACGCACCTGGCGTTCGTCGTCACTGAGTTGTTGCTCGAGCAGGAACGGATCGCTCCAGTCGAAATGGGCTTTGCTCACACATCTCTCCAGAAAAAATTTTGCACAGGAGCCTGACACTTTCACATGTGGCTCGTTTCAGTCATCAGGCACACCACAACAAGAGAATGACATGAAGCAGAAAATCCTGACCTGTCTGGCCACCGCGACACTTATAGCTTGTGCGCAGACGGACCTTGCGACCACTTCCAGCCCTGACATTGAGCATGTCCGGCATCAGAGCCTGCCGGTCAAGCCGAGTGTTTCCGAGCAACCGCCCGCTCAGCCCGAGGTCGTGCGCAGTCACGAAACGGCTGGGGCGCCGAGGCGTGCCGCTGCGGCCAAGATGTACGCGGCCGATCACCTTGCGGACACTAGCCGCATGCTGGCGATTGCGCCGGCCATGCCGCCGGCATCACCTGTGCAGGGCGAGGGCTATGCGCACATTGCGGAGAATCGTTTCCAGCAAGTCGCGCTGTCGCCGCTCTCAACGTTTGGTCTGGATGTGGACAGCGCCAGCTACAGCAATGTGCGGCGCTTTCTCAGCCAAGGTCGATTGCCGCCGCTCGATGCTGTGCGCATCGAGGAGATGATCAACTACTTTGACTACGACTTCGCCGAGGCGTCGAGCGCGCATCCCCTGAGTGTGACTACGCAGATGAGCGCAGCGCCCTGGAACCCCGCACACAAGCTGGTCATGGTCGGCGTCTCGGCGCATGATCTGGCTGCCGAACAGCGGCCGGCCAATCGCTTGGTGTTTCTGCTCGATACCTCCGGCTCAATGAACAACCCAAGCAAACTGCCTCTGCTCAAGCGTTCTTTTCAGATTCTGGTCGAACAATTGCGCGCGCAGGACAGTGTCGCCATCGTGACCTATGCGGGCAGTGCAGGGCTGGTCTTGCCGCCAACCTCGGGCACCCACAAGGAAGCCATTTATGCCGCACTTAATCGGCTCAGCGCTGGTGGCAGCACGGCGGGAGGGCAGGGTCTGGAGCTGGCCTATCAGGTTGCCACTCAGCAGTTTCTGGCACAGGCCAACAATCGTGTGATTCTGGCCACGGATGGCGACTTCAATGTTGGGCAGAGCAGCGAAGGCGAATTGATTCGTCTGATCGAAGCACGCCGTGATCAGGGCGTATTTCTGAGTGTTCTGGGGTTTGGCAGTGGCAATTATCAGGACGCGAAAATGCAGCAGTTGTCGAGTCACGGCAATGGTACGCATCACTACATTGATACCGATCGCGAGGCCGAGCGGGTGTTTCGCCACAAGCTGCAGGGCACGCTGTACACCGTGGCCAAGGATGCCAAAATTCAGATTGAGTGGAATCCTCAGGCGGTGGCCGAATATCGCTTGATTGGCTATGAGAACCGCTTGCTCAAGGCGGAGGATTTCGCCGATGACCGCAAGGATTCCGGCGATGTTGGTGCCGGTCACACGGTCACAGTGCTGTACGAAATCGTACCCGCAGATGGCGCTGATCAGTCCGCACCCTTGCGTTATCAGCAGACCAGTCCGGCGCGTGCGCACAACGATGAAGTGGGCCTGGTCAAACTGCGTTACAAGACCCCGCAGGCCAGCAACAGCACCGAGTTTAGCCATGTGATTGCTGCGCACCACAGTGCTGGTCCGCAGTTGGCCTGGGCCGCCGGTGTGGCCGAACTGGGATTGCTGCTGCGCCATTCGGAGTTTCGTGGGCAGGCCAGTTTTGATGGCGTACTCAGCCGGGTCGAGGCCATTGCCGGGGATGATCCGTTGCGGCGCGAATTTGTCGGGCTGGTTCGACAGGCCAAGGTGGCGTCACAATCGCAGCTGGGTTTGAATCAGCCGGGTCCCGGTGATCCGCGCCACTAATGCGCAGCGACGACGAAAAATGGATTGATGCACTGGCCGGCCACGATGCGCCGGCCAGTGCCGATGAGGCCCGTATGCAGCAGGCGGTACGCAAGGCTGCGGCGAGCATGGAAGCGACTCAGGGTGAGGCGGATATGCTGGCTGAGCGACGTCTGTTGCAACGTCTGGAGCGTGAGGGGCTGCTGGCACGGTCGCGAGCCCAACGCTGGCGCCCATTGCGGCTGGCCCAGGCGGCCGTGATCGTGTTGTGCGTTGGGTTGAGCATTGAGCTGATTCGGGTCGAGCCCACCCGGCAACTGGCTCAGGATGCTGAGCCCTTGAAGCCTGTGGCTGATGTGGCTGACATGGCTGCTGCGCCAGCGGAATTCGCACTGCCCGAGCCGAGCAGTGCGCGGGCGATGGCCGAGGCGCGTGCGGCCAAACAGGCCGCTCAAGCCGTCAAGGCAGCCCCGCCGGCGGCGAGCGCATCAGCCCCGCTGCGCGATCAGGCGGCTGGCTTGAGCACGCCATCGCAGTCGCGTGAATCGGTGGCCCGCGCGGCGCCACCACCCGACATCAGGGTGCCGGTTGCCGACCTTAAGAATGCCTGGCGTGAACTGCAGCATGTGCTTGATTCCAACACCGGGCTGACGGAGATTTCACGTGATGCCTTGCGTGATCGCATAAGCCTGCGGTGTGTGGTTCAGAGTGGCTGTGACAGCTTGCGCGACTGGCTGCACAGCTTGGATGACACGTTGCCAGAGCCCCAGGTCGGCGAAGTCATGCATCTGCGTTTGGAGCCTCGATCATGAGCCAAGCCAGCGATGATGATCTGATCCTGGCTCTGGCTGATAGCGTGCAGGCGCGTGATGCGACCGTGCAATTGCATCGACGTTATGCCCAGCGTTTCATGAGCTATCTGATGCGTCGCGGGCTGGATCACGCCAGCGCAGAGGATGCGGTGCAGGATGCGTTCGTGCGCTTGTTGCAGCGTGCGCCTGGGTTTACCCCGCAAGGCCAGGGGCGGGCCTGGATATGGACAGTGGCACGATCGGCCTGGCTGGATGAGTTGAAAAAGCCGGTCCTGGTGACCGAAACATTGGAAAGCTGGCATGAGAACAGCACTCAGGTCCTGGCCGATGTGGCGGGCACCAGCAACTATCAGGACTGCGTGCAGGGTCAGCTGCAACGCTATGTGCAGGCCTATCCGGAAGCCGGGCAGGCCATATTGTGGGCAGCGGTGGACGGCTTGAAGTCTGCCCAGATCGCCGAGCTGATAGGGCGCAGTGCCGGAGCCACACGTCAGTTCCTGTCACAGGCACGTAAGCGTTTGCATGACTACCTGGAGCCGTGTGTCGGGCTGAATAGCCCCTGACCCTGGGCACAAAGCTTGCAGCACACGCGCTCTGTGACTAAATTTCCAGGTTATGAGGGGAGTAATTCAAGGATTGATGTTTGCCGGCTGCGTGTTCGCGGCGCCGCTTGTGCTGGCTGATTCCATATTGATGTATAAGCAGCCGGATGGCTCGCGCTTGTACACCGATCAGAAGCAGCGGCCGAATAGCGGGTACCAATACCTGGGGCACTATGGGCGCGCGCCGTATCGGGTGTCCTGTGCCGGCTACCGCAGTGACATCATGACCGCGCGACGGGCACGTTATCAGCCCTATATTGATCGCTATGCCCGCGAGTACACGGTCGACCCGCTGCTGGTCGCGGCCGTTATGCGAGTGGAGTCGTGCCTGGATCGCAATGCCGTTTCACGTGCCGGGGCCAAGGGGCTGATGCAGCTTATGCCGGGCACCGCCGTGGAGCTGGGTGTGAGCGACATTTTTGATCCGGCGGAAAACATTCGCGGCGGCACCGCGTACCTGGCGAAGATGCTCAAGCGCTTCAACAACAATCAGGAGCTGGCGCTGGCCGCCTACAACGCCGGCCCTGGTGCGGTCGCCCGCCATCGCGGCGTGCCGCCCTACAAGGAAACCATGGCCTACGTGAAGCGCGTGGCCCGCCAGTACCAGAGGTACGGCGGGCGCAGTTGAATGCTACGGCGCTTCCAATTCGAAGGCGATATTGACCTGCGCTTTAATCTCGTTTTCACCGGCTGCACTGTAGCCGCCACCGGCATCGGCTGATACCGCTTCAGCCGCCATGGCGCGCATGGCGTATTGGGGTTGCGGGGCGTATTGCTGCTGCACGTGCACCGATATGGGCAGGCCGAGTTTGACGCTCAGGCGCTGGGCCACACGCTCGGCGCGCGCTCTGGCGTCGTCGATCGCCAGCAGCAGGATGTCATCCTCGATCTCGCTGGCGTTGGACACCATGGGCGTTACCTGATCGATACGCGTCAGCGGTTGCTTGGCCAGGGCCCGCATGACGTCGGGCAATGTGTCGATGTCCAGGCGCTCGACCTGAATCTGTCGGCTGGCGAGCATTTCCATGGGCTCGCTGCTGTCCTGACGCCAGCTTCGAGTGGTGCCCTTGACGACCGCACGGACCTGCGTCTGCAAGGCCCGGATGTTGGCTTTTTCGGTGTAGCGGGCCAGCGTGATGACGACGCTTTGGGCATGTTCGCCAGCATTGGCCATGGCGCGCTCGGCTTGCGTGTCGCGGCCTTCCACGCTGATGCTCAAATTGACCTGATCTGGTGCCACCAAGCGGCTGGCCTGGCCTTGCACACTGATCTGTCGGCGTGGCTGTTCATCAGCCGAAGCCAGCGACGATGTCGTCGCCAGGCCGAGTATCAGTAAACCTGCTAATGCTGTCCGCATGCTGCTGTCTCCGTGTGGGGTGGAATACAGACAGTATGCGGACGAACAAGTTGCTGGCTAGCGTGAGCGCCGTGGCTTGTTGGCACCGCCGCTGTTGTTGGCGTTCTGGGCGTTGCCGCCGCTGCGCCGGCGACGTCGCCGTTGACCACTCGGGGCTGTGGCGTCGGCACTTTTGCGCGCGCCGGCACCAGGACCTTGGCTCTTGCTGCGACCGCCGCCAGGGGCCTGACGCCCACGTTGGGGTTTGGGCGCATCAGCCGGTGTGCTGTGGTCTTCGCGGATCAAATAATCTTCGAGCTGCAGCACCGGAATGTCACGCCCAAGCAGTCGCTCGATGGCTTTGAGCTGTTTGAGTTCTTCACCACAGTACAGCGACAGCGCTTCGCCCTCGCAGCCGGCACGGCCGGTGCGACCGATGCGATGAACGTAGTCTTCAGCGACCATCGGCAGCTCGTAATTGATGACGTGCGGCAGTTCGCTGATGTCGATGCCGCGGGCGGCAATATCGGTAGCCACGAGGACGCGGATTTTGCGTGCCTTGAAACCGGCCAGGGCCTGGGTGCGGGCGTTCTGGCTCTTGTTGCCATGAATTGCGGCAGCACTCAGTCCTTCGGCTTCCAGCTGTTTGCACAGTCGATTGGCGCCATGCTTGGTGCGGGCAAAAACCAGCACTTGGTACCAGTCGTTACGCTCGATCAACCAGGCCAGCAGCTCACGCTTCTGGTCTTTAGG
>JBFKEC010000060.1:0-13899 GCA_041619315.1 Oceanococcus sp. | reverse complement strand
GAATCCGCGTGATCTGGCCGTGTGGCTGACGGGCAATGATGGGGTGTGGCCAGCCGCGTCGAATCAACCGCTCGACAAGGTCGTGTCACTGACCAGTCCGGTGCCGGTGCATTTGCAGTACTGGACAGCCTGGGTGGATGACAGCGGCCGCTTGCAGCAGCGCGCCGATGTCTACGAGCGCGATGAACGCGTGCTGCAAGCGCTGCGCGCGCCACCGCCCGGTTGATTTATTCCCCGGCGATGGTCATGACGTCGATGAGCATCGAGCCGCACAGCACGCTGGAGGCCGGGTCAATGTCGCTGCCAATCGCGCTGATTGACAGGTACATATCGAGCAGATTGCCAGCAATGGTGATGCCAGCCACTGGGAAAGCGGGCTCGCCATTTTCGTACCAGATGCCGGCGGCGCCGCGCGAATAATCCCCGGTGCTGCTGTTGACGCCCTGGCCCATCAGTTCGGTGACCAGCAGGCCCGTGCCGATCTCGCGCATCAGCGCATCCTGGTCCTGATCGGTGGTGGGCTGGACTTCGAGCGTCTTGACCCCGCCGGCATTGCCGGTTGTGGTCAGGCCCAGTTTGCGCGCCGAATAGCTGCCAAGCAGCCAGGTGCGCAGATGACCCTGCTCGATGATCGCCTGTTCGCGGGTGGCGACACCTTCGGCATCGAACCAGGCCGCGCCATAGCGACCAGCTATATGAGGGCGCTGGATGATGTTGATGGTGTCGGGAAAAATCTGGGTGTCGAGTCTGTCGAGCAGAAAACTGGCGCGGCGATACAGCGCACTGCCGCTGGCCGCGCCGATCAGGTGGCCGATCAGCCCGCGTGCCAATTGTGGCGGAAATACCACCGGGGCTCGCTGGGTCTTGAGTTTGCGTGGGTCGAGCCGGCGCAAGGCGCGCTCGGCGGCTACGCGCCCTACTTCATCGCCGCAGCTCAGGGCGTCCGCCTGCATGGCGCGTGCGTACCAATAATCGCGCTGCATGTCCTCGGACGATTTGGCAATGACCGCCAGGGACAGACTGTAGTCGGTCGCGGTGCGACAGCCGGAAAAACCGATGCTGTTCATCAGGACATCGCGGCTGCGATGGGCGTTGACGCTGGCCCCTTCGGAGTTGCTGATGCGCGGGTCCACGGCGAAAGCGGCCTCTTCGCAAGCCAGAGCCCAGTCACGGCTGGCGCTGACTGACAGTGCGGCCGGATGATCGAGGGCCAGGTCGGCGCAATGCGTGGCCAGAAATGCGCTATCGGGCAAGCCTGCGGCGGGGTCATCCTGGGTGTGTTTGGCGATTGTGCAGGCGGCTTCTACCACCTCACGGATCGAGGCTGGCTTGAGGTCGCCGGTGTTGGCATGCCCGCGTTTTTGCCCGAAATACACGCTGATGGACAGGTCGTTGTCACGTTGGAACTCGACCGACTCAAGCTCGCGGTTGCGCAGCGAAGTGGTCAGGCCGCAGTTGCTGCCGAGTACAACGGATGCGTCGCTGGCGCCACACGCGCGGGCGTGATCCAGGGCTTGCTGGCCGAGCGCGTACAGCGCCTCTTCATCCGGCAGTTCCTGATCCAGTGCGGTGGTCGAGAGTGCTTGGGTCATGCGTGACGTGCCTTTTTCAATGCGACGGGCAGGCTTGCAGGCAAGCCGTCAAAGCTGCCATTGCTCATGAGGACGATGACATCGCCGGGCTGGGCATCCTGGCACAGGGCGTGGCTCAGGCTGGTGACATCCGGGTGGGTGCTCAGGCTGTCGCCCAGGGTGGCCTGCAGTTGCGAGGTGTCCCACGGTAATTCCGGGCGAGCCAGGATGTGGATACTGTCGGCGCCGCATAGCGATGGGCCGAGCGCGGCCGCATGGGCGCCGGCGCGCATCGAATTGCTGCGTGGCTCCAGAGCGACGATCAAGCGGCCCTGGCGGCTGGCAGCGGGAATCGCGGCGATGGTTTTCTCGATCGCGGTGGGGTGGTGCGCGAAATCATCGTAAATGCGGATGCCGTCGATCTCGCCCTTGAGGTCGAGGCGCCGGGCAACGCCCTTGAAGCGGCTCAGGGCGTCGGCACTGATGGCTGGGGTGACCCCGGTATGGCGCGCCGCCAGAATGGCCATCAGCGCGTTTTGGGCGTTGTGCTCACCGCGCAATGTCCAGTTGACCTGGGCGCTGGTGTCGGCGCCGTTGCACACGTCAAATGCGCTCCAGTCCGGTTCAATCGCGCGCACATGCCAGCCTTGGGTATCGCCAGTCAGCACACGGGATGACCAGCAGCCGCGTTCCAGTACGCGCGCCAGTGCGGCATCGTGGGCCGGCGCGATGATCTGACCGCTGCCGGGAATGGTCCGCACCAGATGATGGAACTGGCGCTCGATCGCGGCCAGATCATCAAAGGTGTCGGCGTGGTCGAACTCCAGATTGTTGAGGATGGCGGTGCGCGGCCGGTAGTGCACGAACTTGGAGCGCTTGTCGAAAAACGCGGTGTCGTATTCGTCCGCTTCAATCACGAAGAAGGGGGCGTCACCCATGCGCGCCGAGACCGGGAAATTGCCCGGCAGGCCGCCGATCAAAAAGCCCGGATTGAGTTTGGCGTCTTCGAGTATCCAGGCCAGCATGCTGCTGGTGGTGGTCTTGCCGTGGGTGCCCGCAACGGCCACAACCCAGCGGTCCTGGAGCAGATGTTCGGCCAGCCACTGCGGGCCGGAAATGTAGCGCAGGCCGCGATCCAGAACGTATTCGATCGCCGGGTTGCCGCGACTGATTACGTTGCCGACCACCACCATGTCGGGGGCGGGGTCGAGGTGGGCCGGGTCGTAGCCTTGCATGACATCTATGCCCAGCGCTTCGAGCTGGGTGCTCATCGGCGGCCAGGCTCCGGCATCCGAGCCGGTAACCTGATAGCCGGCTTCACGCGCCAGCGCGGCAATGCCCGCCATGAACGTGCCGCAAATGCCGAGGATGTGGATGTGCATGGGGTCAGGCGCCGCCGAACAGGCTGGACAGGAACCCGACAATAAACACCAGCAAAATTTCGTACAGCAGTGCCACCGCAACCCCGAAGCCAAAGCTGATCTCCAGGGCGTTGCGATAGATATGCGCACTGATCACCAAGCCCCAGATACTCAGGCCGGCCCAGGCGTACATCGCCAGCGCAGGCACTTCCAGCTGCTGCGGCGACATGTCGGGGTTTTCAGTCAGGGCAACCAGCAGAGGCTGCAGCGCGTCCAGTGGCATCAGCAGAAGAATGCCGACTACGGCGCTGGTCAGAAACAGCGCGGACATGGTTTGCACAAAGCGTTCTGGTACGCGTTTCCAGTTCAGCAGCACACGGACGAAAACCGCCAGAATCACGATGCTCAGCGCTGACTGCACCAGTGCCACGGCCATGTCGCTGACCAGCAACAGACGGGCGATGGCGGTGGCCAGGAACAGCGCGGTGGAAATCTGCAGCAGGGCAGGCGAAGTCGGCAGATCCTGCGGGCCCGCCTTGAGCAGCATGATCTGGATTGTGCGGGAGGCGACGGCGTTGAACATGGAGCGGTGTTTTGTCCGTATTATGAATTGATGACTGAACTGCTGACCTGCAGCGACGCGCTCGCTGACGTATGCGAACAGGCCGCTGGCGCCGAGACGCTGGCCCTGGATACCGAATTCATGCGCGAGCGCACCTATTATCCTGAATTGTGCCTGATTCAGGCAGCTTTGCCCGATCAAATCGTGCTCATCGACCCGCTTTCGGATATCGATCTGGCCCCGCTGCGCACCCTGATGGGCGGCTCCGCTGACAAAATACTCCACGCCTCGCGTCAGGATCAGGAAGTGCTGGTCGCGGCGCTGGGCTGCGCGGCGACGCCGCTGTTCGACACCCAACACGCCGCAGCATTGTGCGGCCATCCGCCGCAGTGGTCGTACGCCGCCCTGGTCAAGGCGTTTTGTGAAGTTGAGCTGCCCAAGGACTCAACCCGCACGGACTGGACGCGTCGCCCATTAAGCGCCAAGCAGTTGGCTTATGCGGCGGATGACGTGCGCTATCTGATTTCTTTGCGTGAACAGTTACAGGCCCGCTTGCAGGCGCTGGGGCGCGAGCAATGGTTTGCCGAAGATATGCGCCAGATGGAAGCGGTGGCGCTGGACGTGGCGCCCGAGGACGCCTGGAACAAGGTCAAGGGCAAGGGCCATTTGCAGGGCCGTGCATTGGCTGTGTTGCAGACACTGGCGGCATGGCGCGAGCGCCGCGCGCAATCGCGCAATCGGCCGCGCCGCTGGGTCTTGGCTGATGAGGTGTTGTTGGCCATTGCACAGTCCCAGCCGGCTTCACAGGCGGCGCTGGCGGGCATTGACGGCATGCCCGAGCGGGTATTGCAGCGTCAGGGCAATGAGTTGCTGGAGGCGGTTGAGGCGGCCCAGCAAAGCGACATTCCGGAGCTGGATCAGCGCATTCCGGACAAGGCTGAGGTCAAGCGTTTGCAGACCGAACTGCGGCGCATTGCCGCAGGCCTGGAGCTGGATGCGACCCTGCTGGCGACCCGTGCCGATCTCAACGCGCTGGTGCTGAATGGTCACAGCAAGCGCTTGGAGCAGGGTTGGCGCCGCGAGATTGTCGGCGCGCCATTGCGCGCCGTACTAGAAGGCTAGCGAGCCGGGCTGGGGCCGATCAGGCGTCCAGCGCGGTTTCGATGCGGGCAAACACTTCGTCCAGAGGGCCTTCACCTTCGACGCTGGCAAGTTTGCCCTGCGCGTCGTAGTAGGCGACCAGCGGCTCGGTCTGCTGCTGATACACGTTGAGACGATTGGAGATGGTGTCTTCGTTGTCGTCTGCGCGATGCGCCAGGTCGGTGCCGCCACAACGGTCACACACACCCTCGGCTTTCGGCGGGCTGAAGTAGATGTTGTACATCTGGCCGCAGGCGCTGCAGGTGCGACGACCCGTCAGGCGCTTGACCAGGCTGTTGAACTCGACCTTGATCAGGAGCGCGGTTTGCAGTGGCTGACCAAGCTCATTGAGCATGACATCCAGCGCTTCGGCTTGCGCCGTGCTGCGCGGAAATCCGTCGAGGATGAATCCGTTGGCGGTGTCGCGTTCGCCCAGGCGTTCGCGGATCATGCCGATCACGATCTCATCGGCCACCAGTTCGCCAGCATCCATCGCTGCTTTGGCTTTCTGGCCCAGTTCAGTGTTGGCAGCTACGGCCGCACGCAACAGATCACCGGTCGAAATTTGCGGAACGCCATGGGCGTCCATCAGCTTTTTCGCCTGGGTACCTTTGCCTGAGCCGGGCGCGCCGAGCAGAACAATACGCATCAATCTATCCGTTTGGCCTCTGAAAGCGGGCCGGGAGCGCGAACCCTAGCGTTTTGCTGGCGGGGCCGTCAATGAGACGTTCGTGGGATAGTGGCAGCGCAATCAAGGTAAATTCAGTACAATTTCGCGCCTACTGCGCCGTCCAAGGCCAGATATCACCTCCTATTCATCACTTCATCGGGAGTGGCAATGTCCAGCCCCAAAAACGCCTTTTATGCGCAATCTGGCGGGGTTACCTCCGTTATCAATGTGTCTGCAGCTGCGGTCATCGAAACCGCCCGGCGCCATGCCGACAAGATCGGCAAGGTCTATGCCGGTCGTGATGGCATCATCGGGGCGCTAACCGAAGATTTGATCGATACCTCGGTCGAGTCGCCGGCCGCCATCGCCGCGCTCAAGCACACACCGGCCGGGGCTTTCGGTTCGTGCCGCTACAAGCTCAAGGGCTTTGACAAAAACATGGCCGAATATGAACGCCTGATCGAGGTGTTCAAGGCGCATGACATCGGCTACTTTTTCTACAACGGCGGCGGCGATTCGGCCGACACCTGCCTCAAGGTCAGTCAGCTGGGCGAAAAGATGGGCTATCCCATCCAGGCCATCCACATTCCCAAGACCATGGACAACGATCTGCCGCTGACCGATTGCTGTCCCGGTTTCGGTTCGGTGGCGAAGTACACCGCGGTGTCGATTCGCGAAGCCGGGTTTGACCTCAAGTCCATGTGCAAGACCTCGACCAAGGTGTTCATTCTTGAAGTCATGGGCCGGCATGCCGGCTGGACGGCAGCAGCCGGCGGTCTGGCCGCGGAAAATGAAGGCGACGATCCGCACATCATCCTGTTCCCGGAAGTGGTGTTTGACGAGGACAAGTTCCTCGCCCGGGTCAAGCACAGCGTGGATACCTACGGCTACTGCACCATTGTTGCGTCCGAAGGGATCAAGAACGCCGAGGGTAAATTCGTTGCCGATGCCGGCAGCGTCGATGCCTTTGGGCACACCCAGCTGGGTGGCGTGGCCAGCACCCTGGCGACCATGATCAAGACCAAGCTGGGTTTGAAGTACCACTACGCCATTGCCGACTACCTGATGCGTGCGGCGCGCCATGTGGCCTCCAAGACCGATGTCGAACAGGCCTATGCGGTGGGTCAGGCTGCGGTTGAATTTGCCGTTGCCGGCAAGGGTGGCGTGATGGTGTCAATCGAGCGTCAATCCGACCAGCCTTACATCTGGAGTGTGGGTGAGGCGCCGCTGGATCAGGTCGCCAACGTGGAAAAGAAAATGCCGGCCGAGTTCATCAGCGAGGATGGGTTTTCGATTACCGAAGCCTGCCGTCGCTATCTGGCGCCGCTGATTGCCGGTGAGGATTATCCGCCTTACCGCAACGGTCTGCCGGCCTACGTGCAGCTTGAGAATGTCCCGGTTGAAAAGAAAACCGGACGTGAGTTTACTGTCGCCTGACCACGGTCAGGCTTGAACTATCAGGAGTATTCAATGGGTTACGAAGCAATCGGCCCGGGTGAAAAGGCCCCGGACGAAATCCACGTGGTGATCGAGATCGCCGCTCACGGTCATCCGGTCAAGTACGAAGTCGACAAGGATTCCAACACCCTGTACGTCGACCGTTTCATGAATGTGTCGATGCATTATCCGGCCAACTACGGGTTCGTGAACAAGACCCTGTACGACGACGGTGATCCGGTTGATGTGCTGGTGCTGACCCCGTACCCGATCGTGCCGGGTTGCGTGATCAAATGCCGTCCGGTCGCTGTATTGATGACCGAAGACGAGTCCGGCATGGACGCCAAAGTGCTGGCCGTACCGACCGACAAGGTTTCGACCGGGTACTACAAGGACATGCAGGATCTGGCCGATGTGCCGGAGCGTCTGCAGAACGAAATCACCCACTTCTTCGAGCGTTACAAAGACAACGAAGAGGGCAAATGGGTCAAGGTCACCGGCTGGTCCGGGGTCGAAAAGGCCAAGCAAGAAATCCAGAAGTCGATCGACGCCTACAAAGGCTGATGGTTGCCCGCGCAGCGCTTAACGCCTGGCGTTGAGCGCTGCGCCCTGTAATTTGAAGCCCTTCCATGCGGAAGGGCTTTTTCGTCTGCGCGCCTTATGCTCAATTTCACCGACATCACTCTGCGTCGTGGTCCTCGCGTTCTCGTTGAGGGCCTGAGCTGGACCGTTTATGCCGGCCAGCGCGCGGGCATTACCGGGCGCAACGGCACCGGCAAATCCAGCTTGCTGGAAATGGTGCGCGGCGAACTGGCACCGGATCATGGCGAACTCAATCTGCCGGCCGATGTGGTCATTGCCCATGTGCGTCAGGACACGCCGGCGCTGGAGTGCTCGGCGCTCGACTATGTGCTGGATGGCGATGCCGAGTGGCGCGCCGTGAGCCGTGCGCTGGAAACTGCCGAAGCGGCCGGTGACGGCAGCCGCATTGCCGCATTGCATGAACGTATGCACGGCATTGATGGCTACACCACGCCTGCACGGGCGGCGCGACTGCTGCATGGCCTGGGCTTTGCCAATGGCGATGAAAGCCGTGCGGTTGCGACGTTTTCAGGTGGCTGGCGCATGCGCCTGAATCTGGCCCAAGCGCTGATGTGCCGCTCCGATCTGTTGCTGCTGGATGAGCCGACCAACCATCTGGATCTGGATGCGGTGGTGTGGGTACAGGACTGGCTGAATGACTATGCCGGCACCTTGCTGGTGATTTCCCACGACCGTGATTTTCTCGATGCAGTGACCACTCACATCCTGCATTTGGAGCGTGGTGGCGCGCGCGCCTTTACCGGTAATTATTCGTCCAGCGAGAAGCAGCGGGCCGAGCAGATGCAGCAGCAGGCGGCGCAGTTTGTTGCCCAGCAGCGCAAGGTCGCACACATCCAGTCCTTCATTGATCGCTTTCGGGCCAAAGCGTCCAAGGCGCGTCAGGCACAAAGCCGGGTTCGACAGCTGGAAAAGATGCAGTTGGTGGCCCCGGCGCACTGGGATACACCGTTCGATTTCAGCTTTGCCCAGCCCGCGCGCCTGCCGGCGCCGCTGTTGCAGATGGAAGGTCTGGGCGCAGGCTATGGCGACAACGTGATCCTGGCCGGTGTGAATCTGACCCTGGCGCCGGGCGACCGGATTGCGCTGCTTGGGCGCAACGGGGCGGGTAAATCGACATTGATGCGCACACTGGCCGGAGCGCAGCCGGCGCTGGAGGGGCGCCAGTTCCGCGACAAGCATCTCAAGGTTGGTTATTTCGCCCAGCATCAGCTCGACAGCCTGCATCTGGACGACAGCCCGATGGGCCACATGGAGCGTTTACGCAAGCAACTCGGGCGTGAGGCGCGTGAGCAGGAAATGCGCGACTATCTGGGCGGCTTCGATTTTCATGGCGAGCGTGTATTCGAGCCGATCCGGCCGTTCTCCGGCGGTGAAAAAGCGCGCCTGGCGCTGGCTTTGCTGGTCTGGCAAGAGCCCAATTTACTGCTGCTGGATGAGCCGACCAACCATCTTGATCTGGAAATGCGCCACGCGCTTGAGGTGGCGCTGCAGGGCTTTGATGGCGCTGTGGTCATGGTTTCGCATGATCGCCATCTGCTCAGCAGCTGTGCCGACCGTTTGCTGGTGGTGGGCCAGCGGCGCTGTGACGCCTTCGACGGCGACCTGGATGACTATGCGCGCATGTTGCGCGAGCGTGAGCGGGTCAGCACAGCCAGCGACAGTGCTGGCCGCGACAAGGTCTCGGCGCGTGATCAACGACGCGCGGCTGCCGACCGGCGTATCGCGCTGAAGCCACTGCGTGACGAAGCGCGCCATTGGGAGCGCGAAATGGAACGTCTGGAGAAGGCTCTGGGTGCGCTGGACGACGTCCTCGCCGATGCGGCGTTGTATCAGAATGAGCCCGAGCGTGCCGCGCAACTCATGCGCGAGCAGGGTGGTTTGCGCAAGCAGCTGGAAGAGGTGGAAACACAATGGCTGCAAGCGGCTGAAGCGCTGGAGCAGGCGATGCGCGCAGACTAGCCGGCGGCCGCTCCAGCCATATGCTGGATGACGATTGCCGGCTGCTGATACAACAGCAACTGGCCCGCTGCGGGCACGCGCACGAGCTGGCAGTTGTCGCGCTCGGCATAGATTTGCTGCACCGTTGAGCACGGCACGATGTCGTCCTCTTGACCATGCAGCAAGGTGGTCGGTACGGCATGATCCAGGTACGTCCGCCAGTCACTCATCTGCCAGTGCGCTTCGCGTACGAAGTTGCGTCCGCCTGCGTCTATGGCGGTGCGCGCCGCGGCCAGCAGCGTGGGCCTCAGTGCGCTTGACTGCACGCTGGCAAGATCGCGCGGGTGCTTGCGATAGGCCAGATTCAGCCAGGTTCCGGCGCGCTGTTCATCGGCAAAAAAACGTTCGCCCAGCGCGCTCAAGGGGGTCAGAAGGTTGAGTCGGTCACGCGCCAGTTCTGCCCAGAAGCGGCGTGATGCGGGCAGCCCATTGAGGTTGCCGGCATGTGCCAGTGGCACGGTGCCGGCGCACAGCACCAGTCTCTGGATACGTTGTGGGCATCGACAGGCCAGGGCATGGGCATGCATGGCGCCGACCACTGAGCCAAGTATGTTGACCTGATCCAGGCCGAGCTGATCGAGCCAGCGGCACATCACAGGTGCAAGGTCATCCGGTTGGGTCAGGGCTGGATGGGCCGTGCTGCCCGGGTACCCGGGGCGGGCCGGCGCGAGCAAGCGCAGATTCGCTTCGGCCAGGGCGTGATCAAAGGCCGGCGGCAGCTGTGGGCCGAGAATGGCAGAGTGCAGGAACACCCAGGGCTCGCCGTTGGCGCTGCCGTACTCGGTATGCCCCAGCGCTGTGCTGGTCGCTGTGGATGGCGCGCTGGCGCTTGTGCAGTCGGCCTGCGCTTTGGGCAGCAGCATCACGCTGGTCGCCAGCTGCACCAGCTCGGTCTGGCTGCGGCACTGGGTTTTATGCAGCAGTTGCTTGATCTGGGTGCGCACCGTGTGAACTGAGCGACGTCGAGCCCGCGCGATGTCCTGGCTGGACTGGCGGTCAACCAGCCCTTGCAGGATGGCCAGCTCGCTCTGGCTCAGGCCAAAGCTGCGGCGCAGGCTGCGCTCCAGCGCGGGTGTCCAGTAGGCGCTCAACTCGCGCGTGTGCTGAAGCGCCGGTACGGGCTGGGGCAGCGTCCGCGCAATCTCGCTGCTGGCGCGCAGATGCTGGGCGATGAGGTCGCTCCACGGCGCGGGTGTGGCGGGATGGGCGAGAACCTGCTGCACAGCGTCAATCAGTGCGGGGAAACCATCGCCACTCAGACTGCTGCGGTAACACAGCTCGATCAACTGGTGCAGTTCGCCGGGATTCTCGGGGGCGCGTGGCATGGCCTGGTCAATGTGTGATGCGGGTCACGTGTACCGCGCACGATACCCCAGCTGGGGTATGGGCAACAGGCGCCGCACCCCGCACTATTTTCGCCGGGTTCATGAGGTTTGAGCGAACAGCGGGAGAGCAGATATGGATTCAATGCGAATGCGGCGCTGCCTGGTCGGACTGACAGTGGCGTCAGCCGTGCTGGTAGCAAATGCTGCGGTGGCGAGTGATGACGATGTCAGCGCAACGCTGGCGGGTATGCGCAGCGGTGCGCCTGCGGCATCGCAGGGCAGCAAGCCTTCGAAGTTTTCCGGTCTGTTTGGGCGCAAGGTCGAGCGCCAGCAAGAGCGCGTTGAGCAGCGCACGGACAACGAGGCAGATCAGGCCACAGACCGCGCGGTGGACAAGGCTATGGACAAGGTTTTCAACAAGGTTTTCGGGAATTGATATGACGGTATTGCGGATCGGTAGCGTCGCGCTTGTAGTCGCGGCATGTGGGCTTGGGGGATGCTTTGGAAGTGATGACAGCGCGTCATCCGGGGGCGCTGCCCAAGCTTCCGCTAAAACGTCGAGCAAGGTGGAGGCCTGCCTGCGCAAGGCCATGAGCGCGCCCTGCACACTGCTGCAAAACGCCGCAGCTGACGGCCTGTACCCGGACGATCTATCGTTCACCCGGCAGGAATATGGTCGGCAGGTTTCGTGCGCGGCGTCCTGGAGCGCTGGCCGCGAACAGGAGATCAAGGCCGGCGCGATGACAATTTCCGGGCCGGTGGATGACACCATCGAACTCAATGGCATCCGCGAACTGTCGGATGAGCTGGAGCGCGCGAGCAACATGTTTGCGGCCCAGCATCGAACGCGCAGCGACGAGGAAAAGGCCCGTCTGGCCGAGACGGCGGCTGAAGCGGCCCGCAACGAGGTCGGTGATCAGCACAAGGACATGGCCACGGATCTGGTCAGCAAGTTTGTCAACGCCATCGAGTATGAGGTGATCGACGGTGTGGGCGATGCCGCCGCCTGGGGCGGGGTGGGGCGCTTCAAGCAACTGGCGGTGCGCACCGGACGTATGGCTTTTCAGGTGCGCATGACCCGCAGCAATGAGGAGTCGCAGGTGATTGCGGACAGTGCGCAACTGGCCAAAGCCGTGATCGAGGGCTGTCAGTGATGCGCTGGCGCAGCCTCATGCCCTTGATGATTCTGCCCTGGAGTGCGTCTGCTGCGGCCCCGGATGCTTACGACACGGTCTCTGCTGCGGCCTGCGAGCGCATGAAAAGCTGCGCCGTGCGCAACCTACAGGATGTGCCGCTAGAGTACCGTGACATGCTCACCCAGGGACTGGAATCGATGTGCGCCTATTTGCCCAGCAGCGATACGATTCCTGGGTTTGATGCGTCGCACCCCAGCTATCAGGCCTCGCTGGCCTGTCTCAAAAGCATTGCCGAGACCAGCTGCGAGGTGTTGGAGGCGCAGGAGAATTCCACCCCGCAATGCGACGAGCTGAATCGGCTCAATGAGGCCTCGACGGTGTATCCGCAGGCGAGCGGGTTTCAGCCGTAGGCGCCGTCGCTGACAAACGGGTTGCTGACCCGCTCGACACCGAAGCGTGACAGTGGTCCGTGGCCGGGCACGAACTGCACTTCATCGCCCAGCGGAAAAAGCTTTTCGCGGATTGAGCGGACCAGATCGGCGTGATTGCCACGGGGAAAGTCGGTGCGCCCGATCGAACCCTGGAAAATCACATCGCCGACCAGGGCCAGGTTCATCTGTGGTTGATAAAACACCACATGGCCGGGAGTGTGACCGGGGCAATGGATCACATCGAATTCGATGTCGCCCACGCGCACGCTGTCGCCGTCATCCAGCCAACGGTCCGGGGTGAATGCGCGACTGGCCGGAAAGCCCATCTGCTGGGCCTGCATGGGCAGCATGTCAATCCAGAACTTGTCGTCCTTGTGTGGGCCTTCGATCGGAATGTCGAGCTGTTCGGCCAGTTCGGCGACCACGCCGACATGGTCGAGGTGGCCGTGGGTCACCAGTAGCTTTTCCAGGGTGACCCCTTCATCTTTGGCCGCCGCCAGCAAATGCTCGGCTTCACCGCCCGCATCGACCAGCGCGCCGCGCATGCTGCGCTTGTCCCAGATCAGGCTGCAATTCTGCTGAAATGGGGTGACCGGAAGAATTTTGATGCCGAGAGACATGGTGATGATCGAAGCCAAATGGGCTGCCGATCATCGCACAGCGCTGTGTTCAGGAGAACAGTTCCAGCGCGCCGGGGGCCTGCAGCCCAGGCCCTACAGGGCCGCTCGGGCGGGCCACATACTCGCGCACCTGATTGCGTCCGTTGCGCTTGGCCTGATACAGCGCCTGGTCGGCCCGGCCGACGATATTGGCCACATGGTCAAAGCGGTCAATCGGGGCCATGCCGGCGCTCAGCGTGATGTGTTCAACCTGGGGAAAATGGGCGCGCTCGACTCTGGCCCGGATGCGTTCGGCCAGACGCAAGGCGTCGTCGCGCCGGCAGGGGCTGAGTAGCACCGCGAATTCTTCGCCACCGTAGCGATAAATGCGGTCCAGCGTGCGCAACGAGTCGCGGATGACACGGGCGATCAGCAGCAGGACTTCATCACCGATCAGATGGCCGTAGGTGTCGTTGATCTGTTTGAAATGATCAACGTCGAGCATCATCAGCCACCATTGCTCGTTGTCTGGCCGGGTCTGGCGCACGCTCTGCGCAACCATGGCGATTTGCGAATCAAAGGCGCCACGGTTGTATACCCCGGTCAGGGCATCGAGTTCCTGCTGATGCAGAATGCGAACGAAATTGCCATAGATTGCCAAAATGCGACTGAGCGTTTCGCGGCAGGAGCCATCCAGGGTGCGGCGCTGAATTTCGATGATCTCAAACAGATGGGTGTCATCGGCGACCGGGAAGTAGTCAATATTCTGACTCTGGCTGGGAAACTGATGGCGGCGTTCAGTCACGCAACGGGCCAGCGCGCCAGACGGCACGATGCCGCGGCGCGGGCGATTTTCCCATTCCAGCGTGCCGGGATGGCGTGCGTTGGGCACCTGACAGCGCAGCGGCTCGTTGAGCCGTCCGCTTCTGTCGGGGGTCAGAAAGCTGATCGATGCCACCGGGAACAGGTGCGTCAAGTTCTCGGCAAAACGCCGCCGAATCAGCTCGGTGCTGTCGGCGCGCGTCATGTCGCACATGGCGTTCAGCACTGCCGGGCAATCAGGCTT
>JBFKEC010000059.1:0-13920 GCA_041619315.1 Oceanococcus sp. | reverse complement strand
GCGCCGCCGCCACGTGCCACGCAGGTCAGCGGATCATCAGCGATGATCACGGGCAGACCGGTTTCCTCGGAAATGAGCTTGTCCAGGTCGCGCAGCAGGGCGCCGCCGCCGGTCAGCACAATGCCACGGTCAGCGACGTCTGAGCCGAGTTCCGGTGGGGTCGATTCCAGCGCGACCTTGCAGGCAGCCACGATCTGGGCCAGCGGTTCCTGCAGGGCATCAAGGATTTCATTGGAATTCAGCGTGAAACTGCGCGGTACACCAGCCGACATGTGGCGTCCGACCACGTCGATTTCCTGTACTTCGTGGCCCGGGAAGGCGGTGCCGATTTCCTGCTTGATGCGCTCGGCCGTGGTTTCGCCGATCAGCATGTTGTACTGACGCCGCACATAACTGACGATCGCTTCATCGAAGCGGTCACCACCAATGCGCACGGACTCGGCATAAACGATGCCGTTGAGTGACAGCACGGCGACTTCCGAGGTGCCGCCACCAATGTCCAGGACCATGGAGCCGCGTGCTTCGCCGACCGGAATTCCGGCGCCAATGGCGGCTGCTACAGGTTCATCAATCAGCTGAACCTTGCGCGCACCGGCGTTGGCTGCAGACTCGCGGATGGCGCGACGTTCAACCTGGGTTGAGCCGTAGGGGACACAGATGATGACTCGGGTCAGCGGGCGGAACAGGCGCTGCGAGTGCACTTTACGGATGAAGTGCTGCAGCATTTTTTCGGTCACCGTGAAATCGGCGATGACCCCATCCTTCATCGGGCGGATGGTGGCAATGTTGTTGGGTGTGCGCCCCAACATGCGCTTGGCATCCAGGCCGACGGCCTCGATACGTTTGCCGCCGCGCGAATCAGTTCGTATCGCGACTACAGAAGGCTCGTTTAGGACTATGCCTTCGCCGCGCACGTAGATCAGTGTGTTTGCCGTACCCAGGTCGATGGACAGGTCGTTGACAAACAGACCGCGTAACTGATTGATCATAAGGAGAATCTTCCGCGAGGGCGCGAATCGGGGCTGAGCAGGTAAGCGGGGAAATGTAGCAATGCCATGGGTTTTGGGCAAGGACACTTATATGGTAATTTCCGCGCCCCTGTTGCGATTGGCTTTGCCCGAGGATAAACATGAGTCTGGACGCCGACCAGGTACGCCGCGTGGCCGAACTGGCCCGCTTGGCTGTGGATGACGCCGAATTGCCGCTATACGCCCAAGAATTGTCGAGCATTCTCGACATGGTAGACCAGTTGCAGTCCGCTGACACCAAAGGTGTCGAGCCGATGGCACATCCGCTCAACATGGTTCAGCGTTTGCGTGCCGATGAGGTGAGTGAACGGCCGGATCGTGATGCCTATCAGGCCCTTGCGCCACAAGCTGAGGGCGGCCACTACCTGGTACCGCGGGTCATCGAGTAAATCATTGTGACAAATGCATTGCATACTTTGAGTGTCCGCCAGCTCGCCCAAGGGCTGCGCGACAAATCGTTTTCCGCGCTGGAATTGGCCGAGCATTTCCTCGCCCGGATCAAGGCCCACGATGGCGATATCAACGCGCTGATCACGCGCACCGATGCGCAGGCATTGGCGGACGCTCAGCGCGCAGATGACGCGCTGGCCCGTGGTCAGGCGGGCCCGTTGACCGGGATTCCACTGGTCCATAAGGACATCTTCTTGACCGAAGGCGTGCGCACAAGCTGCGCATCGCGCATGCTCGACAACTTCGTCGCGCCGTTCGACGCCACCGTGGTGGCCAAGCTCAAGCAGGCGGGCGTGGTCAGTCTGGGCAAGGCCAACATGGACGAGTTCGCGATGGGTTCGTCCAACGAAACCAGTTATTACGGGCCTAGCCGCAATCCCTGGGATACCCAGCGTATTGCCGGCGGTTCGTCGGGTGGTTCGGCTGCCGCGGTTGCCGCCGGTTTTGCCCCGCTGGCGACCGGAACCGACACCGGCGGGTCGGTGCGTCAGCCCGCCGCGCTCACCGGTTTGACCGGGCTCAAGCCCACCTACGGACGCTGTTCGCGCTGGGGTATCGTGGCATTCGCCTCGAGCCTGGATCAGGCCGGCGGCTTTGCCCGCAGCGCTGAAGATCTGGCCTTGATGTTGACCGCCATGGCCGGCTTTGATCCCAAGGATTCGACTTCGGCCCAGCAGGATGTGCCGGACTACTCCGCCGCATTGAATCAGCCGCTGGCCGGTCTCAAACTGGGACGGCCGCGTGAATTCTTTGCCGACGGCCTGGATGCGGCCACCGGCGCCGCGGTTGAAGCGGCGATCGAGGAATACCGCAAGCTGGGCGCCGAGATTGTCGACATCAGCCTGCCCAATAGCGCGCTGTCGGTTCCGGCCTATTACGTGGTGGCACCGGCCGAGGCGTCGTCAAATCTGGCGCGCTTTGATGGTGTGCGCTATGGCCATCGCGCCGACAGTCCTGCTGATCTCAAGGATCTGTACAGCCGTTCGCGGGGTGAAGGTTTTGGTCGTGAGGTGCAGCGTCGCATCATGATTGGTGCCTATGTGCTGTCACATGGTTACTACGATGCCTATTACCTGCAGGCCCAGAAAGTGCGTCAGTTGATTGCTGCAGATTTCGAGCGGGCCTTCACCGAGGTCGATCTGATCATTGGTCCGACCACACCGGCGCCGGCTTACAAACTGGGTGAGAAAAACAACGATCCGGTCACCATGTATCTCGATGACATTTATACGGTCTCGGCCAATCTGGCCGGCTTGCCCGCGTTGTCTGCCCCTTGCGGCATGGTTGAAGGATTGCCGGTGGGCATGCAGCTGATGGGGCCACAGTTCGCCGAAGGGCGTCTGCTGGCGGCAGCACACGCGTATCAGCAAGTGACCGACTGGCATCTGCAGCGTGCGGAGGTGGCCCAATGAGTTATCCCGGCTGGGAGGTTGTGATTGGGCTGGAAGTGCATGTCCAGCTCAAGACCAAGAGCAAGATTTTTTCTGGCGCGGCGACGGCTTATGGTGCCGAGGCCAACCGTCAGGCGTGTGCGATCGATCTGGGTTTCCCCGGTGTGCTGCCGGTGCTGAATCAGCAAGCGGTAGAAATGGCGGTCAAATTTGGTCTGGCCGTCGATGCCCATATCGCGCCGCGCAGCGTGTTCGCGCGCAAGCATTATTTCTATCCCGACTTGCCCAAGGGGTACCAGATTTCGCAGTTCGAACTGCCGATCGTGGGGCTTGGGCATCTCGACATCAGCACTGACGGCGGTGAAACCACCAAGCGCATCCGTATACTGCGCGCCCACCTCGAAGAGGATGCGGGCAAGTCCGTGCACGAAGGCTTTGAAGCGGCTACCGGGGTTGACCTCAACCGGGCTGGTACACCGCTGATCGAAGTGGTCAGCGAACCCGATCTGCGCTCCGCCGGCGAAGCTGTGGCATACCTCAAGAAGTTGCACTCGCTGGTGCGCTATCTGGAGATTTGCGACGGCAATATGCAGGAAGGCTCGTTCCGCTGTGATGCCAATGTGTCGGTGCGTCCCATTGGGCAGGAAGAACTGGGTACGCGTACCGAAACCAAGAATCTGAACTCCTTCCGTTTCGTTGAAAAGGCTATCGAATTCGAGGTCGAGCGCCAGATCGATGTGCTGGAAAGCGGCGGCACAATTGATCAGGAAACCCGCCTGTACGATCCGGACAAGGGCGAAACCCGCACCATGCGCAGCAAGGAAGAGGCGATGGACTATCGCTACTTCCCTGATCCGGATCTGCTGCCGGTAGTGTGTGACGATGAATTCGTGAGCGCCATACGGGCGAGCCTGCCGGAGTTGCCCGAGGCACGTCGCAACCGCTTCATGCAGCAATTTGCACTGCCGGCCTACGATGCCGATGCGCTGGTTGCGGACCGTGATCTTGCGCACTACTACGAGCAATTGCTTGATGTGTTGGGGACTGATCACGCCAAGCTCGCGGCGAACTGGTGTCTGGGTGAGCTGACGGCAGCGCTTAACGAGCACAGTCTTGAAGTGGGCGAGGCTGCCGTCGCGCCGACCGCGCTGGCCGGGTTGCTCAAGCGAGTGCTCGACAACACCATTTCCGGCAAGATCGCCAAAGACGTGTTTGCCGCGATGTGGGCAGGCGAGGGCGACGCTGATGCTGTTATTGAGGCGCGCGGGCTCAAGCAGATTACCGACAGCGGCGCAATTGAAGCGCTGGTTGAGCAGGTAATTGCTGACAGTCCGGCTCAGGTCGAGCAGTACCGCAGCGGCAAAGACAAGGTTTATGGTTACTTCGTCGGGCAGGTCATGAAGCTGTCCAAGGGCAAGGCCAATCCGGCTGAGGTTAACCGCTTGCTAAAATCCAAACTGTGAGCGGGCGTCTATGGCAGTTGAGCCTTCCAGACCAGCCGGTGCGGGGGGCGTTCGTCAGTCTGGGAGAAGACTGGGCCGAGCTGGTCGCGAGTCGTGGCTATGCGCCGGAACCGGCCGCCCTGCTGGGCCAGATCATGGTCGCCATGCCGCTGCTGGCAACTCATCTGAAGAATCCGGCGCGCATGAGTCTGCAGATCAGCCAGGCCGGCCCGGTTGGCTTGCTGACCGCCCAGGCTGGCACTGACGGCAACCTGCGTGGGCTGATCAAGACCAGCGGCGATGACGTTGACACCAGCGCGCTGGATGGTCAGCTGGTGGTCACGCTGGAGCCGGAAAACAGCAACGAAAAATATCAGGGCATTGTTGCTCTGGAGGGTGGCCATCCGGCCGCCTGGTTGCAGCGCTATTTTGCTCAGTCTGAGCAGGTCGAGACGCGCTTGATCCTGTGCGCCGACGAGCACGGCGCTCAAGGCCTGATGTTGCAGGCCGTGCCTGGTCACAGTGGTGATCAGGGCAGTGCTGTGGACTGGCAGGCGGCGATGGATGCGATGGCCGTGGACATGCTGCCGCCCGAACCGGGTGAGTGGCTGTCGGTGATGCTCGGCATGGATCTGCGTGTCAGTGAACAGCCACAGGATGTTGTGGTTCATTGTCCCTGCAATGCAGCCAGTGTCTCGCGCATGCTGGTTGGGCTTGGCCAGGACGAGGTCAGGTCGATCGTCGAGGAGCAGGGCAGCGTCAGTGTGGAATGCGGCTTCTGTGGGCAGGACTACCAGTTTGACGCGGCCATGGTTGATGCGCTTTTCGATGACCCTGCTGCAGACGCATCGGTACATTGATGGCAGCACGCGTCGGACTCGTTGTGGATGCCAGTTGTGATCTGCCAGAGGCGTTCCTGACCAAGCATCACATCGAGATTCTTCCGGTCACGATTCAGCTGGGAGATGATCAGCTTGTTGACCGTCGCTCCGAGCAGGCTGCCCTGGCATTTTATCGCAGTGAGATCGGCGACAAGGCCCACAATGCCGAATCCATGCCGCTGACCACCGAACAGATCAGTGAGCTGTTCCTGCAGCGCCTGGTGACGGAATACGATTTTGTGTTCTGCCAGACCGTGACGCGCTCACGCAGTGCCATCTTCGAGAACGCTACCAAAGCGTCGTTCTCGATACTGTCGGATTATCACCAGGCCCGCCGCGATGCCGATGTGGAAGGGCCGTTTGCATTGCGTGTGATCAATACCGGCACCTTGTTCGCGGGGCAGGGCGTGATCGCTGCGGAAACCGCACGGATGATCGAGCAGGGCATGAACCCGCATGACATTCGCAAGCGCATTGCAACGCTGGTCAACTGCGCGCGAGCGTATGCCATACCCACCGATCTTTATTATCTGAGAGCGCGCGCCCGGCTCAAAGGTGACCGCAGTGTGTCGCTAATTAGCGCAGCTTTGGGCTCGGCTTTGGACATCAAGCCAATTCTTTGTGGCTATGGTGACGAGACCAAGCCGGTCGACCGAGTTCGGGGCTTTGAGCCCGCCGCGCATAAGCTTTTTGCGTATGCCGTGCGGAAAATCGAGCAGGGATTGATGGCTCCTTACCTTTCGGTCAGTTTTGCCGGAGAAATGAAGGACTTGCGTGCGCTGCCCGGTTATGCTCAACTAGCGGCCAGCTGTCAGAAAGCTGGAGTGGAATTGCTGGCATCGGTCATGAGTGTGACCGCCGGCGTGAATATGGGGCCAGGCGCATTGAGCCTGGGGCTGATCGCACAGCCACACACTTTCCACTGAGTTTCTGACCGATTTTGGAGTCCGGCAACGATCCGGGTTTCGAGCACCCGCCGAGGTGTGTTTGGGGGAGATCCGGGACCACGAGTACCCGGTTGGGGCCACAAGTGCTGATCGCAACTTGTGGCCTTTTTTATTGGGCGTCTTACGCCGTCGCACTTTCGTGCAGTTGTGTCTAATACCTTGTTTGCGCGCGCAAGCGCTGGCTATACTCAGCCGTTGACCAAGCTGGACAATACAGGCCATCGCATTGGGGGAAGGCCGGGTCCGGTGTGAGGAAACCATGTCCACCACGACCATAGACCGCAGCTTCTTCGGGCATCCCCGCGGACTGCTCATCTGTTTCGCAACCGAACTTTGGGAGCGCTTTTCCTTTTACGGCATGAAGTATCTGCTTCTGCTGTATCTCACCAAATATCATCTGTTTAGCGATGAGATGGGGCTGGGTGTGCTGGCCTCGTATGCGGCTTTGGCCTACGCCTTGCCCGTCATCGGGGGGATGCTGGCTGACCGCTATCTGGGCATGCGCAAAGCCGTTACTTTCGGGGCGATATTGCTCTGTCTGGGCCATCTGGGCATGGCCGTTGAGGGCCAGCAGGCGGCCATGGTCGATGGCCAGATCGTGCGCGACACGGCGGCGCTACAGGTGTTCTATTTCTCCTTGGCCCTGATCTCGGTTGGCGTGTGCTTTCTCAAACCCAACATCTCGACCATTGTTGGTCGTCTGTATCCCGTTGGTGACCCGCGTCGCGATGCCGGGTTCACGATCTTCTACATGGGCATCAACATCGGCGCCTTCACTGCGACCCTGCTATGCGGCTACCTGGGTGAAACTTATGGCTGGGCATATGGCTTTGGTGCGGCCGGCATCGGTATGGTGCTGGGCCTGATCACCTTCCTGAGCGGGCAGAAGTATCTGCAAGGGCATGCCGAACCGCATGATCCCAAGCTGCTTGCAGAAAAAGTGCTGGGGCCATTGTCGCGTGAATGGATCATCTATCTCGGTGCGATGGGCTCATTGGTGCTGGTGTGGCAGATGCTGCAGTACGAAGCGGTGGTGCACTGGACCCTGAATTTGCTGTCACTGAGCGTGCTCGCCTGGCTGGCCTGGTTCCTGTCGGTGCGCTGCAACCGCGAAGAGCGTGGACGCATGATCGTGCTGGCCACGCTGACCATCTTCACGGTGGTGTTCTGGGCCTTGTTCGAACAGTCTGCCGCGAGCATGACGCTGTTTGCGGACCGGGTGCTGGATCGCACCGCGTTTGGTTTTGAATTCACTGCATCGCAGCTCGGTGCGCTCAACTCCATGTTCATTTTCCTGTTGGCGCCGCTGTTCGCCTGGTTGTGGCAGACCCTGGGTCGGCGTCAGCGTGATCCGAGTCCGCCAATGAAGTTTGTGCTGGGTATTGCGCAGGCCGGTCTTGGCTTCGGTGCCCTGGTGATTGGCTCAACCATGCCCGATGAATCAGGCAAGGTCGCGCTGATCTGGTTCGTGCTGGCCTACCTGCTGCACACCACCGGCGAGCTGTGTCTGTCGCCGGTAGGTTTGTCAGCCGTCACCAAATTGGCTGTGCCCAGTGTGGTCGGCGTGATGATGGGGGCCTGGTTCCTGGCTACGGCCTATTCGGAATTCATCGCCGCACAGATTTCCAAGCTGGCCGCAATTGACTTGCATGCTGGAGAGGTTCTCAACATTGATGCGGCACGTGAGGTCTATGCCACCTTGTTCGACAAGCTGCTTTGGGTTGGGCTGGGCACTGCGGCGCTCTTGTTGCTGCTCACCCCGATACTCAAAAAGCTCATGGGACATGCAGCGGACATCAACCCGGACACGGTGGGTGAAGAACTGGCTCAGGAGATCAGCCGATGAAAGTCAGGCAGTTGGGTGTGGTGTCACTGCTCGCCCTGAGCGGTTGTGCCAGTTGGATGCAGTTTGGTGGCGGGCGAGAGTCCGCCAGTGAATTTCTCGAGCGGTTTGATCAGGACGCGCGTGAGGTCAGCATTGCAGCGGCCAAGGCGGCGTGGGTCCAGGCGACCTACATTACCGAGGACACGCAGTGGCTGGCCGCCAAAGCGATGGAGCGGGCACTGGGCTATTTGTCCGAGCAGGCGCGTCTGGCCCGAGCCTATGATCCGGAGCAGCAGGACGCTGACACTGCGCGCAAGCTGAAGCTGTTGCAGCTCAGCTCCGGGGTGCCCAGTGATCCAGCCGAGCTGGCTGAGCTGACGCGCTTGTCGGCCAGTCTGGAAGCAACCTATGGGGCCGGTCGTTACTGCCCGCCGGGCGAGGACGAGGCCGCCTGTCTGGAACTGGAAGCGCTGGAAGACATCTTGCGCAACAGCACCGACCCGGATGAGCTGGTCATGGCCTGGCAAGGCTGGCGCACCATTGCACCGCCAATGAAAGACGATTACGTGCGCTTTGCCGCGTTGCAGAATATTGGTGCTCGCGATCTGGGCTACAGCGATGCCGGCGCATTGTGGCGGGCCGGTTACGACATGCCGGCTGATCAGTTCAGCGCTGAAGTCGAACGTCTGTGGGGGCAGGTCGAGCCGCTGTATGAGGCCCTGCATTGCCACGTGCGGGCCCAGCTTGGCGAGCAGTACGGCCAAGCGGAAGTGCCACAGCAGCAGCCGATCCCGGCCCATCTGCTCGGTAACATGTGGGCCCAGCAATGGGGTGAGTTGTATCCGCGGATGGTGCCCTATCCGGATCAGTCGAGTCTCGACGTCACCAGTGCGCTGAAAGCGCAGGGTTACGACGCCACGCGGATGGTCAAGCAGGCGGAATCTTTCTACACCAGTATTGGCTTTCCGCAACTGCCGCAAAGCTTTTACAGCAAATCGATGCTGACCAAACCGCGCGACCGCGATGTGGTCTGTCATGCCAGCGCCTGGGATATCGATTATCAGGGCGATGTGCGGATCAAGATGTGCATCGTGCCGGATGAAGAGCAGCTCATGACCATCTACCATGAGCTTGGTCACATCTACTACGACCTGGCTTACAACCCGCAGCCCTTGCTGTTCCAGTCGGGCGCCCATGATGGTTTCCACGAGGCGGTTGGCGACACCATGATGCTGGCCATGACGCCAAGCTATCTGAACTCGGTGGGCTTGGCGCCGGAGCCTTCGCAAAGCCAGGCTGCGGTGATCAATCAGCAGTTCAAGATGGCCCTCGACAAGGTCGCGTTTCTACCGTTTGGGCTGTTGGTCGACAAATGGCGCTGGCAGGTGTTTTCCGGTGAAGTCGAGCCGCAGGACTACAATCAGGCCTGGTGGGATCTGAAACAGGAACTGCAGGGCGTGGCTCCGCCCGGCGTGCGACCTGCAGACGCATTCGATCCGGGGGCCAAGTACCACATTCCGGGCAACACCCCGTACATGCGCTATTTCCTCGCCCATATCCTGCAGTTCCAGTTTTATCAGGCCATGTGTGATGCGGCTGGACATGAAGGGGCCTTGCACACCTGCAGTTTCGCCGGCAGCAAAGAGGCCGGTGCGCGCCTCTGGGCCATGCTTGAATCTGGACAGAGCCAGCCCTGGCAGGATGCCTTGCAGGCGCTCACCGGAAACCGCCAGATGGATGCCTCCGCGTTGCTCGAGTATTTCAGCCCCTTGAGTGCCTGGCTTGATGAGCAGAATCAGGGCCGCAGTTGCGGCTGGTAGTCTGTCGCCATGAACATACTGATCACCGGCGCCAGTGGGTTTATCGGACGCCAGTTGCTGCCGCTGCTGGCTGAGCACCAGCTGTGGTGTCTGGTTCGAGGGGCAACATCGTTGCCGCCGCATGTGCACGCGGTGACCAGCGTGGGGCAGATTGATCAGCCTGTGGACATGGTTATCAATCTGGCTGGCGAAAACATTGGGGCCAAGCGCTGGAGTCGGCGACGCAAGCAGGCTTTACGCGATTCGCGTATCGCCTTGACCCAGGACCTGGGGCAGGCATTGCATCAGGCCGGCTACAAGCCTGCGCACTGGATCAATGCCTCGGCGGTGGGTTACTACGGCGATCGACCGGCTTGCACGCTGGACGAAGATGCTGCGCCCGGCACCGATTTTGCCGCGCACTTGTGCCGCGACTGGGAACACAGTGCCGAGCATGCTGTGGATGGCGCACGGCTGGTGATTCTGCGTCTGGGCGTGGTGCTCGGGCCCGGTGGCATGCTCGACAAGCTGCGCCTGCCGTTCCGCATGGGGCTGGGCGCTGTCATGGGGCCCGGCGCGCAGTTCATGCCGTGGGTCGCTTTGGAGGACGCTGTTGCGGCGATCGCCAAAGCGGTCAATGACGTACACATGCAGGGCGTCTACAACGTGGTGGCGCCGGGGCGTGTGACGCAGCTTGAATTCGCCAAATCCTTGGGCCGCACTTTGCAGCGGCCTGTTCTGTTGCGCTTCCCCGCACCCCTGTTGCGCCTGATGATGGGCGAGATGGCCGAGTTGGTGCTGGTGGATCAGAATATCAGTTCGCGGCGTTTGGTCGAGACCGGTTTTGAATTTGCCTGTCCCGACATTGCGCGTGCACTGGATGCGGCTCTGAACTAAGCGTAAAGCGCCTGCGCAGCGGTCTGGCCGGACAGCCAGGCGCCTTCAATACGACCGCCGTGCATCCAGTCGCCAGCCAGCGCCAGATTGCAGGCCAGCAATGTCGCCGGGGTGTGATGGACTTGCGTTTGCACGGGTCGGGCGTAGCGCCACAGATGATGGTGTACCGACTGAAAATCTTTAGGATCAAGCTGGCACACTGCGGCGAAGGCTGTGCGCATGTGTTGGGCAGCCTCAGCCGGGTCGGAAACAGCGGCGCTGAATTGCGGCTTGGCGTGCACGGTCCATAAACCTGTCGCCGGATTGGCGCTCAGTTTGCTCAGATTGTTGGCCGCCCAACTGAGCGCGCCGTCATCATGGGCGCCAAACACAGCATCAAAGGGTAGGGCGGTGTCACTCGCAAGCAACACCGCAAGACAGGCGTGCATGTCGATATCCGGCACATGGGCCGCGTGGGCTTCGCCGAGTAGCGCTCGGGCCTGCGCAGGCGGAGCGCTAACAAGCAGATGGCGGGCGCGCCAGCTTGCCCCCTGATGGTCGTGCAGCTGCCATTGATGGTGCTTGCGTCGGGCGCTAAGCAGTCGCGTGCCGGTGACCAGCTGGACTGTGTTGGAGTTGGGCTCGGCCATGACCTGGCGCACAAGGCGATTCAGGCCATTGGGTGAGACCCAGCGGACTTGATCATCCGGGCTGGGCTCAAGCCGGTTGTTGCGATTCTGGCGCACGATGCGCGGTGTCCAGGCTCGCACCCAGCCTTGTTCGACCCAGCGATGAACTTTGCCCTGTAGCGCGGGTGAGCGAGCGGTGAAATATTGTGCGCCGCTGTCCAGCCAAGGCGCGTTTTCAGCTTTGGCCGTGCGCCGGGTTGCGCAGCGTCCGCCGGCGCTTTGCGCCTTGTCGATGACCGCGATACGCAAGCGCTGACCGTTTAGCGCATCCAGCGCGGCAGCCGCGGCCACGCCTGCGCCAACAATGATGAGATCAAAATCCATGAGCACGACGGTTTGGTTATAGTCGAACAATGGATCAGCCGTCCTCGTTATTCAACGCATCTGAGCCTGCGGCCCACCTGGTGGTTGGCGCCACGGGCGGCCTTGGTGCTGCGCTGGTGCGACAGCTGCGTGGCCGTGGTTTGTCCGTGCTGACCACGGCGCGGCGCGGTGTGCAGGCCGACATAGAGCTGGATCTGGAAGATGACGCCAGCATTGTCGCTGCGGGTCAGGCTTTGCAGCCGCGACTTGCTGATGTTCCATTGCGCAGTGTTTTCATCTGCAGTGGTCTGCTGCATGCAGATCAAGTGCGCCCGGAACGACGTATCGAGGCGCTGGAATCGGCTGCGTTTGAACGCGTCATGCGCGTCAATGCACTCGGCCCGCTGCTGTTGCTGGCTCAGCTTAAGGGCTTGCTTGCACGCGACCAGATCACCCAGGTGGCGGCTATCTCCGCCCGTGTCGGTAGCATTTCAGACAACCGGCTGGGTGGCTGGTACAGCTACCGTTGCTCCAAGGCCGCCCTGAATATGGGGCTGCAGACTCTGGGCGTGGAAATGCAGCGCACCCACCCGCACTGCGCACTCACCGCGTTTCATCCGGGCACGACGGATACCGCGCTGTCGACTCCTTTTCAGCGCGGGGTCAGTGCCGACAAATTGTTCACGCCTGAGCGCGCCGCCAGGCAATTTCTGGATGTGGTGCGCGGCCGTGAACAGCAAGCCGGAGTTCAGTTTCTGGCCTGGGATGGTCGGGTGGTTGAATGGTAGTCGTGGATGCATATGCAGGCGTTGGCTTGCGCGCAGGGCAGGGTCGATGAGCGCCGGCCTGTTGATACTGGTGGTGGTGGCCTACGTCCTGGTCCTGTTCACGATTGGGCGCTACGGCGAGCGCTCGGTGGTGCACCGGCGGGTGGCCAGTCAGCCTCTGATCTGGAGCATGGCGCTGGCGGTGTATTGCACCTCATGGACGTACTACGGGGCGGTCGGTCGCGCGGCCAGTTCGGCCTGGTCATATCTGCCGATCTATCTCGGGCCTGCGCTGGTGTTCCTGTTCGGATATCCGGCCTTGCGGCGCATGATCGAGCTGGCCAAACAGCAACGCCTGACCTCGGCGGCTGACTTTGTTGCGGCACGCCATGGCCGTGCTCCACGCATAGCCGTGCTGATCACGCTGATTTCGGTACTGGCAGTGCTGCCGTATATCGCCTTGCAGCTCAAAGCGATCAATGAAACGTTCCTGGTGCTGGTGGATCCGCAGACCGCCCTGGGTTGGGATATCGCGCTGCTCACCGCCATAGGGCTGGGCAGCTTTGCGATTCTGTTCGGCACCCGGCATATCAGTGCGAGCGAAAGCCACCGCGGCCTGACCCTGGCGATAGCATTCGAATCGGTCTTCAAATTGCTGGTGCTGGGGCTGATTTGTGCGGTTGCCATCATGCATGCTCCCGAACTGATCTTGCGCCCTGCGCTGGAGCGGCTGCGTGCCGAGCCCATTGATGCGCCAACCTTTTGGGTGCAAACGGTGCTGGCCGCGCTGGCGATTTTCTGCCTGCCGCGTCAGTTCCACATCACAGTGGTGGAAAACACCGACACCGGCGATCTGGATCGCGCGCGCTGGTATTTCCCGCTGTATCTGCTGCTGATCAGCGTGCTGGTTGCGCCTCTGGCCCAGCTGGGGCTGGCGGTCTTGCCTGCTGACGTCAATGCCGATACCTACGTGCTGCGCCTGCCCATGTGGCTGGGGAGTGATGGTCTGGCGGTGGTGGCTTATCTGGGTGGGTTCTCCGCGGCAACCGCAATGATCGTCGTGTCGTCTATTGCTCTGAGCATCATGATCAGCAACGAGGTCGTGATGCCCGGCTTGCTGCGCAGCGGGCGTCTGAGTGAGCGTGATGATCTGGGCCGAGTGCTCAAACTCACCCGGCGGCTTTCGATCGTGCTGGTGCTGACGCTGGCGTATGTGGTCTACCGCTTTCTGGCGCAGTCCTCGTCGTTGGCCAGTATCGGTCTGATCGCCTTTGTCGGGATTTCCCAAATTGCGCCGTCGCTGCTTGGCGCCATGTACTGGAGTCGGGCCAATCGGGCTGGTGCATTCTGGGCTCTGATGGTGGGTGGCGCATTGTGGATATACACCTTGCTGCTGCCGGCCATGACCACCGGTACGGCGTGGATAGAACATGGTCCGCTGGGCATCAGCTGGTTAGCACCGCAGGCTTTGTTTGGCCTGGTGGGCCTGGATCCGGTGGTGCACGCTGCAGTGATCAGTCTG
>JBFKEC010000058.1:0-13922 GCA_041619315.1 Oceanococcus sp. | reverse complement strand
TTGTGCTCGTTATGAGAATCCAAAGAATTGATGAATAAACTAGTGCTTGCATTGGCTCTGGTGCTTTCGGCCTGTTCCGTTACGCCCCAGCGCAGCGAGATTCAGCCGCTATTGCCCGATCAGTTTTCGCCCAGTGGCGAGCAGCTGGTTGCGAGTCTGTGGTGGCAGGACTGGGAGCAGCCCGAGCTTGAGGCGCTGATTAATCAGGCCTTCGCAGACAGCCCCGACCTGGCGCTTACCGATGCGCGTTTGCGCGCCGCTCAGGCCAGTCTGGCGTCGAGTCGTGCGGGCTTGCTGCCGAGCCTGAATGTGTCCGCCGAGGCCACTGACGGCTTTGCCGACAGTAGTGCGGACGCGGTCAACAGCGTGGCGCTTGCTGCGGCCTACGAGGTTGATTTGTGGGGGCGGGTGCGCAGTTTGCGCGATGCCGCATTGCTTGAGATGCAGGCCAGCGCTCAGGATCTGGAAACCGCACGCATCACGCTGTCGGCCAGTATTGCAACGCTGTGGTTTCAGATTGGTGCGGCGCGTGAGCGTCTGGACTTGATTCGCACCGACCGGCACAACTACGAGATCACGCTGGGGCTGATTGAAACCCGCTATCGCCAGGGATTGATCAACGCGGGCAGCGTGCTGCTGCAGCGTCAATTGCTCGAATCCACACGCGCCAGTGAAGCCAGCGCGGTCAGCGAACTGGCCAGCCTGCGCAATGCGCTTAGCGAGGCGTTGGGTGGCGACTGGCGCGATGATTGGGTTGGTGCCACACATTGGCAGGCGCCAGCGTTGCCTGCCACGGGCGTGCCGGCCCAGGCGGTGATGCGCAGGCCCGACGTTGAGCAGAGCTGGTTACGCGTGCGGGGTGCTGATCAGGATGTCGCTGCGGCCATTGCGGCGCGCTTCCCACAACTTGATCTGGGTGTCAGCCTGTCGACCAACGATGCCGGTACCAACGCGCTGTTCGATCAATGGATCGGCTCGCTGGTTGGGTCTTTGCTTGGACCCGTGTTTGATGGTGGGGCGCGCCGCGCTGAAGTGGACCGTCAGCGGGCCGTGCTCGATCAACGTATTGCCGAATTCCGTCAGCAAGTTTTGCTCGCATTTCGTGAAATACAGGATGCGCTGGCGGCCGATCAGGCTTTGCAGGCCCAGGTGGCCAGTCTGATCGAACAGCAGCGCTTGTCCGACGCCGCGGTGCAGAGCTTGCTGGTGCAGCTGCGCCAGGGCGCCGCCGACTTCCCCAGCCTGCTCGACGCCCAGCTCAGTTTCTCGAGCGTCAAACGTGATTTGCTCAACGCGCGTCAGCAGCTCATCGAAAACCGCATCACGCTGTATCGCGCCCTCGCTGGCCCCATGCCCACCGAAACGACCGACCACAACGCATGACACAAGACACCCCTCGCAAGAAAAATCCCTGGTTCTTCGGAATCCTGATCGTGCTCATCCTGGGCGCTTCTGTCTTGCTCAGCCGCTATTTGATGAACAGTGCGCCAGTGGCCGAGCGCAAGCCGCCTGCACGGGTCGCTCGCCTGGTTTCGGCGGCGCCGCTTGAGCGTGCCAGTGAACGCGTAAAGATCACCGCCTTTGGTCAGGTTGAGGCTGCTCAGGAGAGCACGCTGGCGCCGCGCGTCAGTGGTGAGGTGTTTGAGATCACCAAGGCCTTTGTGCCGGGCAATCGGGTCGCCAAGGGCACATTGCTGCTGCGCATTGATCCGACTGACTACGAGTTGGCGGTGGTTGAAGCCGAAGCGTCGCTCGCCACGGCGCGTGCCAGTCTGGCTCAGGAGCAGGGCAATCAAGTGGTCGCACGTGCGGATGCAGCGCTACTTGATCTTCAGGTTTCCGACGAAGAGCAGCGACTGATGTTGCGCGAACCGCAGCTCAAAAGTGCACAGGCCAGTGTCAAACTGGCTGAAATGGCCCTGCAGCAAGCACGGGTGGACCTTGAGAGAACCCGTATTACCGCACCATTTGATGGCGTGGTGCTGTCGCGTGACGTGTCGCTGGGCAATCAGGTGGCGGCCAACTCTTCAACCCTGGGCGAGATGGCGGCAGTGTCGCCGTACTGGGTGGTTTTGCGCCTGCCGGTCAACAGCCTGCGCTGGATCGAGTGGCCGGATGACGAGGGGCAGGGCGGCTCGCGGGTCGAGCTCACGGATACCAGCGACACGCACAGTCCGGTGTGGCAGGGTCGGGTAATTCAGTTGCTCGATCAACTGGAGGAAGAGGGCCGTCGTGCCGGTGTGCTGGTTGAAGTTACCGAGCCACATTCTGGTGAGCGGCCGTTGCTGCTGGGTTCGTTTGCCAAGGCGACCATACATGGTCAGGAATTGAACGATGCCTTGCGTCTTGAAAACACCTGGGTCCATGACGGTCAGGTGTGGAAGGTGGTTGATGGTCGCCTGCAGTTGCACGCTCTGGATGTGGCCTTTAGTGCCAGCGACCATGTGCTGGTAACGGATGGTCTTGAGGCTGGAGAGATGGTTGTGACCAGCGTGCCATCTGGATTTGTTGATGGCATGAGCGTGCGCATTCAGGGCCAGGAGGCGAGTACATCCAGGCCGCAGCGGCCAGCGCAAAATGAACGTCCAGGGCCACGGCCATGAGCGCATCATCACACGGCATGATTGCGTGGATGGCGCGCAATGGCGTGACGGCCAATCTGCTCATGATTGTTCTGGTGCTGGGCGGATTTTATGCCAGCACCCAGATCAAAAAAGAAGTATTCCCCGAGTTTTCGCTGGATATGGTGACGGTCAGCGTGACCTACTCCGGTGCCAGCCCCGCCGATGTGGAGCAGGGCATTGTCCTGCCCATAGAAGAGGCACTGGAGGGCGTGGTCGGCATTGCCGAAATCAACTCGACCGCATCTGAAGGCAGCGGCTCGGTGGTCGCCGAGTTGCAGGAAGATGCCGATGCCTCATCCGTTTTGCAGGACATACAGCAGGTGGTGTCGCGCATACAGACATTTCCGGATGATGCCGAGCAGCCTCAGGTTGAGCTGGCCAAGCGCATACGCGAAGTACTCGACATCCTGATTTATGGACAGACCAGCGAATGGCAGTTGCGCGAGCTTGCTGAAACCGTGCGTGACCAGTTGCTGGCAACCCCCGGTATTACCCAGGTTGAATTGCAGGGCGCGCGCGATTACCGCATTTATATCGATGTCTCCTCGGCGCAGCTTCAGGCCTTTGGCATGAGCTTGCCTGACCTGTCTGCACGGGTTGCTGCCGCCGCCCGTGATGTCAGCGGTGGCAGCGTAGATTCGAGCAGTGGTGAAATCCTCGTGCGGGTCAGCGAGCGGCGTGACTGGGCGCGCGAATTTGCCGTGCTGCCGGTGATTACGACCGCGCAGGGCGCGGTGGTGACGCTGGGCGAAATCGCCACAGTCACCGAAGGCTTTGACGACACCCAGGAAAACTGGGCGTTGTTTGATGGTCAGCGTGCCATCGGCATCGAGGTCTATCGCATTGGTGATCAAACCCCAACCAGCGTGTCCGATGCGGTGCATGATGCGCTGGCGCCGATTCAGGCAACCTTGCCTGATGGGGTCAGCGTCATGGTGCTTGATGATGATGCCGACATCTATCGTCAGCGCCTTGCCTTGCTGCTCAAGAATGCCTTTCTCGGGCTGATTCTTGTGTTCGTCCTGCTTGCGCTGTTTCTCGAATTCAAGCTGGCGTTCTGGGTCACCATGGGTATCCCCATTTCGTTTCTGGGCGCCCTGCTTTTCATGCCGGGGCTGGATGTCAGCATCAACATGATTTCCATGTTCGCCTTCATTATCAGCCTGGGTATTGTGGTTGATGATGCGGTGGTCGCGGGCGAGAACATTTACGAATACCGCCAGCAGGGCATGTCGTTTCTGGATGCTGCCATTCAGGGCGCGCGAGACATTGCCGTGCCGATCACTTTCAGTGTGTTGACCAACATTGTGGCGTTCCTGCCGCTGCTGTTCGTGCCCGGTTTCCTGGGCAAGGTGTGGGGTGTGATTCCGCTGGTGGTGTGCACGGTTTTTGCCATCAGCCTGATCGAGGCCTTGTTTGTGCTTCCGGCACATCTGGCCCATTCCAAGCCGCTCGCGCGCGAATCCCGTGTGCGCCGCTGGCAGCAGGATTTTTCCAACGGATTCAGCGCCTGGGTCGAACGCGTTTATCAGCCACTGGTCGAGCGCGCCGTTGAACACCGTTATCTCACTTTGAGCATTGGACTGGGCGCTTTGATGGTGGTTCTGGCGTATGCATTGAGCGGGCGCATGGGGTTCGAGCTGATGCCCAGTGTTGAGGGTGATCGTGCCGAGGCCACCGTTGTCATGCCGGATGGGACCACGCCGGAGCGGGTGGCCGCCGCCGAGCAGGTGATACGCGAAGCGGCACAACGCGTGATCGACGCACATGGTGGCGACACCCTGGCGTACGGCATTTACACCCGCGTGCAACCAACCCAGGTGCGTGCCCAGGTCTATCTGACCGAACCTGACGTGCGTCCGATCAGTACAGCGCAGTTCGCCAGCCTGTGGCGCGAGCAGACACCGGGGATGCCGGATGCGCAGTACGTGCGTTATGCCTCGACCGGTCGCGGGCCCGGCGGTGGGCCGGGCTTGAGTCTGGAACTGAGCCATCGCGATGAAAGTATGCTTGAGCAGGCCAGCGCGAGACTGGGTGATGCCCTGCGTGAATTCCCCCAGGTTGCTGACGTCGACGATGGCGTGCGTCCGGGCAAGGGTCAATACAATGTGCGTATTACAGAAGCGGGCAAGAGCCTCGGCCTGACGGCCCAGGATGTGGGCCGGCAGATCCGCGCGTCGTTCTATGGCAGTGAAGTGGTGCGTCAGCTGCGAGGACGCAGCGAAGTGCGCGTTTTGGTGCGGCTGCCACAGGAAGAGCGCAACAGTGAGAGCGCGGTCAGTGAGCTTCTGATTCAAACCCCAGACGGGGCGTTCGTGCCGCTCAATCTTGTCGCTACGCTTGAGCGTGATCAGGCCGATGGCACCATCGTTCGACGCAACGGGCGGCGCAGTCTGGATGTGAGCGCCAACGTTGAGCCGAGCAGCGAGGCGCCGCAAGTGCTGGCGGCGGTGCAGGCCGACACCCTGCCGCAGCTCATGGCGGATTATCCAGGGCTGAACTTTGGCCTGTCCGGGCGTCAGCAAGAAATGCAGGAATCGCTGGATGCGCTGGGCAAGGGTTTTCTGATCGCCCTGGCTTTGATCTATATCCTGCTGGCGATTCCATTCTCCAGTTATGTGCAGCCGGTGCTGGTCATGCTGGCGATTCCGTTTGGCATATTCGGCGCGGTGCTTGGGCACTTGATGATGGGCTACAGCATGAGCCTGATTTCCATCATGGGCGTGATCGCATTGTCCGGGGTGGTAGTCAACGATTCGCTGGTGATGGTGCATTACGCCAATCAGCGCTGCGCGGCCGGGGACAGCCCCAAGCTGGCTATCGTCAAATCCGGGGCGCGGCGTTTTCGCCCGATCATGCTGACAACCCTGTCCACCTTTGGCGGTCTGGCCCCGATGATCTTCGAAACCTCACGCCAGGCCCGGTTCATGATCCCCATGGCAATTTCGGTTGGCTACGGCATTTTGTTTGCCACAGCGATCACCCTGATTCTGGTGCCGTGCCTGTACATGGTGATCGAGGATTTGCGTGACGCCGCACGCGGCTTGATGGCGCGGGTGTTGCCTTCGGCCAGCTAACGCTACTCACGGCCGTAAGAGCGCGGGCCGGCATAACGGAAAAAGCCGGCCTGTTCTTCCTGGGCGATCTGCTCGGCCATCTGTCCGAAATGCTGTTGGCGCAATTGCTCAATGCGCCATTGCGCATCGTCCGGGTACTGTTGCTCAAGTTGTTGCCGCGCCTGCATGTAGGTCTGCCCGCTGGACCAAGCGCTATCTCGGCGTTGATCCAGCGCTTGCCAGCGCTGCAGTGCGTCGTCCGGCATGCCCATGCTGGCGCGGACCTCACGCAAGGTTTGCAGCCGCTGCTCAGCGGGCAGGGCGGCCAATTCCTTCTGTATGGGTTGTTGCTGGATGAGGTGATTGAGTAACTCGCTGCGACGTTGATTCAGAATGTCCTCGGCCTGCTCACCGTAGACCTCATCGATGGCTGCGCGAAAGGCTTGAGCGCGCGCCACTGCTGGCAGGTCGGCGGGCAACTGATTCAAGGAGTCCGCCAGATGCTGGCTGCGCAGTTCGGCAGCCCAGATGTCCTGTGCATGCTCACCAAAAGCCTGTTCTCTGGCTTGCCAAAGTGAGGCGCGGCGATCCGCAGCGGACATGGTTTTGAGTTGTTCGCGATTGTCCTGTAGCCAGGCGGTGTAACGTTGCAGGCTCAAGAAGCGTTCGTACAACTCGTTGGCAAGGTTGGGGAATATCGTTTGCAGCATGGGCAGCACGCGCGATTCCCAATCCTCAGGGTATTTCGCCTTGAGATAGGAAATCAGTTGCTCGAGGCTGCGAATCTGGGCGTGTTTGATGTGCAGATGCGGCGTAAAGCGCTGGCGCAGATCATTGATGAATGCCGTTTCATTGAAACGCTCTGTTTGCCTGTCCGCGCGGTTGTTAACGTCGTCCGGCTCCGCCATCGAAACCTGTGCAGCCGATGTGTCTTGCGGATCCGTCGCGTTCAGTGATGTTGTTTGCTGCTGTGGCGTGTGCTGTGGCCAAAAAGAAAAAACCGCAACGACAGCAAGCAGCAGGCCGACCAGCGACCAGATTGCCTTGTTCATGGAAGCCTCCAGACAGGGACCACAATGGGCTGGGCGTTTCCGCCCAGCCCTGTTTCAGGTCTTAGTAGCCGTTGTCGGCAATGTAGTCAGTGATGGCGGCGTAAAACTCCATCTCATCAAAGGTGTCGGGCGGCACGCCAATGACGTCGACGTGATCCTGGTTGATCTTCCAGGCGTGCGAACTCATCTGGGTGCTGGTTGGGGCGTTGAGATCGCCGACATAGCCGGTGTCGCTTTGGGCCCAGACATAATCCAGGCAGCCATAGCATTCCCAGTACTCCATGCGATAACCCATCTGCTGCGAGTTGATGCCGACCAGGCCATCATCATCCTGATCGCGCAGGCTGCCATCGCCGGTGCCCAGTGCGCCATCACCATTGGCGTCATAGCTGGCGTAGCCGTCACCATCAATCGACCAGATGTAATCACGGACAAATTTCAGACCCGGGTTGAGATTGCCGTCATCCTGACCCGTCATGAAACTGCGTGAACGCGCCATATGGCTGCTATCGCCGGGGTAGTTCTGATTGAACGCGTAGGTGCCGGTGGTGATGCCATCGTTGGGGTCGGCGTCGTGGTTGATCAGTTGCTTGAGCGCTGCAATGGCATCATTACCGCCGCCATAAACGATATCGCCAAACATTTCGGCCAGATCTTCCAGCACGCCTTGCAGGGTCGGGTTGATGTTGTACACCGCCTGGGCCACCGGTGAGCCACGGTGAGGTGAGGAAATGCTGATGCCGTAGCGCACCACCTTGTAGCCGCGATTCTGGTGCAGCAGCTTGGCTGCCTTGCGCAGATCCAGACCACCCTGAGAATGTCCAATCACATTGACATAGCTGTGACCGGATGAGGCCAGATAGCCCTCGATGTCCTGGTACAGCTCATAGCCACGGTGCTCCGAGCTCTGAAACGGCGTGACTGATGCAACAAAGCTTTCCTGTGAGGAATGGATATCGCCGTTGCAGTAATACTCACCCCACTGGCAGGTGTCGAGTACGAATACGCCGTAATCATCGCCCCAGTAGTCATAGCCCAGAATGTCATCAAACCCCGCCATACCATGGGCAAAGACGATGGGGTATTGGGTTTTGTTGGCATCGCGTGCCAGGGCATTGGTGCTGCACAGCAAGCTGCCGATCAGTGCCAATCCGAGTGCGATTGTTCTGTTCATGGTTGTCTCCTCGTTTTCGACCAGGTCGACGCAGGCGCCGTATGGCCGATTCATTTATTTTTTATGCTAGCGCTCAGCACCGTGAACTTGGGCACGCTTTAGCAGCGAACGGGAAAGGCTGATGTCAGCCAGTCTGCAGCCGCGTGGCTGAGCAGGTTCCTGATTCAGCTGCGCGGCATAACTCCCCCGGTCTGAATGCGCTTTGTATTCACACGAAATGCATGAATCTAATCATTCTGGACTAGAAAATTCGTGCGTTAAAGCGGGAGTTCTCTAACAGGCTGTAGTGAACGCTTGCTTGGGGCGTAGTGTTTGCACTGCAGCGGTGCCGGCCGGGAAACACCAACCTGACCATTTGGGCGGCTGATTTTGTCGCGCACCTGCGCACGCTGTCCGACTAGTGTTTGCGTTGTTTACGCCTGGTTTTGCGGGGTGATGCCTTTGTCGTTTTGGGGGTGGCGGGCAGGACAACGCCGGCGCTGCGCAGGCGCAGGAGCCAGACTATGCCGGCAAGGGTGAATGCAGCCGCGACATACTGGGCCGGGGTCGCGCCGAGGTAGCGCGCATCTTCAACCCGCAGGCTGTCGAGCAGGATACGAATCGGTCCGTACAGGGTGAAGAACAGAGCGATGTAAAAACCGGCTGGCCGCACCCGGGTGCGCAGCAGAAAATACAGGATGGCGATGGGTATGGTCAGCAGCCATTCAATCAAACCCAGATCGAGGCGCGGGCCGTCGGGGAAATTGACGGCAATCCAGGCGTTGCTTTCGATCCCGATATGATCGTGCGCCAGGGTGCAGCCAAAGCGTCCAAACAGCCAGGCAAACGGAAACGCCCAGGCCACCATGTCGACAAAGCGCAGCGCTTGCTGTGCTGGCCAATGCTTCAGGCGCATGATCACCGTAGCGCCAATCAGACCACCCAGTATTCCGCCGAACGAGGACATGGAACCCCAGATTTTCAGTAACTCAAGCGGGTTGGCCATGACCTTTTCAGGGTAATATGCCAGCGCTGAAAACCAGTGCGAACCTACCAGCCCGCAGACGATCGTCCAGAACGCCAGTGCACTGGCGTCATCCGCATCGATGCCATAGCGCGGCGCCTGGCGTTTAACAAGTTCCAGCCCCACAAAAATCGCCAGCGCCACCATCAGGCCGAAGGCGTAGATGGTGTGGCCAAAAATCGTGATTGAAGGATGTTCAAGAAAAGGGATCATGCCCATAGCTTAGCCGGGATTGTGGTCAACCCGCATGCCGGCTCAAAGCGACTGCGACGCTGGAATGCCGCGCGATTGCGGCGAAAATTTGGCAGCCGGGCGCAGGTGGTCGAAACCGCGACACTGGAAGAATTGCCACAGGCCCTGAACGAGTTGCGTGCAGCCGGCGTGACCTCGCTGGTGCCGTTTGGCGGTGATGGAACCCTGTCACAGGTGCTGTCGACTGCGATTCAGGTGTGGGGTGATGATTTGCCGGATTTCATGGCCTTGCGCGGCGGGACCATGAACATGGTTGCGAGCCATCTGGGCATGCCGCGTGAGGACCCTGCACGCGTACTCGCCGCCATGTTGCGAAAACCTGGCAAAACTCAGCCCAAGGCGCGGCGCGCAATGCTCTCGGATCAGGGCTATGCCGGCTTTACCTTCGGCTTTGGTGCCCCGGTCCGCTTCCTGCAGCAATATGACGCCGGTGGCGTGCGCGGTGCGATCGGTCTGATCGCCCGGGCGAGCATGAGTCTGGGCAAATACGATGGGGTGGCAGCACGCCTTTTCGAGCCGTTGACCGTGACCTTGGTAGGTACCCGCGATCCGATTGAACAAAGCCGATTGCGTCTGTTTCTGGCCATGACCATTGATGAGTTGCCGCTCGGGTTCAAGGTTGCGCCGGGTGCGGGGGAGGATGGGCAAAACATGCATCTGATCTACGGCAATGTGCCGCCTGCATTCGTGGTCCGCAATCTGCATCGCTTTCATTCCGGCAGACTGGTGAGTGGTCCCAATCTGACTCGTGAGCAGGACACCATGCTCGACTTCACCTTTGATCAGGACACCGCGTGGATGATGGATGGCGAGATTTATGCGCCGTGTCGCCGACTGCGGCTTGAACTCGGCCCCATGGTCGACTTCATCGTTCCGAATCGCTGAAGCACGGCATAAAAAAAGCCCCGCCGAACGTCTCCGGTGGGGCTTTTTTACGACTAGGGCGCTAGCTTACAGGGCTATCGGGCCGCCGTCCTCACGCGTGATCACGATGGTGGCACTGCGCGGGCGTGAACCCGGCGAGCCGATGTCGGCGGCGTCGCCGCTGCCACTCGGCCAGTTGCTGGTCGGTGTCGTGGCATCGCCGCGTTCACCCGGGTGCTGCACGTTGACGAACATCGCGCGCGAGTCCGGCGTCATGTCCACACCCGTGATTTCACATTCGACCGGGCCGACCAGGAAACGGGCCAGACGATCGGTGTCCAGTTTGGCCCCAACCAGTGTCGGAACGCTGGCGGATTCACCGTCAAGCGTAGAGGTGATGGTCTTGACCCCACCATCCTGTACGTCGCCAGGAATAGCGGCCAGCATCATGCAATTGGTGACGTCACCGTAGGCGCTGTCGTCGGTCTGGATCCAGAGCACGCCACGCTTATCGCTCCAGATGCCGTCCGGGCTTGAGAAGTCCTGCTCGGCAGTCAGTTCCGAGACATTGATGTTGGCATCATCGGTGGCGCGGGCACCGAACAGGAACACGTCAAAGTCGAAGCCGGTGGCATCGGCACGGTCGCCAAATTCACGCCAGCGAATGATATGTCCGTTGACGTTGCCGGTGCGCCCGTTGGGGTCCTCGTAGGACCGCGGGTTGGCCGCATCAAGGGTATCCAGATTGCGGTTGCTGGTGTTGTTATTGGTCAGCGTGAAGTAGACCATGCCGGTGATTGGATCGACCGTGCCCCATTCCGGGCGGTCCATCTTGGTGGCGCCGGCGCGGTCCGCTGCGATGCGGGTGTACAGGCAAACTTCAGCCTGCGACATGCCGCCTGTGTTGCTGGCATTCAGTTCCACCCATTCGCCAGTGCCGTCGTCGTTGAACTTGGCGGCATACAGCGTGCCTGCATCCAGATATTTGGTGCCGGCGGCCATGCCACCTTTGGCATCCGCTGCATTCCACAGCTGCTGGGACACGAACTTGTAGATGTATTCGCCGCGCGAGTCGTCGCCTGAGTACGCCACCACCGGGCGGCCGGCCACAACCGGCGCGAAGCACATGCCTTCATGCGAGAACCGACCCATCGCAGTGCGTTTGCGTGGGGTTTCGTCAGGCATATACGGGTCGATTTCCACACCATAACCAAAATGATTGGCTTCGTTGCGGAAATCATCTTCGGCACTGGCGCCGGTGCGGGTCAGGTTGAAACGTTTCTGCAGATCGCCAGCATCGCTTGGCGTATCCCAGCCGCGGTAGTTAAAGCCACCCGATCCGGCGGTAATGCCATAACGCGCGAGTTCTTCGGTTTCACTGTCGCTGGCGCCTTCATCGATGATGAAGTAGGCAAACCAATTTTCTTCACCGGCGATGTAGGTGCCCCACGGCGTGACACCGTGGCCGCAATCATTCAGGGTGCCGTAGGTGGTGATGCCGTCGGCTGACAGCGGTGTGCGGGCAAAAGTGGTGCCTGCAACCGGGCCGCTCAGTACCATTTCGCTGTTGGTATGCCAGCGTTTGTTGAGGGCGTTGGAGCGATCAATTGACCAGTTGCCGTTGCCGTCGTCCTTGACCGCAACAATGCTCACGCCATGGGCGTATTGTTCCTTGAGGACTTCATCCAGCGGGCGACGATTCTGTGCGTCCGTTGTTGGGCCAGCAGGATGCAGGTAGGCATCGGTCAAGGCTTCGTGGTTCATGACCAGGAAGCCTTCGCTTGAACTGTTGCCACCACGCGTGCTGGGGAAGAAGGCCATGGCGTCATGGTGGTCGCCGGCACGCTGATCCCAGTTGCCGTCATCCGAACCATCATTGGGATAGGCGCTGATGCTGTCGTTTAGCGGATCACCCAATGCAAACAAGACTTGAGCCTTGTAGCCTGCAGGCACGGCAACCCGGTCAGCCTTGTGCTTGGCGACCGGAACAAAGCCAAGCTTGGAAGCCATGTTGCTGTCGCTGTCGCTGTTGCAGCCAACAAGGCCAACGCCACTGGCAATGGTGGCACCTGCGGCACCGACCTGCAGCATGCGGCGTCGGCTGACTAGCTGCTGCAGGATGTCCTGAAACTCAACATTGTCTGAACGGTTGCTGTCTTCTACGGGATGGTGGCCCATGCCAATACGTCCTCATCATGATGTGGTGGTTATCCCACAACACTAGAGCGCGTAAATGACACTTACCGGACAGTCGTGTGACGTATTTGTGACGGGCTGGGCGCGGTTTAACCGGGGGCGTGCAAAAACTCGAATCGCAGCGCAGCAGAGTCGTCGTCGCGCCGCCGTGCGGTGACCAGTTCAGCCAGACGCTGTATGCGATCCGGCAGGGCAAGCAGCTTCTCCTGCAGGCGTTCGCTGCTGTGCGAAAGGCCGCGGGTTGCGGCGATGCGCCAGGTGTCGAGCATTTGCGCCACGATCACGGCGTAGTCTTTGGGACCATAGATGCCGGAGCGATGCGCAATATCCGCAAGTTGGCGATAACCCGGAATGGTATGTCCAGGCATGATCAGTTTGGGCATCACCGCCCAGGCCGCACGCAGTGCCCGTTCCGGGTCGGCTTCCAGTAACAGGGCAAAGGTGTCGCGGTAAAATTTGTGATGGCGCGATTCATCCGCCGCCACGCGCGAAAGAATGTGCTGCAACTTGGGTTCGTGGGGCGCGGCCAGGCGAGCCAGATTGGCGTGTGAAAGTTGGGTCGCTTTCTCCTGCAGGCTGGTATACGCGACCAGCCGGTAGGGGTCGGAATGCCAGTCTGGATTGAAACCGGCCTCCAGATACTGATATTGCAGTTTCTCCAGACCAAGCATGTCGAAGACCTTGGCGTCACGCGCATAGTCACGCAGGACACAGCCGTGGCGATCCTCCTCAGCGGTCCAGATGTTATTCCAATAACCCCACGCGCTGTCCTCACCCGTGTACTGTGCAATCAGGCGATGGAAATGCGGCAGGCCTTCCTCGGTCAGCAGGTTCAGGGCCAGCCCGGCGCGTACCGATTCAGGCAGGCTGCGAGCGCGCTCGGTGAGTTCATCGCGTTCATCCGCATCAAGCAACTCGGCGGGATACCAAAGGTTGCGCTGTTCGATATGCCGTTCAATCAGCTTTTCAATCTGCGGACTGAGTTCGTTGAGCAGGCCGAGCTGCTGCTGAGTTTCGGGGGTTTTCGGTTGCTGCATGGTGGTCTCCATAGACGCTGGCCGAGTTCGTGACCGGCTTCGGTGCGCGCCAATGTCGCGCATAATCATGGCGCGACGATGACAAGATGTTGCTTATACGGTGTCCGGGTATTCTTGCACAGTGAATACCTCTCCCCGTTTTGCAACATTAAGCCCGCCCGGCTGGCGCCGCATCTTGATGCTGGCCTGGCCGATCATTCTGGCCAATTGCGCGACGCCCTTGCTCGGACTTGTGGATACCGCCGTCATTGGACATACGGGGCAGTCGCATGAGCTTGGGGCAATTGCTCTGGGCGCTCTGATATTCAGTTTTCTGTTCTGGGCCTTCGGCTTTCTGCGCATGGGCACAAGCGGATTTGTCGCACGCGCGGCCGGGCAGGGCGACAGTGCAGAGGAGCGTGCCGTGGCGCAGCGTGGGCTGTTGCTGGGCGCTGCTATAGGCCTGCTGCTGGTGAGCGCCCAGATCCCCCTGACCTGGCTAGCACTGAACGCATTTGATGCGTCGCAGGCGGTGGAAGCGAGTGCGCACGGCTACATCCAGATTCGGATCTGGAGCGCGCCGGCGGCGTTGGCGGGTTATGTGGTCACCGGCTGGTTGATCGGTATTGGCCGCACCTCAGATGTTCTGCGCATACAGCTGCTTTTAAACGGTTCGAATATCGCG